>PNAT01000140.1 GCA_003169675.1 Acidimicrobiaceae bacterium
AACATGGCCATCGACTACGCCGGGCGCGGCATCAGGGTCAATGCCATCTGCCCCGGCTTCATCGAGACGCCCATGACGGAGGGGATCTTCGGCGGCCCGGGCATGGAGGACGCGTTGGCCGGGATCATCAGCGAACACAAGCTCGGGCGCATGGGCCAGCCCGATGAGATCGCCGCCGCCGCCGCCTTCCTGCTCTCCGACGATGCCTCGTTCATCACAGGCCATGCTCTGCCGGTGGACGGCGGCTACACGGCCGGGCGCGACCACGGCGTCACCGCCATGTTGGGGTTGTCCGGGCCCGAGTAGGGGCCAATTGTTGATGGCATTGACACTCCGGGGGTGATCGGCAATACTTAAGTCAATGCTTAAGTATTCTCCGCCGGTCGATGACGTGTTCCGGGCCGTGGGTGACTCAACCCGTCGTGACATGGTGGAACGCCTGGGACGGGGCCCCGCTTCGGTCAGCCAGCTGGCCGAGCCCCTGGGCATGAGCCTCTCGGCGGTTGTGCAGCATCTGGCCATCCTCGAGGCGTGTGGCCTCGTGCGCTCGCACAAAGTCGGCCGGGTCCGTACCTGCCGGCTTGAGCCGATGATCATGCGCACGGCCGAGGAATGGTTCGCGAGTCAACGAGTGGCCTGGGAGCGCAATTTGGATCGCCTGGGTGAGTACCTCGCCGAGGGCGAAACCAAACAAAGGAGCAAGAGATGACCATCCGATCTGCCGAGCACGCCACATTCGCCATCGTCCGCAATTATCCCGTCCCACCCGAGCGCGTCTTTGCTGCCTGGGCCACCAGGGAGGCCAAATCACGCTGGTTCGGCTCGCCAGTGGAATCGGCCTATTCCCTGGACTTCCGGGTCGGTGGCCACGAGACCAATCGTGGCGGCCCTCCCGATGGCCCGGTCTACACCTACGCCGCCACCTACAGCGAGATCGTCCCAGACGAGCGCATCGTCTACAGCTACACCATGGACGCCGGCGACACCAGGATCTCGGTCTCGGTGACCACGGTCGAGTTCGCCGCCGATGGTGGCGGCACCAAACTGACCTTTACCGAGCAGGGCGTCTTTCTCGACGGGGGCGACAAGGTGGAATTCCGGGAGGGCGGCACCGGGGACCTTCTCGATGCGCTCGGAACCGCGCTGTCCTGACATCGGACCAGGTGATCAACCCAGGACCAACCGCCCCCCGGCGTAGTCGAAGATGACCCAGCCGTAGCGCTTGAGCAGATCCGAGCCGAGCAAGCCCTCAATCCCGCCCGAACTGATGGCGCCGAAGTTCGTCTCGCCGATCAGCTGCTGGTGGAGCGCCACGCCCGGGATCGACCACGGCCCGCTGTGCACCAGGGGCACCGTGATCTCCGAGCAGACGGTGGCCTGGCGCTGCGCCAGGTCGCTCCCGGCCAGATGCTCGGCCTGGGCCGCCACGGTGGCCACGACGCTCTGCGACGCCCCGGTGTCGACCACGAAGCCGCGGGTGGGTCCCCGCCCGAAGCGCACACGTACATTGAGCGAGACTGACCCCGGGGACAAGGTGACCGTGAGCGGGACTGTCGTCCCTCGCTGACCCTCGGTGAGGACGGCCGGCGGCGGCGGGCCCACCGGCCCGACGACCGGGGGTGCGGTCACCCGAGGGGCGGGGCCTTGTGGACCCGCCAGGGTCAGCGTCTGGGCCCGGAAGTCGATACGCGCGGCGCCGAAACGGCTCAGGACATCAGAGCCGAGCAGGCCCACCGGCTCGCCCCGTTTGCCGATCCCGGGCAGGGTGGCTTCGGTCAGCTGCTGGGGAGCCAGGGTGACCCCGGCCACCGACCAAGCCTTGACGGCCACCGGCACGGCGGTGCCCGTGCACCCCACCCCGGCGAACCCGGACGCCGGGCCGTCGTGGGCCAGATGCAGCCGGGCGACCAAACGGGCATCGATGGTCGACTCTCCGGCACCGGTGTCGAGGACGAAGGGAATCGGGCCCTGTCCCCCGACGCAGACATTGACCATTTCGGCCACCTGCCCGGCCACCGTGCTCACCGTGAGCGGGATGCGCTCCGCCCCTCCACCCAGGGCCGTGGCACCCCCGCAGCCCGCCGCCGTCGAGGGGAGCTTGAACACCACCTCGGGTTCGACGTGGACGCTGCTACAGGACGAGAGGAGTAGTCCGGCGGCGCCCAGGGCCACACCCAACCTGATGGCGGCTCCTCGCCGGCGCCGTGGCATGCCGACTATTTGGTGAGCGCCAGGCGGAGACTGGCCATGGCCATCCTGAGGCCGAGCACGACGACGGCGATGGGCAGGGCAACCCGGCGCCAGCCCTTGGTGGACCGGATGGTGAAGCGCAGCGCCGAGCGGTGGTGGGCCACCATCATGCGATAGGGATGCCGGGCCGTGCTCACCCCTTGAATGTGGGTCACGCTGGCCCCGCCGCCGAAGCCGACACCCCACCCGGAGTGATGGGCCCGCCAGCACAGATCCATGTCCTCGGCGTACATGAAGTAGGCCTCGTCGAATCCCCCCAACTCCTCCAGGGCGCGACGCCGGGCCAAGAAGCAAGAGCCCGAGATCCAGCCCGCCTCCAACACGACATCGCCCGCCGGCGTGCCCGGGTTGTAGCGCTTGGTGAAGCGGTTCTCGGGATTGAAGAGGGCGAGGAGGGCGTGCCCGGCGGCGTCGACGAAGGAGGGAAACCGGCGAACCGAAGGGTAGACATCCCCTTCCTCGGTGAAGATCCGCGGCCCCACCATGGCCCAGGCCGGCCGGTCTTCCAGGACCTGGCGCAGGGCGGCCAGCGCACCGGGGTGGACCAGGAGGTCAGGGTTCGAGATCAGCACCCACTCGGGTTCGGCTGTCCCACCGGCCAGGGCGGCCAGACCCCGGTTGACCCCGGCCCCGAATCCGACGTTGCGCCCCGGTCGCACCACGTGCACCGGCGGCGGCGGGTTGCCCGCCAGCAGGGAGGCCAACGCCTCGGCTGCGCTGCCGGCCTCGCCGTTCTCCACCACGACCACTCGGGCGGCGCCGTCGTCGAGCAGCGAACGCACGCATCCGTCGAGCAGGGGGCCGGCGTCGTGGTCCACCACGACGGCCGCGATCGGGGCGGCCACGCCGGCCTAATACTCCTTGGTGAAGCGGAACCGGATGAGTGCCGAGAGGGCACTGAAGCCGTCGCGCCAGGTGATCTTCTTCCCCTCGCTGGGCTCGCGGCCGGCGTAGGAGATGGGCACCTCGTAAATGCGGTGGCCCCGGCGCAGCACCTTGGCCGTGATCTCGGGCTCGAAGTCGAACCGGTTCGACACGATGGTCAGTCCTTCGAGGATCTGGGCATCGAACACCTTGTAACAGGTCTCCATGTCCGACAGGGTGGAGCTGTAGAGGATGTTGGTCACCAGGGACAGGATGCGGTTGCCGAACCAGTGCAGGGGCAGCATGTTCTTGCGCTCGCCCGTGAACCGGCTCCCGTAGACCACGCGCGCCTTGCCCTTGAGGATGGGTTCGAGCAGGCGCGGCCAGTCGTCGGGGTCGTACTCGAGATCGGCGTCTTGAACCATCACCAGGTCGCCGCGGGCTTCTGACAACGCGGTCCGGATGGCCGCCCCCTTGCCCCGATTGTGCGAGTGGGTCATGACATGCACCGTCGAGTCCTCCAGGGCACCCAGGACCTTGTCGGTGCCGTCGCTCGAACCGTCGTCGACCACGATGACCTGCAGGACCACCGGCAGCTCGACGGCCCTCATGCGCCGGATGATCTCGGCCACCGTGGCCCGTTCGTTGTAGACGGGCATGATGACCGTCAGCGATTCGTAGATACGCCGCGGCGGCAGCTCGCTCACGACGGCATCACCATGGAGGCAAAGTACTCCAGGGTGCGGGCGATGCCATCCCGCAGATCGGTCGTGGGCGACCAACCCAGCTCGGCGCGGGCCAGGGTGATGTCCGGGCAGCGCCGGGTCGGGTCGTCGGCCGGCAAGGGCCCATAGGTCAGTTCCGACACCGAGCCTGAGACCTCGAGGACCACCTGGGCCAGCTCGAGCATGGTGCGCTCGTCGGGATTGCCGATGTTCACCGGACCGGTGAGCGAGGAGTCGAGCAGGGCGACCAGCCCGGCGATCTCGTCGTCGACGTAGCAGAAGCTGCGCGTCTGCGACCCGTCCCCGTAGACGGTCAGGGGCTCCCCCCGGAGCGCCTGCACGATGAAGTTAGACACCACTCGGCCGTCGCCGGGCGACAGGCGGGGGCCGTAGGTGTTGAAGATGCGGGCGATCCCCACGTTGACCCCGTGGGTGCGGTGCATGGCCATGGTCAGGCTCTCGGAGAACCGCTTGGCTTCGTCGTAGACGCTGCGCGGCCCGACGGGATCCACATTGCCCCGGTAGGTCTCCACCTGCGGGTGTACCTCGGGGTCGCCGTAGACCTCGCTGGTGCTGGCCATCAAGAAGCGCGCCTCGTGGGCCCGGGCCAACTCCACCAGGCGGCGCGTGCCCTCGCTGCCCGCGGCCAGCGTGTCGAAGGGGCGGGCGAGATAGTCCGGCGGCGATGCGGGCGAGGCCAGATTGCACACGACATCGACCGTGTCCCCGTCCTCCAGCTCCACCTTCTCGCTCACGTCGGTGACGGTCAGGCTGAAGTGTTCGTGGCCCAGCAGGTGGGCCACGTTGTCCCGACTGCCGGTGGAGAGGTCATCGAGGCAGACGACGTGGTCGCCGCGGGCGATCAGGTGATCGCACAGATGGGAGCCCAGGAATCCGGCTCCACCGGCCACCACCACTCGGCTCACTGGCGCCCGATCCCGGCGTAGGTGAAGCCCAGGCGCCGCACGGCCGCCGGGTCCAGCAGGTTGCGGGCGTCGACGATGGAAGGCTGCGCCATCACACCGAGCAGGCGCCGGAAGTCGAGCCAGCGGAATTCGTCCCACTCGGTGAGCACCACGATGGCCGAGGCGCCCGAGGCAGCCTCGTAGGGATCGGCCCGCAGCGACAGGCCGCTCAGGTCTTCGGGGACCAGTTCGGCCCCCATTTCGCCACCCGGCGCCACAGGCACCGTCGGATCGAACGCCTGCACCGTGGCACCCAGGGCCAGGAGCCGCTGGGTGATCTGCAGGCTGGGCGAGTCACGCCGGTCGTCGGTGTTGGCCTTGAAGGTCAACCCCCAGGCGCCGACCGTCACCCCGTCGACCGACCCGCCGCAGGCCACCTCGACCTTGGACAGGACCCGGGCCAATTGCTGCTCGTTGCTGGCGATGGCCCCGGCCAGGAGGGAGAAGTCGTATCCCGCCTCCTGGGCGATGTGCAGGAGGGCGCGGGTGTCCTTGGGCAGGCAGGAACCGCCCCATCCGGGCCCGGGGCGCAGGAAGTCGAAGCCGATGCGCTTGTCGTAGCCCAATCCGAGCATGACATCACGCACGTCGGCCCCCACTTCCTCACAGACCGCGGCCAGGGCGTTGACAAAGCTCAGCTTGGTAGCCAGGAAGGCATTGGAGGAGTACTTGATGGTCTCCGAGGTGGTGGCGTCGGTGACGATGAGCGGTGCCCCGGTGCTGGAGAAGAGCTCGCCCACCCGGGCGGCCGCCTGCGAGTCGTCGGCTCCCACGACGATGCGGTCGGGGTGCAGGCTGTCTACCACCGCCGTGCCCTCCCGCAGGAACTCCGGGTTGGACACCACCCGGATGTCGGGGCGCCCGATCACCTGCTCCACCATGGTGGCCGATCCGACCGGGACCGTCGACTTGTTGACCACGATCGTCCCGGCCTCCAGGTGGGGCCCGATCTCCTTGGCCGCCGCCTCCACGTAGGAGAGGTCGGCCGAACCGTCGGCGCCCTGGGGCGTGGGGACGCACAGGAAGACGAAGTCGGCGCCCACCACGGCCTCTATGGCCGACGCGCTGAAGCTGAGGTTCCCCGCCGCCACGCCGCCGGCCACCAGGTCATCCAGGCCTGCCTCGACGATCGGCATGCGCCCGCTGCGCAGTGCGGCCAGGCGCTTTTCCTCGCGCTCGGCCAGGACCACGCGGTGCCCGAAGTGGGCCAGCGTGGCTGCCGTGGGCAGGCCGACGTAGCCCGCCCCGATCACCGCGATGCAGTGGGTCGTCGACCTGGAGTCCCGGGCGTGGGTGCGCGCCGTCATGCGCCATCCTCTTGTGCTCGGAGCGCCGCGACCAGTCTGGACAGGCCGTCCTGCCATTCCGGCAGCACCGGGAGTCCGCCCAGGCGCAGGGCCAGGTTGTCGAGCCTCGAGTTGGCCGGCCTCGGGGCGGGGCGGGGCGGATCCAGGTCTGCCGTGCCGATGGCCTTGACCCGCTCGGGGTCGGCGCCGACCTCGGCCAGCACGGCCCTGACCAGGCCCCACCAGGTGGTGGCCCCTTGGTTGGTGACGTGGAATGTCCCGGGTCGTCGGTCGAGACCCAGTGTCACGATGGCCGCCGCCAGGTCGGCCGTGAAGGTGGGTGAGCCGTGCTGGTCATCGACGAAGCGCAACTCCCCGTCACCGTCGGCCAGGCGGAGCGCCGTCTTGACCATGTTGGCGCCGTGGGCGCCGCACACCCAGCTCGTGCGCACGATGGTCGAACCGGGGCGGCACTCCCGTTCACCGGCCAGTTTGGAAGCGCCGTACACCGACATGGGGTTGGGGGTGTCCCACTCTCGGTAGGGGCGGCCCGAGGTGCCGTCGAACACGTAATCGGTGGAGACATAGAGCGCGTGGGCCCCCACCATCGCCGCCGCCTCGGCCACGTTGCGGGTGCCGATGGCGTTGACGGCGAAGGCCAGGTCGACCTCGGTCTCGCACAGGTCGACTGCGGTGATGGCCCCACCGTGCAGGACCACCTCGGGCCGGAAGGCATGGAAGGTGGCGAGGACGGCGTCACGGTCGTCGACCCGCATGTTGCCAATGTCGGTGGCCAGGACCTCGTGGTGCAGTCCCTCGAGTGGGCCCTCGGGGGCCAGGAGGGCGCAGCGCCGCCCGCCCGCGGGCACCCGTCCGGCCAGGGCGTCTTGGAGGTCACGCCCGAGCTGCCCATCGGCCCCGGTGACCAGGACTCGCATGTCAGCCGGGGGGGCCCCAGCCGCCTTCTGCGACCGGGGCCCGGGCGCGCAGGGGCTCCCACCAGGCGCGGTTGGCGGCGTACCACTCGACGGTCTCGGCCAGCCCTTCCTCCCAGGCGATGGAAGGGGCCCAGCCCAACTCGGTGCGCAGCTTGGTGGAGTCCAGCAGGTAGCGGCGGTCGTGGCCGGGTCGATCGGGCACAATTTCCTTGAGCGAGTCGGGCTTGCCCAACGTGGCCAGCACCAGGTCGGCGATCTCCATGATGGAGGCCTCCACCCCGCTGCCCACGTGGTACGTCTCGCCGATGCGACCCCGGGCCAGGACGGCCTCAATGGCGGTGCAGTGGTCACGGACATGCAGCCACTCCCGGCGGTTCTCAGTGGTGGCGTAGAGGGTGAGGTTCTTGTCGTCGAGGGCCGAGGTGGTGAACACCGGGATGACCTTCTCGGGGAATTGGTAGGGCCCGTAGTTGTTGGAGCAGTTGGTGATGGTCACCGGCAACTCGTAGGTCTCGCCGTAGGCCCGAACGGCGTGGTCGGCCCCCGCCTTGGAGGCGTTGTAGGGGGTCCGGGGGCGGTAGGGGGAGTCCTCCGAGAAGACCTCGTCGGTATCGAGGGCCAGGTCGCCGTAGACCTCGCAGGTGCTGATGTGATGGAACCGCTCGATGCCGACCTGTCGGGCCGCCTCCAGCATGGTCTGGGTCCCCAGCACGTTGGTCCGGAAGAACAGACCCGGGTTGAGCACGGCCAGGCTGTTGTGCGACTCGGCGGCGAAGTGGACGATGGTGTCGATGTCCTCGTCACGCAGGGTCTTCTCCGCCTGGGCCCCATCGCAGATGTCACCTTGGACGAAGACGATCCGATCCTCGATATCGGACAGGTTGGGTCGGTTGCCGGCATAGGTGAGCACGTCGTAGGCGACGACATAGTCCTCGGGGTGCTGTTCGACCCAGTAGCGGACGAAGTTGGACCCGATGAAACCGGCACCTCCCGTGACGAGAAGGCGCATAAGGGGGCGAGTTTAGCCTCCAGCGCCCCTTCGGAGTCTCTGGAGGACGTTCGCGATGCTCCCCGATTGGCTCTTGCAGGCTGTGGGTGGGTTGCGGAGGGTTCCGGAGGGTTCCGGGAGGGTTCCGGAGAGGTTCCGGGAGGGTCCGGGTACATTTTTTCCGGATACTAAACGAGAATGTTTAGTGTTCAGAGAGACATCATCACGAGGCTGCCACCCAACGAATCGTGCGGAGCAACGCTGAGCCTCTTATCTGGGTCGCAGATGCACCACATCACCAGCCGTCACCGTGCACGACCCCTCCCCCGTCTCCACCACCAGGTGCCCGGCCGAATCGATATCGGTGGCCCGGCCGACCATCGAGCCCGATGCCAGGTCGATCCGCACGTCCTGGCCTAGCGTGATGCACCGCTGCCGCAGCTCATCGGCCAGGGCGGCGCGCCCCGGAGCATCGTCCAGCAGCGCCCGGCGGGGTAAAAGGGCGCTCAGCAGGGCAGCGAGCAGGACCTCCCGGTCCACCGGCTGCGCCAATCCACCCACGTCGTCCAGGCAGGTCCCACCCAAACCCGGAGGGCCCGGCCACCCCACGTTGACCCCGATACCGACCACCACCGAGGACAGCGCGTCGCCGGCGAACTCGGCCTCGGCCAGGATGCCGGCCAACTTGGCCTCCCCCACCACGAGGTCGTTGGGCCATTTGATCCCCGGCCTCACCTGGGCCACCTCGGCGCAGGCATCGGCGGCCGCCAGTGCGAGGGCCGCCGTGCAGAGGTGCAGGTGCGCCGGTTCGAGCTCGGGCCGGAACAGGACCGACATCAGCAGCGAGGATCCGGCGGGAGCCTCCCAGTGCCGGTCGAGGCGCCCCCGGCCGGCCGTCTGGTGGTCGGCCACCGCCACGACTCCCTCGGGTGCGCCCTGCCGGGCCACCTGACTCAGGTAGGTGTTGGTGGATGCGATCTCGTCGAACCGGCGCACGTCCCATTGGCCGCCCCACATGGCAGACACCCTAGGGTCCGTGCGATTGTGGAGGCCCGCACCACAGAGGGAAGGCGCAGCGTGCTCAAGAAGGTCCTCATCGCCAACCGCGGTGAAATCGCCGTCCGGGTCATCCGGACGTGCCGCGAGATGGGCATCGCCACCGTGGCCGTCTACTCCAACCTCGACCGCGACGCGCTCCACGTGCGCATGGCCGACGAGGCCTATGCGCTGGGCGGCGAAACGGCGGCCGAGAGCTACCTCAACACCGAGGCCATCCTGAGCGCGATCGAGCGGAGCGGCGCCGACGCCGTCCACCCGGGTTACGGCTTCTACTCCGAGAACGCCGACTTCGCCCGGGCCATCACCGAGCGGGGCGTGACGTTCATCGGCCCCCCGCCCGAGGCCATCGAGGTGATGGGCGACAAGATCAGCTCCCGGCTCGCCGCCGAGAAGGCCGGGGTGGCGGGAGTCCCCGGTCGGTCCGAGCCGCTGACCTCACCCGACGAGGTGGTCGCGTTCGGTGCGGAGTTCGGCTGGCCGGTTGCCATCAAGGCCGCCTACGGCGGTGGCGGGCGGGGCATGAAGGTGGTCGCCTCGGCCGATGAGGCGGCCGAGGCCATGGAATCGGCCGCCCGGGAGGCGCAGGCCTATTTCGGCCGACCGGAGATCTACGTCGAGCGCTACCTCGACTGGCCCCGGCACGTCGAAATGCAGATACTGGCCGACACCCACGGCAACACACTCTGGCTGGGCGAGCGCGACTGCTCGGCGCAACGGCGGCACCAGAAGCTGATCGAGGAGAGCCCGGCGCCGGCCTTCCCCGACAAGACCCGCCGGGCCATGGGCGAGGCGGCCGTCAAGGTGTCCCAGGCCTGCGGCTACTACAACGCCGGCACGGTGGAGTTCCTCTTCGCCGACGGGGAGTTCTTCTTCCTCGAGATGAACACCCGCCTCCAGGTGGAGCACCCGGTGACCGAGATGGTGACCGGTCTGGACCTGGTGGCGTGGCAGATCCGCATTGCCTCCGGCGAGGCGCTTGACTTCACCCAGAAGGAGGTCCAGCGCAACGGGCACGCCATTGAAGTCCGCATCAACGCCGAGGACCCGAGCGGCGGGCGGTTCTCACCCTCGCCGGGCACCATCACGTCGTTCCACGCCCCCTCGGGGCCCGGTGTCCGCCTCGATGCCGGGTACGAAGCCCACGACACCCTCTCCCAGTTCTACGACAACCTGATGGCCAAGCTGATCGTGTGGGCGCCCGATCGGGAGGCGGCCCGCCGGCGCATGCTGCGCGCCATCTCCGAGACCCGGATCACCGGCGTGGCCACCACGCTCCCGGCCCATGTGGCCATCCTCTCCCACGCCGACTTCGCCCAGGCCACCCACTCGACCAGGTGGGTGGAGGATGTGCTCGACCTGAGCGACCTGAGCGGGATGGCGGCGCCGGTTGACGTGGTCGTCCCGGCCCCGGCCGACGACGAGCTGCCCATGGTGCAGCGCGACGTAACGGCCGAGGTGGACGGGCGCCGCTACTCGGTGAGGCTCTGGGTACCCGATCTGGGTACGGTGGCCGGCCCCCGCGGCCCGGCCCGGCCCAAGCGACCCACCCATTCCGCCGCCGGGGGCACCGGTTCAGGTGACGTGATGGTCCCCATGCAGGGGACCATCGTCAAGGTCCTGGTCGCTGTGGGCGACGCGGTCGAAGTGGGTCAGACCATCTGCCTGCTTGAGGCCATGAAGATGGAGAACGCCGTGGCGGCCGAGAAGGATGGCGTGGTCAAGGAGGTACGGGTCGGCGCCGGGGATTCGGTCGGCGCCGGCGACATCGTGGCGGTTATCGAGTAGATGGCGCAGGCGGCGGAGGCGGGGCGGGCGGCCCAGGCGGCCAAGGACACCGCCGCCGAGGTCATCGCCCGACGGCTGCCCGAACTGGTGGCGCTGAGTCACGCCGTCCACGCCACCCCTGAACTCTGCTTCCACGAGACCAAGTCGGCCCGGACCGTGGCCGAGACCCTGCGGGTCGGCGGGCTCGAGGTCACCGAGGGCGTCTACGGGCTTCCCACCGCATTGGAGTCTCGCTCGGGGCACGGCGAACTCGTGGTGGCGGTGTGCGCCGAATATGACGCGCTGGCCGACGTGGGCCACGCCTGTGGGCACAACATCATCGCCGCCACGGCTGTGGGTGCCGGACTGGCGTTGGCCGCGGTAGCGGACCAGGTGGGCCTGGAGGTCCGCGTCCTGGGCACACCGGCCGAGGAGGGTGGCGGTGGCAAGGTCCTCATGCTCGACCGCGGTGCCTTCGCCGGCGTCCACGCCGCCATGATGGTCCATCCCTGGCCGGCCGATTGGCTGTTTGGCACCTGCCTGGCCGTTTCCCACTTCGACGTGCACTTCACCGGCCGTGAGGCCCACGCCTCGGCCGCCCCCTGGGAAGGTGTCAACGCCCAGGACGCCCTGACCATCGCCCAGGTGTCGATCGGCCTCCTCCGCCAGCAACTGCCGCCCGGCGACCAGATCCACGGGGTCAGCACCCTCGGGAACCGGTCGGCCAACGTGATCCCCCCGTCGACCACGGGTCGTTACATGGCCCGGTCGCTCACCATCGAGGGCCTGGCCGCCCTCGAGCCTCGGCTGAAGGCCTGCTTCGAGGCCGGAGCGCTGGCCACCGGGTGCACGGTGACCTATGACGAGCTGGCGCCGGACTACTCGCACATGGAGTCCGATGCCGGGCTCCTCGGCGCCTACCGGCGCAACGCCGAGGCCCTCGGCCGGCGGTTCGAAGGCGACGATGCCGGCCGACCCCGCCCGACGTTCTCCACCGACATGGCAAACGTCTCGCTGGCCGTGCCCTCCATCCACCCCCTCATCGGCATCGAGACCAACGGGGCGGTCAACCATCAGCATGCCTTCGCCGCCGCCTGCGTCACGGCCTCGGCCGATGCCGCCGTGCATGAGGGGGCCCTGGCCTTGGCCTGGACGGCCATTGACGCCGCCACCGACCCCGCGCTGCGTGAAGGGCTCCTCGGCGCATGATCACCGAGCACGCCCTGTTGGAGGTCATCCCGGGTCGGGAAGACGAATTCGTCGCAACCATGGACCGGGCCAAGGCCATCATCGCGGCCAGCCCCGGGTTCATTTCGCTGAGAGTCGAGCGCTGTGTCGAGCGGCCCAGCCGCTTCCTGCTCCTGGTCCTGTGGGAGACCCTCGAAGCCCACACCGAAGGATTCCGGGACTCGGATGGCTACCAGGAATGGCGGGCCCTGCTCCATCACTTCTACGACCCGTTCCCCGTGGTCGAGCACTTCGAGACGGTGGCCACCGCCTGAGTCGTCGGCGGACCCATTCGCATTGGGCCGCACTACCCTTAGTTGCCGAGTGCTCGAGAGCAGCCCGGCCACCGGCCGACCCCAATCGCCAGTCGGAGCCGCCACACCGCTTCCGGACACGCTCATCGAAGCAGTGCAGGCCGAGTGGCAAAGAACTCGACGGCCGCCCTACGACGTCTTGGTCACGGTGACCTTCAACGGTGCCGTCATGAGCTCGGCCTGGTTCCTCCTGCCGCTGCGCTGGCACAGCGCCCTGTTCTCCCTGCACGGTTCACTGGCCTACGCGCTGGTGTTGGCCGCCTGGATGTACGCTGACGTCCCCGCCACGAATGTGCTCGGCCCCGATCGGCACCGCATGATGGCGGCGCTTGACGACCCGGTCTTGCTGCGCCGCCTCCTTCTAGCCAAGAACATCCTGCTTTGGTCCTTGATCACGCCGTTATGCGTGGTCATTGCGGTGGTGACCGGAGTCCTCACTCACCGCGGGCTGGCGACCTTCTACTCCGTGGTCATCATCGCCGTCATCCCGTTCGGCACCCTCGGGATTTCCGCGTGTATCGGGATTGCGTTCCCGTACCATCCGATGCCATTCCGGTACCGCTGGGAGCACCGTCGGCCCTGGTTGCGCATGTTCGGTCGATGGGCGGTCTTGGTCACCGTGCCCTACCTTGTGGTGCCCATCATCTCCGTGACCCTCATGACCCCGACCCTCGTCGTATGGGGCATCGCGGCGCCGTATCGCCTGTCAGCGAGGATGCCCGCCCATCATCTCGGTGGGGGTATTGCGGTGGCGTGCCTCGTGGCCATCGTCTGCTCCATTGGCGGGCGGCGACTCGGCGTGAGGCTGGCCCGGAACCGACGGGCCGTGCTGGTGCGCCTGCTGGCCGATCCGACCCGCGGCTGAGGCGACTCAGCCTCCGGGCTGGTAGACCCCGAACTCTCCCCGCAACACATCGGACACCTCGCCCAGAGTGGCCATCCGGACCAGCGCCGCCTTCATGGGCATCAGGAGGTTGCCATCGCCACGGGCCGTCGCCGCGATGTCGTTCAGGGCCGCGTCGACGGCCACCTGGTCACGCCCGGCCCGGACCGAGCGGGTGCGGTCGATCTGCATCTGTTGCAACTCAATGTCGATGGGGAAGACCTCGGCGGACTCGCTCTCGGCGTCGGTGAACCTGTTGACCCCGACCACGATCTTCTCCCCGTCATCGACCGCCTTGGCGAAGCTGTAGGCGGCGTTCTCGATCTCGTCCTGCATGAAGCGCGCCTCAATGGCCGCTACGGCGCCCCCGAGATTCTCGATCCGTTCGAGGTAGAGGTTGGCCGCCTCCTCCACGGCGTCGGTCAGCGCCTCGACGAAGTAGGAGCCCGCCAGCGGGTCGACGGTGTCGGCCACCCCCGATTCGAAGCCCACGATCTGCTGGGTGCGCAGGGCGATCTTGGCCGCCCGGGTGGTGGGCAGCCCGAGCGCCTCGTCGAAGCCGTTGGTGTGCAGGCTCTGGGTNNTCCGGCTGCTGCGCCGTGAGCGTGGAGCCGCCGGTCTGGGTGTGGAATCGGAGCATCTTGGAGCGCTCGTCGGTGGCCCCGAAGCGCTCGGTCATGATGCGGGCCCACATGCGGCGGGCGGCCCGGTACTTCGCCACTTCTTCGAAGAGGTTGTTGTGGGCGTTCCAGAAGAAGGAGAGGCGGGGGGCGAAGGCGTCAATGTCCATGCCGGCCGCCAGGGCCGCCTCGACATAGGCGATCCCGTTGGCCAGCGTGAAGGCGATCTCCTGCACAGCCGTCGATCCGGCCTCGCGGATGTGGTAGCCCGAAATCGAGATGGTGTTCCAGCTGGGCAGGTTGGCGGCGCAGTAGGAGAAGGTGTCGACGATCAGGCGCATGGAGGGCCGTGGCGGGTAGATATAGGTCCCGCGGGCGATGTACTCCTTCAAGATGTCGTTCTGAATGGTGCCCCGGATCTTCTCCCCCGGCACCCCCTGCTCCTCGGCGACGAGTTGGTAGAGCAGGAGAAGGATGGCCCCGGTGGCGTTGATGGTCATGGAGGTGGTCACCTTGTCCATGGGCAGGTCGGCCATGAGGAGCCGCATGTCGGCCAGCGAGTCAATGGCCACACCGACCTTGCCCACCTCGCCCTCGGCCCTGGGATGGTCCGAGTCGTAGCCCATCTGGGTGGGCAGGTCGAAAGCGCACGAGAGCCCGGTCTGACCGGCCTCGAGCAGGAACTTGAAGCGCTGGTTGGTCGACTCGGCGGAACCGAAGCCGGCGTATTGGCGCATGGTCCACAACTTGGAGCGGTACATCTCGGCGTGGATTCCCCGGGTGAAGGGGAACAAGCCCGGGTCACCGAGGCGGGATCCGGGATCCCAACTCTCGAGGTCGGCGGCCCCGTAGACCGGCTTGATCTCAATTCCCGAGTCCGTCCGGTGCTCTGTCACAGCTCCCACACTACGAAGTTTTGGGGCCGCCAGGGCCATCCGGGGCGGCAATTGGGCAGACTACGGACATGGACCCGACCCCAGAAACGACCTTCTCCCACTTCGGCATCTGCGTCAGCAATCTTGAGCGATCCCTGCGCTTCTACTGTGGGGCGCTTGGATTCGAGCCGGCCGAGTCGCACGCCATCGGCTCCGAGTTCGCCCGCCTCATGGACCTGCCCGATGTGGCGGTCACCTCGCAGTTCATCCGCCGGGGTGCCACGGACATTGAGCTGCTGGCCTTCATCGAGCCCGTTCCCTTCGGCTCCAAGGAGCGCCGGGCCGTCAATCAGCTGGGCCTGACCCACCTTTCGTTCCGGGTGGCCGACGTCGAGGAGACCGCGGAACGGATAGTGGAGCTGGGCGGCACCCGAGTCGAGTCGAGCCGGACCACCATCGACTTCGGCGGCACCCCGCTGGAGTTCGTCTACTGCACCGACCCCGACGGTGTCCGGGTGGAGCTGATGGATCTGGGTGGCTGAGCCGGCATCTGCGCATCGAGCTGGCGATCGATCCGCGCCGCCCGGCGTTCGTCCATGTGCATCCAAGCCAGGGCGGCCGGGATCATGGGCCACAGCATGAGCGTGTCGCCCCCCACCCACATGATGACGCCGCCGATGTGCAGGTCGCCCGTCAGCCGCGCCAGGTTCCAGCCGGGGTGGATGGCCACGTATGCCGGGAAGATCTCCCGCGTCGTCTGGTCCAGCGACAATCCGGCGAAGGTGTCGATGGGGATGGCCATGAACAAGATGGCGAACTGCAGGGCCGGGTGCAACCGGTAGGCGTTGGGATCCGATCCGAAGATCTGCCGCCAGAAGAGGTAGCCCACGCCGAGGAACACCAGATGCTCGGCGTTGTGCACCGGCGCGTGCACCAGAGTGTAGTTGAACCACACCGTCAGATGGGTCAGTGGGATCACCACGGCGTAGAGCACGAAGGCCACGCCCGGATGCCCGAGCACCTTGGCCAGCCGCGACCGGAGGGCCTCGGTGACCACCAGGTGGGCCGTGCCGGTGGTGGCGCGCCAGGCCAGCTCCAGGGGGGAGGCGAGGGCGAAGAGCGGAGCCGCCACCATGATCAGGAGGAGGTGTTGGACCATGTGGTCCCAGAACAGCTCGTTGTCGTAGACGCCCACGAAGCTGAAGATGGCCAGGGACGTGGCGGCCAGGCCGCCGATGAAGGCCGCCGTCTTGCCGGACGACCACGGGTGGCGGGGCCGCCGCTCGTTGGCCCGCCGCACGCCCCACAGGTAGAGGGCAAGGGCGCCCAGCACCATGGAGGTGGGCACGAAGGGGAACTGGGTCGCCAGCAGCCGTCCCCCCCGGAGAAGCGGGAGGGAGGTGCCGACCAGCAGGGCGATCATGGGACCGTCAGCCGTGCTGCCAGAACCGCTGGGCGATGCCACGCCGGCCGTAGAGAGCCACCGCGTCCAGGGCGGCCACCTCGTCATCGTCCATGCGCCAGCCGAGCGACCCGGCGTTGTCCACGGCCTGGGTGCGGTTCTTGGCGCCCGGGATGGGAACGGCGCCCTTGGCCATGATCCAGGCCAGCGCCACCTGGCTGGGCGTGCGGCCGTCGTGGGCCGCGCCGATCCGGCGCAACTCGGCCACTACCGTGTCCACGTCGGCCATGGGGTGGTTGGAGAAGCTCCGGCTAGCCGGCGGAGGGTTGGCCGCCGAGTACTTCCCGGTCAGGCGGCCCTGCCCGATGGGCGAGTAGGCCAGCGGCACCACACCCAGCTCGGCGCAGCAGTCCAGGAGACCGACCTTCTCGGGCATGGTGCGCAGCAGGGAGAACTCGATCTGGTTGCTGGCCAGGCGCAGGCCCCGCGCCCGCAGCGCGGCATCCATCGACCGGGTCTCCTTGACCGAGTAGTTGGAGACGCCCACTGCCTTGACCAGCCCTTCAGCGTGGGCGGCGGCCAGCGCGTCGGCCAGGGCACTGTGGGAACGGAAGGAGATGGGGCCGTGGATCTGGTACAGGTCGATGGAGGCGATGCCCAGGCGCTCCGCCGAGGCTCGCGCCGCCGCCACCAGCGCCGAGGTGACCGCCACCTTCCACGGGCTGGGCATGAACTTGGAGGCGATGACCACCCGGTCCCGCACCCCGGAGTCGTGCGCCAGCAGGCGTCCGATGATGCGCTCGCTCTCCCCGCCGCCGTAGACCTCGGCCGTGTCGAAGAGGACGACGCCGGCGGCGACACAGGCCTGCCATGCGTCGAGGATGGTCTCCTCCGTGTAGGAGCTGTCGTAGCCGCCCATGCCCCAGGTCTTCTTGTCGCCCCAGGCCCAGGTGCCCACGCCCAACGGCGGGATGGCGATGTCAGCGCCGGCCAGCGTGATGCGGTCTGTGGGCTGCGGCGCGCTGGGGCGGCTGTGGCTGTCCGTCATGCCCCCTGTCTAGTTCCTATCGGCGCGATGGTTTCCCGCGTCCCGTTTCCCGCGGCCCGGGGTAGGGCTCATCGCTGAGGAGAAGCTCCTGCTCTCCGAGGTGGCCGAGCAGCCTCCAGCGCGACCAGGGGGCAGAGGCTGCCAGGTGTAGTGGGTATCGAGATACCAGTGGCGGTAGTGCCGCAGCCTCCAGAGCAGCGGTGCCCGCTCGCCCGCATTGGCCAGCCATCGGGCTGCACTGTTGACCCACCGAGGGGCGGGGGCGGGGACGAACGCCCGATGGCGCCAGCGTACCGAATGCAGGCTGAGCAACAGCGTGGGATGCCGGCGCCGCAGGCAGGGAGCGAGACGCTTGATGAGGCGGTACTCGGCCCCTTCGACATCGATCTTCACCAGCGCGGTGCCCTCGAACGCAGGTGACGCTGCCTCGAGCCGGGCGTCGCAGGCCTTGATCGTGGTGGTGGCTGATCCGTACATGAGGCTCGACACACTCAATCCCAATTCATTGAGCATGCCCGGCCCGAACGTGAGATCGCCCTCACGGTCGAAGAGGGCGATCTCACGGACCTCCACGTTGGTCAACCCGTTGCGTGCGACGTTGGCCCGGAGCTCCGCCACCGCCGCGGGATCCGGCTCGTAGGCGACCACGGTTTCAGCCGTTCGGGCACCCACCAGCACCGTCGGCCCGATCCACGCCCCGACGTCGATGAAGACGCTGGACCGGGTCAGGCGGGAAATGGCTTCCAGGTCGCGGGCTCCCAGCGCCCGGCATCGACCAGATCCCAAAAGGGCCGATGGGTGGGGTCGTCACCCACCTCGACCATCTCGCCACCAAGCCGCACACTCCGCTCAGACACCAGCATCGTCACCGTCACGGAGGTCCGGGCCCTCGCCCGCCACATTCAGGCTCCGCCGATGGGCCAGGGCTTCCACGAGCTCCACGGGGAGTTCGTCGGTGTCCCAATTGCTCACCCCAGCCCGGGCGTGGGCCCGGTAGAAACGCTCCTCCTCGGTGAGGTGGCGCGAGTCGCTGTACCACCCCATGTGGCGGGCGGCATAGGGATGCCCGGTGCGCAAGGCCCGGGATCCCCCCGGGGGCGTCGCCGGCCGGTAGAGCGCAAACGTAGTGTCGAGGTCAGCCCGAAAGACTCCCGCCTCGACCTCGGTCTCCCAGAATTGCGCCTCCCACTCCAAGACTTCGCTCCGGAACTCATAGGTGGCGGGGAGGTCATCAAGGCGCAGCCCGAATCCCGCCTTGTTCACATCGCCGTAGCGCTCGAGAAGGTCGGCAAATGCTCGACGGCGTCGGGAGGGCAGCCCTTGTCGGGCACAACGTCGGGGTCGGTGACGACGAACATTCCCTGGTGCCCGATCCTGTCCAGGACGCCTGCTTCCCACACCGCGAGATGGCCGAGGTTGGCCCCGAGCCGGAGGACCTCATGGGGGGTCTGCTCGTAGTACTCGAGGGGGGGGCCGAACGAGGAGTCGTTGTCCACCAGGACGATCCGTTGGTGCCCGGCCTCTTCAAGCCAGGTGACCAGGGACCGCAATGGCGTGAGGCGATCGCGTGAGGTGATGAGGGTGGGGGTGCGGGAGGCATCGAAGGTCATGGCCGCTCCCATGGTGCACGGAGGCTCAATGGGCGTGCGGCATGCAGAGGTCGTC
>PNAT01000074.1 GCA_003169675.1 Acidimicrobiaceae bacterium
GACTTCGAGGAGCGCTTCAAGGCGGTCATCGCCGCCCTCGCGAAAAAACCGAAAGCCATCCTCTTCATCGACGAGATCCACGCGACGGTGGGGGCCGGCGCGATCACGGGCGGCACCATGGATCTGGCGACGCTGATGAAGCCGATCCTGACAGCCGGCGATCTCCGCGTCATCGGATCGACGACGTTCGAGGAGTTCAAGCACATCGAGAAGGATCGCGCGCTTGCCCGGCGCCTGCAGAAGATCGCGATCGAGGAGCCGTCGATCGAGTAAGCCGTCCGGATCCTCGCGGGGTTGAAGAGCCGGTACGAAGAGCATCACCGCGTGACCGGCACCGACGCCGCGCTCGACGCCGCTCGCCTCTCGACACTCCGACCCGTGCACGTCATCGGACAGGCCTTCAACTTCGCGGGCGTCGGCGGCCGGACCGTCTCACCGAGCGGAGCAGAGATCACCGAGTTCTTGAGCGCCAGCCGGCGGGCGGGCACGCTCGGCGCGTCGTTCTGGGTGTGGCAGGAGGCCACGCCGGAGGAGTGGGCCGCCGTGTCCGGCTTCCCCTGGAGCTCGGTTGAATTCCGGCCGACGCCGCCACGGGTCAGCCCAAAAAGATCCCGACCCTGATCGCTGGTCAAGGATCGCGGCTGATGCGATGTGGTTGGTTTGGAGCATCCCCTATCGCCAATGATGTAGTTGAGCTCCCCTGAGGGTCCACCACCGAATGGTTGGTCCTTTGTAGTTTCGGGAGCACCGGGGTCACCGGTCTGACTTGAGGTCACGTGGACATGTGATCGTGTCTGCACCCCGTCGACCGGAGCTCCGGGCAAACAGAGACGAGGCGCGGCGCGCCCCGTTCCAGAGGGGTGATGGGCCGGTCTGTTCGTACCAGATCGACCTACACCATCACTCCTAGCGGGACGGCCGTGCCACCCCTCAACCCACTAAAGGAAAGGAAGGGATGGCATGACCATGGTAGAAGCCGCGCGCACTGTCACCGGTGGCATCGATACCCATGGCGAGGTCCATGTGGCCGCCGCACTCGATGAGGTGGGTGCCGTGCTCGGCACTCAGTCCTTCGAGGCCAACCCCGATGGCTACTCGGCCCTGCTGGGCTGGCTCAGTGCCTTCGGAGACGTCGCCAAGGTGGGTGTGGAGGGCACCGGGTCCTATGGGGCCGGGATCGCCCGCTGCCTGGCCCGAGCCGGCATCAAGGTGATCGAGGTCGACCGGCAGAACCGCCAGGCCCGCCGTCAAAGCGGCAAGTCCGATCCCATCGACGCCGTCGAAGCCGCATGAGCTGCCCTTTCAGGCCGGGCCCACGGACTGGCCAAGAGCAGAGATGGCTCGGTCGAGGCCATCAGGGTCCTGGTCGTGGCCAAGCGGTCGGCCCGAGGGGCCCGGGTCAAGGCCCTCACTCAGATGCGCCAACTCACCTACAGCGCTCCTGACCAGCTGCAATCCCGCCTCAAGGGGCTCCCGATCCCGCAGTTGATTTCTGTCGCCCAGGGCATGCGGCCGACCCGCTCGGCGGACCCCGTGACCGCGGCGACCAAGGCTTCCTTGTCATCGCTGGCCCACCGCGTGGCCGACCTCGAAGACGAGATCGCCAAGCTCGACTCCATGATCATGCCTCTCCTCCAAGCCACTGCTCCCGAGCTGCTGGCGGTCTATGGCGTGGGCATCGACACCGCGGCCGCCCTACTCGTCGCCGCCGGCGACAATCCCGAACGCCTGCGATCCGAAGCGGCGTGGGCCCACCTGTGCGGGGTCTCACCTCTCCAGGCTTCCTCGGGCAAGGTGACGCGTCATCGGCTCAACCGCGGTGGGGACCGTCAGGCCAACCGGGCGCTTCGGCACATCGTGATCACCAGACTCGCTTCAGATCCCGAGACACAGGCCTACATGGAGCGTCGGGTCAAAGACGGCCGCTCCAAGAAAGAAGCCATCCGCATGCTCAAGCGCTACGTCGCCCGCGAGGTCTACCGGTACTTGCCTCGCGGCTAGATCCCCGGACCATGGACTTGGTTCACCTAACGCCTGTCGTCCTTCGGGACTGACATCATCCCGATTTGCCGGTCCATGGTCCGGGTCCACACACTTCTCAAAGACGCGTGACCTGATAAGAGTCGCCATGGCCGTGGCGGCCACCCACGATGAATGAAATGCTGGTGCTGGCTGTCGGGTGTGGTCGCCGAAGCATGCTTGCCACCGTGAGTGCGATAAGAGTCTGGTGCGGGGACCCCGGGGGACCAATGATTGTCGCTACGAGCACGAACCCCAGCATCCGTTTCGCCCGGTCCTCCTCCCGCAGCCTCCTAACCATCAAGGGGAGGTGCAGCAGTGAAACAGATCCGCGACAAGGTCGCCGGACTCGACGTTCACCGCGACACGGTTGTGGCGTGTTGCCGGGTCGGGCAACCGGACCGATCGATCGATGTGACGAAGCAGTCCTTTGCCACGACGGCCAAAGGGCTGGCTGAACTGGCGGCGTGGTTGACCGAGGCCCAAGTGATCACGGTCGCCATGGAGGCCACCGGCGTCTACTGGAAGCCCGTCTACTACGCACTCGAAGGGCTCTTCGACGAGCTGTGGCTGTGCAACGCCCAGCATGTGAAGAACGTTCCGGGACGCAAGACCGACCTCAGTGACGCCGAATGGCTGGCCGATGTGGCGTCGCACGGGATGGTCCGGCCCTCCTTCGTGCCACCTCCTGATATCCGAGAGCTCCGTGAACTGACTCGTTATCGCAAGACCCAGGTCGACGCCCGGGCCCAGGAGATCCAACGATTGGAGAAGGTCCTGCAAGACGCCGGCATCAAGTTGACCTCGGTGGCGTCGACGGTGTGGAGCGCCTCGTCGCGATTGATGATCGAGGCCATGATCGATGGCGAACGCGACCCCAAGGTCCTGGGTCAGATGGCCAAGGGCCGACTCCGAGCCAAGATCTCCCAACTTGAGGAGGCCTTCTCGGGGCACTTCGGGTCCCACCACGCCCTGGTCTGTCGCCAGGTCATCGACCACATCGATTTCTTGGACCAGTCCATCGCCACCCTCACGACCGAGATCACCGAGCGGCTGTGCCCTTTTGAGGCAGCGTTCACCATCTTGTGCTCGATCACCGGGGTGTCGAGGACCACGGCCGAGGTGATGATCGCTGAGATGGGCACCGACATGACCCGATTCCCGACGGCCGGGCACCTCTGCGCCTGGGCCGGGGTGGCACCGGCCAGCCACGAGTCGGCCGGCAAGCGGCGTCCCGTGGGCACGATGAAGGGCTCAACCTGGTTGCAGAGGGCACTCATCGAATCCGCACGGGCGGCAGCGAGGACCAAGGGGAGTTACTTCTCCGCTCAATACGGACGAATCGCTCGACGCCGTGGCCCGAACAAGGCCTCGGTCGCCGTGGCCCACTCCATCTTGGCTGTGGCCTGGCACCTGCTGACGAACGGCTCCCTCTACGACGACCCCGGTGCCCAGTACTTCGAGCTACGTCACGATCCTGCCATTGAGGCGAAACGGCTCCAGCGCAAGATCGAGTCACTTGGATACCAGGTCACCATGACTGAAATAGCGGCATAACTCAACAACTCGCGACCACAAGCGTCACCAAACTTTGGCCCTACCAAGCACCTCGTTCCGCGCGCCCCGGCACTGTGTGGGGAGAAGGCATTACACCCCAGCTTGCCCT
>PNAT01000080.1:0-15174 GCA_003169675.1 Acidimicrobiaceae bacterium
GCCCGTCACACCACGCGCTTCTTCTACGATGGTCATGGCCATCCCTTCCTCTCTAATCGGTTGAGGGGTGGCACGGCCGTCCCGGATCGGAATGACGGGCGGTCCGGCTTGTTGTCGCAAGCCGGTCCATCACCCTCTCTGGGACGGGACGTGCCGTATTCGTACTGTTGCCAGAAGAACTCGGCCGACGACGCCCGAGAGCGTCCCAGGACTTCGAGTCAGGCCGATCCTTCTGGTGCCTCCGAACCTATTTGGGACCAGCAACAAAACGGTGGATCCTCAAGGGAAGTCCTTCACGCCATTGTAAATGTACGGGGACTCCTGACGCCGCCCAGCCAATGGATCAGAATGAGGTTCTGCACGGTCCCGCGAAGAATGAGAGAACGATGCGGCTCGTCTTGCGCTGCCCATCGATCCGCACGTCGAGCGGAACGCAGCCCCGTCGTCGACCATCGGTGAACCGAAAGCTCTGGGGAAAGAATCCACGCTTGTGCAAACAGGCTCGGTACGTGACCGACAGGCTCCCTTGGCGCGGTGACCATGGATTCTGTTGCACGACGTAGGACCGCGCGCCACGGGCGATCGTCATGGTCACTGTCGCTCCCGGATAGACAACCGGAGGGAGCTTGTACCCGGTGAGTTGAGCCCCTCGACTCGAGTTGGGCGGATTCATGGTCGCCAGCCGGCGTGCCTGAGGGAAATACCCAGGGCCGAATCCGATGTCATGTGGCCCGATTGGGGGCAGAGTGCCGGTGAACTGCGTCGCTTCCTCATAACAGGTGAGGATCTGGGGGTGTGTTGGAGCGCCGACAACAGTGGAAGAACCGCTGGCGTCCGAGACGCCACAGCGGACAAAGAGGAGGACGAGAACTGTGCCGGCAGCCCTGCCGGGCCACCATCGGCGTCGGTGAACTCTCGCCCCCACATGACCATGATGGCCTGTCCACGATCCACCCGTGGCCTGCCCCCGTAGTGCCGGTCAGCTACACCCCGGCCCGGCGTTATACAGGTGCTCCGAAGGTCCTGGGCTGTCTCCTATGGAACCACACTTATTGGGCGTCGGCGACTCCTTCGATGAGGCCGTCGAAGAGCTGAGTCCGGTCGCTCTGATCGCGCTGGTCCCTCGGCCTCCTGTCTCGCCCCCTGGGTGCGAAGTGTCCCACCAGCCCGATCGGGGGCACTACCGCGGGCACGGTTGGCCTGACGTTAGGAACTCACCCCTCCCGCCCTACGAGTGATCGGCCCGACCGGCGGGACGGAGTCAAGGGCCGATAGGCCAACGTGCACCGCTGGAGTGGCCAGGTGTAGACCCGGTACCGGTGAAACTGAAGCTTGATTTGCACGACCTCTACAACCGAGGAGACGAAATCGATCGGGCGTTGGGGGCCGTGATCGACGCGGCCGTGCGTAAGAAGGCGACGTTGGTCGAGATCATCCCAGGCAAGGGAAGCGGACAGCTCAAGAAGCGGGCGCTGCGGTTCCTGGACTAGAAGGAAGTAAAGGTCCTCTACGACCGAGTGGAGAAGGACTCCGACAACTTCGGGCGGATATTCGTCCACTTCCGCTGGCAGAAGGCGGGCCGCTGATCGAGCCCCATCGTTTGCCGTGGTCTTGTTTCGTACGGCGATCAGGACACCCTACCTTGACATCTGACTCGGAGCCGGCGGTAGTCGCGCCCCGCACATTCCCATCGGGCATGAGCTCGAGCGATCTCCCATCAGGCGAGAGTTCGACTGCATGATGTCGGTCAGCGGGATCTGCCCGGTGGCAGACAAAGAGGGAGCACTCGTAAGGTTGCTGGCGATGAAGCGCGACCGGACGCCGACAACGCGCCGACGAGCGGCGTAAGGAGCATGGCGATCGACACCGCGTTCGACTTCAGGACGGACGCCAACGGCATAGACCCCGATTCGCACAGTCCTACGCTCCGTCTCGTTATCTCGCATCTCGCATCTCGCATCTCGCGGCGCCCGGACGACCGGCTCGCGGCCCGCTCCGTAGCTCCAGTTCTCGCACACCTCTGGGCAGCCCGATCGGTATCGACGTCCTGGGGACACTTCCGGTCACTGGTGCGCTCCGCCATCCCAGCGAAGAACGGCACTTACGCCGCACCCTGGTTACACAGGGTTCACGCGAAGAGAATCGGGAAACCCGCTTCAAGCGGGACGTTACGCGGTCGGTCGCGGCACGCAGGTACGAGGTTCAGCTCCAGGCGGCGACGAACGCCAACGCGACCGTCGCCGAGTTGTCGGCGGCCAGCTGGTCGTAGAGCACGAACTGTGAGGGGTAGTCCGGCAGCCCGGTCGGGCTGATCACGGAATCCGTCGATCCGTCCGAGATCCCGCGAAAGCCGATCATGGGGACGCCGTGCGCATTGGCGACGTTGACGACCGCACCGGTCTCGTCGTCGCCCTCGATGAACGGCTGCGACCCGCCGCCCCCTGAGCCGATGCTTCCCGTGACGAGGCCGGGTAAGAACGCCGGGTTGGTGGCCCCGGAGACGAAGCGCTGCGGATCGGGAGAAGTCCCGAGTGCGGCGGGGCATGGTTCGCAGCCGGCGAGGTCGCCGCCGTGCTGGAGGCAAGGCGCGGGCTGGCCGCCGAAGGGGTCGCTCGTCCCACCCTCGCCGTGGAGCAGCACGGTCGGCGTGTACGTGAAGGTGAGGCCGGGGATTGTTCCCGGGTCGACGCAAAGGCAGGCCCGGTCGCCCGCCGGCGTGGTCTTCTCCAACGTGACGGTCGCGGCAACCGAGGTCGCGACGGCCATCATCGACGGGTCGACCGTGCCTGAGTACGGACCGGAGCCGTAGTTCCAGCCGTCGGGGACGGTCACGTCGCCGATCCGTGACTGGCGGCCTGAGGCGTCTGTGCCGGCGCCGGCCACACCTGAGAACACGATCGCCGAGATGCAGCCGTTCGGGAACACCGTGAAGGCGTCCGCCGTCGTGTGCGTTGCGTTGATCGGGCCGATCCCGACGAGCGCTTCGATCACCGGCTTACCCTCGAGCGTGCCCGTCCAGTACTCCTTGCTGTCGGGCGCCGGCGAGCGCAGCGGCTCGGTGCTGTCGAGCTTGGTCGCCTTCATGATCTTGCCCATCTCGGCCGGGTACGCCGAGAGGATCATCAGGCGGGGCGACGAGCACGGCGAGGTGCCGCCGCTCCACCCCTGCGGCGGAGGTGTGACGCTTCCGGCGTGATCCGAAGGGACCAGCACGACCAACAGTCCCACCAACAATGTCACGGTGCCGACGAATACGGCGGCCAGCGACCACACAGGGCTCGCCATTGTGCGCGCTGCTCGAGATTCCGCCTGGGTCCTCATGTGACCATCCCTTCTTCACGCCGCCAAGGTGATGGGTAGCTGAATAGTATTGGATCCGGCTGCCCCTGTCAAACGTTTGTTTGGGACTGTGATCGGACCTGCCGGCGGAAGAACGGGGATAGTCCCAGGCCCTGGGAATGGGGCGGGGGTGTGGCGGCATGAACGGTTTCAGGCGGCGCGGCGGCAAGATCTCACGGCACCTGCTCGCACCCAGCGCGCCGACGGGGCTCAGGTCCGTTCTCATCACCGGCTCCGGCACGAAGAGGGCGATGCATCTCCTCTCAGATACACGGTGAGCGGGCAGCGCCCCCAATAGTGCGGAGGAGACCCGGCTCCGTCGAGTAGCCGGGGGGAATCGCACCCCCCGGCTCTCACGGAACCGGACGTGAACCTCTCAGCTCATCCGGCTCTTGCAGGTCGGTTGGGAGTGGCTGCGAGAAGCTGCCAATGAGCGAAGAGCCGGGGATTGCGCTGCTTGGCAGCACGTAACCGGTCCCACGCCAGCTGAGGCTTCCCTCGCAATCGCTTGAACTTCCGCATTGCCCATCTGGCCAGATGCTCGTCGATGCGCACTGCGTTGGCATACAACTCGGAGCGGTAGAAGGCCCCGTAATAGTTGATCCAGCCTCGGACCTGGGCATTGATGGCCCAGGCGAGACCGGACAGGTCCGTTCCCATGCGACGGTTGAGGTGCCAGTCCCTGATCTGCTTGCCTTTCGCCTTCTTCGCCTGGGCGCTCATGGCCGGTAAGAAGCTCATGAAGAACCTGTTGGGTGCAAGTATTGGAAGGAACGTGTGACCAGGGAAAACGGCCTTCGTTGTGGTTGCCATTACTACCTTCGGTGGCAACGGCGAAGCCTCGATGAACAGTCCACCGCCCTCGGAGTGACCACGGTGCTCCGGTATCCCACCGTCGGTGCTACCCCTCAATTGCTCTTCGCTGACGAGCAGGTCAGATGGCCAATCGAATATTTGTGCCCAACAGCGTCGCCCTCGCCTTGCCCTGAGTCAGTTTCAGGGTCCAGGGCGGACCAACCTCTCCCGAGCGGTGACGCAGTGTGATCCCCCAGCGAGCCAGATCTAGATCTCCTGTGTCGTAGTAGATGGCGTCGAGATGGCACTCGGCCAGCGCAGCGGCCGACACACCGGCGACCAGTCCATCAAGACTGGGTAGTCGCACCTGCAAGGAGGAGATCAGCTTGGCTTCGCGCTCGCTGCTCATGTCGCCACCGGTGGGGGCCAGATGTCGGCATCAAAAACCCAATTCCATTCTGAATTCCGACGCGGTCGAAGAGTCAATGTCACTGGGGGGCACTCTTCGCTATTGCCCGGGCGGTAAAGCGGCGGCCCGTCAGCACGTCGGAGCGAATGCGAACCATTCGTTGGCCCGGTTCGCCTACCTGGGGTTGCGGGACGGGCCTGCTAGGTACCACCTTGACTTTTTCCGTTGCGAGACCCAGCAAGAGCACGCTCCACACCTTTTCGGCTCCGTCACCTTCCGCCGTCGGATCGAGGGTTGTTCCGTCCACCTGGAAGGCGACGAGCCGACCGTCCAACCGATTGAACAAGCCGTCTCCGATCTGCACCACCACGTCAGGGCCGTAGACGGCATAGTCAAGGGGGAGCACCAATGGCGCACCTTCTTGGGGGACGCCAAGGTGCCCGTGCCGGTGTTCCTGGGCGCCGACTGCCAGCAGGCGATGACATTCAGGAACCGTCAGCACCTCCGATCCCCGCTCATCAATCCACATGGATTCAATGATTGGCTCATCGTCGTCATTCGGCAAGAGGCGAAAGTCCGTAATCCCAACTCGGCGGGCGAGAAGGCCGGCGCAAGGGACCTACGGCCCTAGGCACGGGATGGGCCAAGCTGGCACGATGGCACCATGTCGATTCGTCCAGACCCAGCGTCTCAACTGGCCCGAGACCAACATGCTCTGCGTGTGGGCATCATCGCCCCGCCCTGGCTACCCGTACCGCCGACGGCCTATGGCGGTACGGAAAACGTTCTCGACATCCTGGCCCGCGGCCTGCAGGCCGCCGGAGTCGACGTCGTCCTCTTCACCACCGGCGACGCCACTTGTTCGGTGCCTCGGAAATGGGTGTTCCCCGATGCAATAGGAGTGGGCAACGGGGGTGCCGCCGAGGAGGCCCGCCACGTGATCGGTGCCTACCAGCAGTTGCGCGATGTCGACGTCATTCATGACCACACGATTGTGGGCCCGCTATACGCCCAAGGGATTGAGAGCCCTCCTGTACTGACCACCAATCACGGACCGTTCAATGGCATCCTGGCGCCGCTCTACCGGGCCGTCTCCGCGCACACACCCGTGATCGCCATCTCTCATCACCAGGCATCGACCGCCATCGGGACCTCAATCGCCGCCGTCATCCACCACGGCATCGACGTCGAGCGCATTCCGTTCGGCTCCGGCGGGGGCGGCTATGCCGCCTTTCTCGGGCGGATGCACCCCGACAAGGGCGTTGAGGAGGCCATCGCCGCCGCCCGGGCTGCCGGGATACCCCTACGGATCGCCGCCAAAATGTCCGAGCCCGCCGAGCGTGAGTACTTCGCCTCCCGCGTGGCGCCCCACCTCGGAGACGATGTGGAATACCAGGGCGAGCTGAGCCGAAATGAGAAGTACGACTTTCTAAAGGAGGCAGTCTGCCTGCTCAATCCCATTCGTTGGGCCGAACCCTTTGGAATGGTCATGATTGAAGCCCTGGCCTGCGGCACTCCTATCGTGACCAACGGTCAGGGCTCGGCCTGCGAAATCGTCGATGAGGGAGAGACCGGCTACCTCTGCGGTGGTCTCGGGTCGCGTGTGCGGGCGCTGCAGAAAGTTGAGACCCTCGACCGATCCCGTTGCCGGGCGGTGGCCGAACAACGCTTCTCCTCTCACCGCATGGTGGCGGGACACATCGCTACCTACCGGCGCACCATCGAGGGCATCTCGGAGTACCGGGATACCGCTGCCCACGCTCCCGTCGCTCACACCAGGAAAGCACCTGAAAGCTCCAGACCCGGCCATCGTTCCCTCCAACCGTGGAAGTCGACTTCGGTCGCATGAACATCCTGACGGGACGCGCGCGGTCATGAGAGCCGATAGGCCTGTGCCGCGAACCTCAGTGGGATCGAGCCCGTCCTCCAAGATCGCCCGCGATGACGCCGGAAGCATTCTGGTGTAGTCGAATCTGAATGGCCATAGGCCATTTGAGAAGGAGCGAGACCAGGTTGTGATGCACCGAGAGGAAGGTAGCTGACCGTTGACGCAAGCGTGGGCTTATGGGGGAGCGCCCGCTGCTGCTGCTGCCGCCGCCGCCGCGTCGGGGACCGTGACGCTGGTGGAGGGGGTGTCGTTCTGCATATGCGGCCGGACAGGGGACATCCGACCGGGTGCCGAGCAAGGTCTGTTCTACCGCGATACCAGATTCCTCAGCCGGTTCCAGTTGACGGTCGACGGCTTCCACTTCGACCCATTGGGTGTCCAGATTCCGGCACCTTACGCCGGCGTGTTTGTGGGCCGGCGACCTCCGAGGGCGGGCACCGCCGACAGCACCCTCCTCATCGTTCGCCACCGCTACGTGGGCAACGGCATGCGCGAGGACATAATGGTGCGCAACTTGGGCACCGAGATGGCCGGCGTCGGCCTTGTGCTCGATGTCGAGGCAGACTTCGCCGGGCTCTTCGAAGTCAAAGAAGGTCGGGTCAAAAGTCGGGATGTACTTGATCGCAGCACCACCAAATCGACTCTTTCGAAGTCCTACCAACACGGGTCCAGCAGCCGCGCCGTCAACGTGTGCGGGGACGCCCAGGCCAATGCCACGGCCAGCCAGATCACTTGGCAGATGGTGGTGCCACCGCGCGCCGACGTCACCGTGAGCGTGCAGGTGGTTCCCGTGCTCGACGGCGTCGAGACTCCACCGCGATACGTTTTGGGCCAGCCTATTGAGACCAGCCAGCCCGCCACCCGCCTAGCGGCGTGGCGTCAGACTGCGCCCTCGGTGAGCACCCCCGAAGAACGGCTCAGCTCCCTGTTGGCCACCAGCGCCGAGGACCTCGGCGCCCTCCGCATCTTCGACCCCGAGCATCCTGATCGCGTCGTGGTAGCGGCCGGGGTCCCCTGGTTCATGACCCTGTTCGGCCGTGACTCACTCCTGACGAGTTGGATGCTGCTCCCGGTCGACCCGACCGTCGCCCTCGGCACGCTGCAGACACTGGCCAACCTGCAAGGAAGTCGGGTCGACCCGCTGACCGAGGAAGAGCCGGGACGCATTCTCCACGAGGTGCGATCGGGCCTGGACGCCGAGATGGTCCTCGGCGGTGGCAACACCTACTACGGCAGCGTCGACGCTACGCCCCTCTTCGTCATGCTGCTGGGCGAATTGCGTCGCTGGGGGCTGGCCACCGCCGACGTCGATGCACTTCTCCCGCACGCGGACCGGGCCCTGGAATGGATTGAGCGCTACGGCGATCGCGATGGGGATGGCTTCATCGAATATCGGCGGGCCACTGATCGCGGGTTGGTCAACCAGGGCTGGAAGGACTCCTTCGATGGGATCAACTTCGCCACCGGTCAACTGGCTGAGCCCCCGATCGCCCTGGCTGAGGTGCAGGGCTACGCCTACGCCGCCTTCCTCACCCGGGCCAACTTCGCCCGGGAGGCGGGCGATATGGAAGTGGCCACCTGCTGGTCGGAGCGGGCGGCCGCGCTCAGGCATCAGTTCAACGAGGCCTTCTGGCTGCCCGATCGGGGTTATTTCGCCCTGGCCCTCGATGCCCAGAAACGACCGGTCGATGCCATGACGTCGAACATGGGGCACTGCCTGTGGACCGGGATTGTTGACGACGACAAGGCCGCGTCGGTGGCCCGTCACCTCCTCAGTCCCGAGATGTTCTCCGGCTTCGGAGTGCGGACGCTCGGGACGAACATGGGCGCCTATAATCCGATGAGCTACCACAACGGCTCGGTGTGGCCTCATGACAACGCCATCGTGGCGGCTGGCCTGATGCGCTACGGCTTCGTCGCCGAGGCTCAACGCATCACTATGGCGCTCCTCGACGCTTCCGAACGACTCGGTGGCCGTCTACCCGAGCTGTTCTGCGGCTTTGACCGCAAAGAATTCAACGTCCCCATCGCCTACCCCACCTCGTGCTCACCACAGGCCTGGTCCGCCGCCGCTCCGCTCTACCTCTTGCGTACCCTCTTGCGATTCGACCCCTGGGTACCGTTCGGCAAGGTCTGGTGCGATCCGGCCCTGCCCGAAAGTTTCCTCCCGCTGCGTATAGACCGACTCGACCTGGCTGGCACCAAGGTATCCATCGACATTTCCAGTGACGGATGGCAAGTCCACGGACTACCCGACGGCATAGTTCTAGAGCCTTCCGCTCGCCTTCCCTTCATGGCCCCCGTCTCGGCCGGGCTGGCCGCGGAGACCAACAGCCACTTGATCTAATTGCCATTGCGGGCACGAAAGGTCCAAAGTCCGGGGCCAATCCGTTGCGACGGTATTGAGGGATTTGCGCTCCGAATTGGCAACTTATGCGGCAATGGCCCATAGCAGAGCACATTTGAGAATCAAGTAGGCAGCCGGATTGCGTAAGGACGAGATCGTTTCCGAGTGCGGTTTTGGCCTGAAAATGCTGATTAAAAATCGGGGCACCTGCTGACGATTTCGCGCTTGACGGATTATAGGAGCGTCCCTTCGGGCGGGACTTGCCGCTCTGAACTGAACTAACGAATCGTGGAGACTCCCGTCCTTAACCTGTGGAGTGCCGCTCCCCCACCCCCTGTCCACCCAGGTCTCCGAGTCATGAACATCTCACTCGGCGAGGATGCCGTGCGTCGGGCCGACGCCTGAGCCTTCGGCGGCCCCTACCGGGATCGGCGCACCGGTCGCCGGGGCTGCTGCTTGAGTATGCCTCTGGCCGCTTCCTTTCCTTGTGCCATGGCCTCCACCACCGTGGAGGGCCCGGTCAGCGCGTCGCCGGCTGTCCAGACTCGTGAAGAGCGGGGCTCCCCGGCAGCGGTCCTGGCCGTTTCGCGGCCCAGAGCGAACCTGCCGACCGGCAGCTGGCGGGCGAACGGGGGCGCGGGGCTGGCCAAGAGGCCGCTTGCTACCCACTGCCGGTCTGGAAGCGCCGCGACCGTCTTGGCCACGGGCGCGCCCGGGACCCCGTCGAATGTTCGACCTGTGCACAGCACGATCCGAATAATGGTGCCCTACAGCCCTCAGCGGTGGGCTCTGACGGCCTCTGAGGGTCAGGTGATGGCTGACATGCGCTGGACCGACGGAGTTGACCGGGCAACAGTGGGGTCGGCAGACCAGTTCTGCACCGGCTGCGGGCAGCGCCTGACCATGGCAGCCTCGCCCGGTGGGTGACAAGCCCGTTGCCCAGCCACCATGGTGAGCTGACCACATAGCCCCGGGCTCGGGAACGCGGTGGGGGCCGATGCCCGATGAACCGCTGCGGAAGGCGTCTCCGCAGCGGAGAGTACGACATGATGGTGAGGGGGCTCGGGCCAACACCCAGCTTCCTCACACCGATCGACCAAGGGGAGGACCCAAGGTGGGCCAGTTCGACACCCACGACGTCTTCAACCAGGCCCCGCCACTCGAGGGGTACGACGTCTTTGCCGCGGACCGGGCCCTGGGAGAAGCGGTCGACCGCGAAGGCGCAGCATGGGCGCGACCCGAACTCGCAACCTTGGGCACGCTGGCCGGTTCGGCCGGGGCCCAGGAGCTCGGACGCTTGGCCAACGAACACGCCCCCGTGCTGCATACCCATGACCCGTACGGGCACCGGGTCGACGTCGTCGAGTACCACCCTGCGTACCACGACCTCATGAGGACGTCACTCGCCCACGGGCTGCACGCAGGACCGTGGGCCGATCCCCGCGCCGGGGCCCACGTGGCCCGAGCGGCCAAGGTGATCGTCTGGTACCAGGTCGACGCCGGTCACATCTGCCCTGTGTCGATGACCTACGCCGTGGTGCCGGCGCTCCAACACCAGCCCGAGGTCGCCGCTGTCTGGGAGCCGATGATCTCCTCCACCACCTACGACCCGGCCAACGTGCCCATCGCCCAGAAGGCCGGCGTCACCTGCGGCATGGCTCTCACCGAGAAGCAGGGGGGCTCCGACGTGAGGGCCAACACGACTCGGGCCGAGCCCACCGGCAGCGGCTCGGACGGTACCTACCTGCTGACCGGCCACAAATGGTTCTGCTCGGCACCCATGTCCGATGGTTTCTTGATGCTGGCTCAGGCACCCGGCGGCATCAGCTGCTTTCTGACCCCACGGTGGCGACCCGACGGGACTCGCAACCCGATTCGCATCCAGCGCCTCAAGGACAAGCTGGGCGATCGCTCCAACGCCTCGAGCGAGATCGAGCTGCAGGGCACGTGGGCCCAGTTGATCGGCGAGGAAGGCCGAGGCGTGCGCACCATCATCGAGATGGTGAACCACACTCGGCTCGACTGCGTACTCGGCTCGGCGGCAATCATGCGCCAGGGGGTGGCCCAGGCCACCTGGCACGCCACCCACCGAGCGGTCTTCGGAAAGCTCCTTGCTGAGCAGCCCCTCATGGCCAATGTGCTCGCCGATCTGGCGCTCGAGTCCGAGGCCGCCACCGCCTCGGCNNCCTCCTTCGGCGCCTTTTGACACCGATCGTCAAGTACTGGACGTGCAAGCGAGCGCCGCAGCACGCCGCCGAGGCGCTCGAATGCCTGGGAGGCAACGGGTTCGTCGAGGAGTCGGGCATGGCCCGCCTGTTCCGCCAGAGCCCGGTCAACGGTGTGTGGGAGGGCTCGGGAAATGTGATCTGCCTCGACGTGCTCCGGGTGCTGGCCCGAGAGCCCGACGCCCTCGAGGCCTACTGGTCCGAAGTCGCCCAGGCCAACAGTGGAGACGCCCGCCTGGCTCGAGCCATCGAAGACCTCCATGTCGACCTGTCCGTGCCCGAGACGCTGGAGCCTCGGGCACGCTCGGTGGTGGAACGCATGGCGGTGGTCTTCCAGGCTTCCCTTCTTGTCCGTTTCGCACCCGAAGCCGTCGCTGATGCGTTCTGCGCCTCCCGCCTCGGAGGTGCAGGAGCCGGCGTCTTCGGGACCCTTCCGGCGGGAAGCGACACCACCGCCATTTTGCGGCGGTACGCTCCGGTGTGATCGTCCCTCCCGTTACCCGTACGGGCCTGCCGATACGCTGGCTCAGGGCCGCGACAGAATGGGGAGTCAAAATGGCGGCGCGAGGGGAGCAGGAACCCGCCATATTCGGCGTTCGGCGTCCTGTCAGGTCGCCCATAACGCGTGCCCGAGCAAGTGCCGATAGGTAGCCCGAAAGTGCCGGAGTGGGTGGGTTAGCGCGGAGTTAGCAGCTGGACCCGCCACGCCAACCCCCGGCGTCCCGTAGAGGATCGTTGCCCGGGGAAGATCGGCAGGGATAGCTTGGGTCGCTCCGATATCACCTGCAGGCGGTATCACCGAATATGGGCGGCCCGCCGGCATGCCCCGCTCGGACATTTACGCCTCTGACCCTCCCGGGCAGAATTAGGCCCATTTCGACCGCGCACGCCCATGCCGCTTCGACGAGGCAAACTGGGTAAGAGCCGTCCGAGATATCGTGGAGTCGTGGTGGAACCTGAGGTAGTAACCAGCGAGGCACACTTGCGGCCGATTGAGCGGCGGATACGCCGGCTCGTAGCGGCCGGTGTTGACCCGGCCGAGGTGGCCTGGAGATTCCGGCGCAGCCGACGGAGTGTGTCCCAGATCCTGGCCCTTAGTTCGCGGCCCCATCGTGAGGTGAGTTCTTCGACCAATCCGCAGGTGCTCCGGCCGCTGGAACGGCGGATTCTCGCCTGGAGGGAGGCTGGTGCCAGCTACGCCGAGATTGGGGCGCGCTTTCGCCGCAGTCCGCAGTTCGTCCGTCGCGTGGAGGACCTGGCGCGGGCGAAGCTGGCCCGAACCGAGAAGGAAGATAAGTAGAGCGTGACCTATCGAAGTTGGTAGGCGGGAACAGTGCAGTGGCTCGTTCCAGCCAGCCGGAATTGCGGGGTCCAGAAGACACCTATCCAAGCTTTCGATTGCTCGGCACAGGTGGCCCGAAAGAGGTGTTACTCACTCGAGCTTGCCCAAGATGGCGGCGGCGTTTAGCCCTGCTCGATAAAGATGCACTCTCCGGGGCACTCCTCGGCCGCTTCGGTGACTGCGTCTTCAAGATCGTCCGGTACGAGAGCCATGCCCGCAGCGCCGGCCGGGTCGCTCCGAACCTGGTCGCTCTCCTTGACGTAGGCGAGACCGTCGTCCAGCAGCGTAAAGACAGCCGGCGCGATCTCCTCGCACAGGCCATCTCCGGTGCAAAGATCCTGGTCGATCCACACCTTCATCGCCTCACCCCTCCGAGTTGGGAGGACGCCACGCTCCAAAGCATAACGATAATCGGTGTCGCGGTGTCAAAGGTCCAGCAACAGGGACGGTTAAACCGGCGCCGGATGACAAACAGTCGAGCGTCCCGTTGGCGCGATGCGGCATTGACCGACGCAGTCGGAGTCAGTTCGGCAATAGGGACTCGACGTGCTCACCGGCCATGAGTCGGTCCGTGAGCCCGATATTGCGCAGAATGTCCATGTCAACAGTTTGGATGGGATTTTTGGCACCCACACGGCACCGCTTCGAGACAAGGTGGTGCGGTTCAGGACCCTTCACGGTGAGTAAGTGCGGCTCGGCGGTATTCCTCTCATGGCCGTACTCGGGGTCTGGGGGCACTCTCGCATCCTCAACGTCACGGGCGAAGACAACGGAGCCCTCACGGGATGTCCGGGACCTGATCCGCCAGCCTGTCATATGCGGGTCACGAGCCGTCGCGCCTGACGCCCGATTACCGGCTCTCGAGCGACCATACTGTGGCCGTGGACGAAGCGTCCGTAGATCCCGATCCGATGACCCAGCTGTCCAGGTGGTTCGAGACCGCACGAACGGCTGGCGAGCCCATGCCCGAGGCGATGGCAGTTGCCACAGCAACGACCAATGGGCGCCCGTCCTCCAGAATGGTGCTGCTCCGAGGCCTCGACCACCGAGGTCTCGTCTTCTATACCGACCGGGAAAGCGACAAGGGCCGGGATCTGAAGGCGAATCCATTCTCTGCCGCCCTCTTCCATTGGCTCCTCCCAGTGCACCGGCAGGTCCGGGTGACCGGAGCGGTGGAGGAGGTCGATGACGAGCAGTCGGACGCCTACTGGCGATCGCGGCCGCTAGGGGCTCGCCGTAGCGCCGTTGCCAGCCACCAGAGTGAGGTGGTCGGTGGTCGAGCGGTGCTCGAACAGCGGATGGCCGAGCTGGCCGAAGCGTTACCCGAGGAAACGGAGCCACCCCGCCCTCCTCGATGGGGCGGCTACCGGATCCGGCCTGAAGTCGTGGAACTGTGGGAAGAAGGAGCGGACCGCCTCCACGACCGGCTCCGCTACCAGGCTCAGTTCGGAAGCTGGAGGATTGAGCGATTGTCACCCTGACAATGCGGCTCTACCGCCGTGGCCAGCAGGGTTCTCGCAAATGAACCTCAAGCAGCGTCCCTCTTGGGCGAAGATCCCCGGTGCCACCTTGCCCATGATCCCCAGCTGGTCGACACCGCTGTAGATCGAGGGCACGACCATCACCAGACCATAGCTACTCGTTAATCAACACCGACCAGCGGACACGCTCGCGAAAGGCAGCACCGACAGCCGGTGCCTTGTCACGGGGTGTTACAAATCCGGCGATGATACCTCTGCCACATCGAGACGCCGCGCGTTCTGGGACACCGTTCCGTATCGTCCGTCGCCGAGCAGATCGCCGAATCGATGCGCACTCATGCCTCACCGGTCTGGCGTCCAGCAGCACTTTCTGTCGCCGCGTGGCCCAGCGTTAGGGTCGGGTCGGTCTCGTGGCCGCGGGGGTGTTGCTGATTCGGTCGAGACTTGCGTTGGAGGGGCGGCCCTGCTTGCTGGATCGACTCGGTGTCGGGGGCGCTACCGTTCTTGCCCGTTGAAGGAGTGCTTGCGCGGACCAGCGCGTGAGCGCGACGGCGTCGTTCCGGGAGATGCCGGCGACATCGACGAGCCAAACGATCGCTTCAATACCAATCGTTGCACGGATGCTGAGCACGAGCTGCCCGAACTGCTTTTCGGAGAGCTCGCCACGGACGCCGTCGAGCGCTTCGGCAATCCATGCGATCGCACGTCCCTGGCGCAGGGGAAGCGCGTCTCGCTCGGCGGCTTCGGCTTCGAGGGAGAGGCGCAGCATGGTTCGCTGTTGTGCCTCGGTGTCGAGGATCATGGCGCTGAAGTTGGCAACGACAGCATCGAGTCGCGCCGCCGGGTCCTCCGGCGGGTTCGCCGGAAGCATCGACGTGGCGGCGATCTCGGGGTGCGCCGCCAGGAGCAACGCACGCTTGTTCGGGAAGTAGCGATAGGCCGTGGTGCGCGAGACCGCCGCCGCCGCCGCCGTCTCCTCGACTGTGGGCGTCACCCCTTGTCGCACCAGGTCGCGGGCTGCCGTCACGAGGGCCGTGCGGGTCCGGTGCTTCTGGGAGCTGCGCCCCGCGAGCTCGTACGGCATTGACATGCTCATCATGGTACCGTAATGTCATCGTGGTACTTGAGTCCCACAAGGCCGCTAGGGGAACTGAGGAGAGCGCCATGGGCACTGCCACGGTGATCATCCGGGCCGACGGCGATGGCGAGAAGCGCTGGTTCTACGGCGGCGGCACCCACACGTGGAAGGCCACCGCCGAGGAGACCGGGGGTGCCTTCTTCCTGTTCGAGGACTCCATGTCCGAGGGGAAGATGACGCCGTTGCATTGCCATCCCGATGAGGACGAGG
>PNAT01000080.1:15181-16694 GCA_003169675.1 Acidimicrobiaceae bacterium
CCGCGTGGGGTTCCGCATGCATTCCGCGTGCTCTCACCGGTGGCGCGCCTGCTCACCCTGCATACACCAGGCAGCGGCGGGTCGTTCTACTGGAATGCCAGCGAGCCGGCGACGGGCGACACCGAAGGCCCCGTCGACTTTGCACAGGTCCAGGAGTGGGCAAAGAAGACCGGCGCGATCGAGATCCTCGGGCCGCCTCCATTCGCGACGAAGTAAAGGGATACTCCCCCACTAGGAGCTAGGACGTTACGCGGCGCCTCGACCCCGACAAGCCAGCCCGCGGACCGCGATCGAGTTTCCGCACCCCACAGGTTTCTTTGCCGGCCTTGATAGCCCGAAGTTGCGCGTCGACCTCGGGTCATAACCTCATTAGCCGCTGCAGCCTCAGAAGCCACAGCTCGAGTTAGGGCGCGCCAGTATGTTCGGACGGATCCAGCACCCGCGAACTCGCAGGTCAGCGACGTGACCGAATTCGGGCACCCACAGGATCAATGATCAACGGATCGAAGCGCAGCTCCTAGTAAGCATCAAGCCATGTTCGACGACCTGCTCGGTGCGAACCGTCGCTACCGGACCGAATTTCACGATTCGGGCGTGGAAGGCACCGCCGCGAAGGGTCTCGCAGTGCTGACCTGTATCGATTCGCGCATCGATCCTCTTGCCTTACTTGGGTTGCAGGCTGGCGATGCGAAGATCATCCGAAACGCGGGCGCGCGGGCGACCGGTGATGCATTGCGTTCGTTGGTGCTCGCGGCGAATCTGCTCGGCGTGACGCGTGTCGCTTTGGTGCAGCACACTGACTGTGCAGTCGTGGGTGTTACGGATGAAGCGCTGCGCGCTGAGATCGCGGCGATGAGGGGCGTCGATGCATCGGACTGGGACTTCCTTTCCACCACCGATCAGTTGGCGACGTTGCGTGAGGACCTAATTCTGATCGAGTCGTGCCCCTTGTTGCCTGCTGAGTTGCATGCAGGTGGCTTCATCTTCGACGTCCACAGCGGTGAGCTGATACAAGTGCCGCAGCAGTGCAGGCACTCAGAATGAAGTGGTCGCGGTGCGTCAACCGGGTGACATAAGAAGCGGCTATCGAGTGTGGAGTGCATCCCTGTCGGTGCCCGAAATTGGCGCGGGCGACGCCTGCCTCACCGGCCCCGACGATCTGCTCGACGGGCTCGACCCCGCCGACGTGCCACGCCGTGCTTCGAGACATCTACGCGGCGCGGTCGGCGGCACCAGCGACGACTGGGCCGGGTTGGACGAAGTCATGGCGACCGAGTGCTACACCGCGGTCCTTGTTCGCCCCGCACGCGTCTATTCCAATCCTGACGCCTGACTCACAGCCGGCGACCGAGCCGAACCGACAGTTCCGTCGGGCAGATGAGAGTGACCCCGCAATGGGCGATAACGAAGACCGGCGGATCAGCACGTCGAGCTGAGCGTTCGTCAGCCAAACAGGCTCGTACGATGGTGCCACCTAGGGAGCGGAGCCGTCATGACCGACAAGTCAGCCTTC
>PNAT01000138.1 GCA_003169675.1 Acidimicrobiaceae bacterium
TGCCGTCGACGGGTTCATTGAGCTGCGTGCCACCCATGCTGCCGCGGAAGGCGGCGTCGCCGAAACTGAATATGCCGCCATCGGAGGCGACCAACCAGTACCCGTTTCCGCTCGGCGTGGGCGCCATGCCGACGATGGGCTTGTTGAGGCGGGTGGCGCCCATGGAGCCGTAGAAGTTGGCGTCACCGAAGGTGAAGATTCCCCCGTCGGCCGCTACCAGCCAGTAGCCATTGGAGCTGGGGGTGAGGGCCATGCCCACGATGGGTGAGTTGAGGGTGATGTTGCCGGTACTGCCTTCGAAGGCGGAGGAGCCGAAGTCGAAGATGCCGCCGTCGGAAGCCACGAACCGGTAGCCGACGCAGTTGCCCGTTCCACCGAATTCATAGTCGGCTGCCGGCGTGTTGACCGAGATCCCCTGCGGGTTGCTCACCGTCACCATGACGCAGAGGCGGCCGGGCACCGAGGGTGGGGCCACGACGAGTGAGGTCGGGCCGCTCGAGATGATCTGCCCGTTCCCCGCCGAGCCGAATTTCACGGTGGTGGCATTGCCCAGCCCGCCACCGAAGATGGTGATGGTGCCGCCGCTGAGGGGACCGGTCTGGCTGCTCAGGGCGGCGATCGAGGGGCAGCCGTCAGCGCCGCCCTGCAGGGAGATGGCCAGGTTCAGGTCCCGCGGCGCGCCCAGGCCAGCGGCAGCGCTGTAGGTGGGGATCGGGCTGGAGCTGTAGCCCGAGCCCGAGCCGGTGGCGAACTTGCCGCTGTTGGTGTTGGTGAAGTCGTTGTTGCCCAACGTGATGTCGGTGAAGTTCGAGTTCGTACCGGTCCCGGCCGCGTAGAGGGCGGGGCCGACCATGCCCAATGTCTTCGTACAGCCTTGATTCGTATCGGCAAAGAGCCCGGCGATCGAGGGCGCCGCCACGCTGGTGCCGCCGAACCTGATCCAGCCGCCCCCGCTGCTGAAGTAGGCCACCACGCCGTGCTGGGGGTCGGACGATACCGACAGGTCGGGCACACTGCGGCAGGTCCCGAAGAGGACGCCGCACGGATCGGTCGGGGCGTTCGAACTTGCGCTCGGGACGGGTTGCCACGAAGGCTTGGGCCACTGCATCGAGTAGCCCCCACCGCCGGCGCCATCGCTGAAATTCACATCCGCGCAAAAAGCGGCTGTGAAACCCTGGCAGTTGTTCCACACCATCTGCGCCGGGGCGGACCCGGGCGACATGGTGGTCCCCCCGGCACTGATCACATCGGGCTGGGCACCGGGGTCGTCGACGCCAAGACTGGTGGCGCCCTGGTTGAAGCGGCCGCTGAAGCAGTCCTCCGAACCCGAGTCCCCCGAGGCGGCGACGATGGTCTGCCCCTGGGCGGCCATTTGGGAGAAGATGGGGCTCTCGGCATTGGCGGCGCCCGACGCGTTCATCGCCTCGCAGATGCCCCAGCTGGTGGAGATGACCTGCGCCAGGTCGTCGGTGGCGATGCGGTTCAGCAGGTCGAGGGAGGAGGCGTCATTCACGTTGTTCGGTGCCTCGTAGACCAGCACCGAGGCCGAGGGGGCATTCACGGCCGCCAGCTCGATATCGAGGGCCGACTCACTCGTCCCCGAGGCCGGACCACCGACGGGCCCGTCCACCGTGACCGTGTTGACGGGGTTGGCCAGCCCGTAACACGACTCGAACGTCATGATGTCCGACGGTGAGAACTGCTCGAACTCCACCACGCCGATGGTCTGCCCGATCCCCGTGCGTCCTTGGGCGAACAGCTGGTCCAGTCCGTAGATGGAGGCCAGCTGCGTCGACGTGTAGTTGGCCGAACCGGCAGCCGACGCCGCGCTCCCGCAGGCCTGGGGGCTGGCGGCGTGCGTCCCTAGGGCGTGGCTCTGGGCGGTTCCGGCGGTTCCTGAGGCGGTACCGGCGGCGCGCCCGTGCAGCAGCATTGGATGTTCGCGGGCCAGGCCGTCCAGGCCGACAATCCCGGTGACGGCGCCGGCCAGGGCGACCGGGACCTGTGGCGCGGCCAGGTTGACCAGGGAGGCCGTGTGGTCGGGCAGCCGGACCGCTTCCAGAGGCGTCGCCAGCGCAGTCGAGACCACCGAGGCCCGAGCACTCACCGGGAGGAGCAGGCTGCCGGGCGCGGCGGTGCCCACGGCAAATCCCTCGCCGCGTAATTGAGCTGTGACCGCCGACACCTCGGACGCCGTCGGGCCGAAGCGGGCGGCAAACTCCGCCGCCGTCAGGTAGTGGCGGTAGTCGGGCGAGCCCGGGGTCGAGACGGCCGCCACGAACTGGGCCAGGCCGGCGGGGTCCTGGCCGGCCAGGGTCACGTCGAAGGGCACGATCTGGGCGCCCGGGACCGAGCCCAGGCGGGCCACGTCGGCCGGGATACTGGGTACGGCCTGGCGCAGGGCCACTTTGCCGGTGCGGTCAGCGCCGGCCGGGAGGGCGCCGGTGAGCAGGGGCGCCAGGGCGCCGCCGACCAGTGTGGCCGCCAGCGTGGCGGCCAGCACCCCCGCCCTCGAGTGTCCCCTCTTCACCTGTCGGCCTCCCTGCCGTCACGACCTTGTGCGGACGGTTCGTAGTACACGTGCCCTTCGAGTGCCTCCGGACGATACTGCTGTGCCACCGCCCCGGAGGGGTCATCGGGCGGATAGACGTAGCCCTCCCCGTGCCCGAGCCCGGCCGCCCCCTGGTAACTCGCGTCGCGCAGATGGGTCGGCACCTCCTGGGGTAGTCCCGAGCGCACGTCACCCTGGGCCCGGCCGAGCGCCACCATCACCGCGTTTGATTTGGGGGCCCGGGCCAGATAGATGACGGCCTGGGCCAGGTTGAGCGCCGCCTCGGGCAGCCCGACGTACTCCACCGCCCGCGCCGCCGCCTCGGCCACCAGCAGCGCCTGGGCATCGGCCAGGCCGATGTCCTCGGAGGCCAGGATGACCATGCGCCGGGCCAGGAATCTCGGATCTTCTCCGGCCTCGATCATGCGCGACATCCAGTAGAGGCCGGCGTCGGGATCCGACCCGCGGACGCTCTTGATGAGGGCGCTGATCTGGTCGTAGTGCTCGTCGGCCCCCTGATGGAACAGCCGGCCGTCGCGGGCCCGGGCCATGTCGTCCATGGTGAGGACCACCGGCGCCGCCCGGTCGGCCGCCCCGGCCCGCACCAGCGCCACCGCCACCTCAATGGTCGTCAGGGCCGCCCGGGCGTCCCCCTCGCAGGCCGCCGCCACGGCCTCGACGGCGTCGTCGTCGGCGCCCGCCTCCTCGAGGTCCAGGCCGCGCCGGATCAGCGTGCGCAGGTTGTCCGGGCTGAGCGGGCGCAGCCGCCACAGGGAGGCCCGGCTCAACAGGGGCGGATTCACCTCGAAGAACGGGTTCTCCGTGGTGGCCCCGATGAGCACTACCAGGCCGTCCTCGACGGCGGGCAGGAGCACGTCCTGCTGGGACTTGTTGAAGCGGTGCACCTCGTCAATGAAGAGCATGGTGCCCTGGCCGTGCTCGCCCAGGCGGCGCTGGGCCTCGGCCAGGGCGTCCCGCACGTCTTTGACGCCGGCCGCGGTGGCCGAGAGCGTGACCAGGTGCTTGGACGTCGTGGCGGCCAGCAGGCGGGCCAGCGTGGTCTTGCCGGTACCGGCCGGGCCCCACAGGATGGCCGATCCCACCCGGTCGGCCTCGGCCAGCGTGCGCAATGGAGCGCCAGGGGCGACCAGGTGCTCCTGGCCCACGACGTCGTCCAGGGTGCGGGGCCGCAGGCGGGCGGCCAGGGGAGCCTGGCGTTCCAACTGGCGGTTGGCGGCGTCGGCGAAGAGGCTCACGGGCCGGGTGGCACCACGACCCGGATGCCCAACTCGGCCAGGGTGGCGGCCGGCAGCGGGCTGGGGGCGCCGGTCAGGGGGTCGGCGCCGGACTGGGTCTTGGGGTAGGCGATGACCTCGCGGATGTTCTCCTCCCCGGCCAGGATGGCGGCTAGGCGGTCGATCCCGAAGGCGAAGCCGGCGTGGGGCGGGGCGCCGTAGCGGAAGGCGCCGAGCAGGAAGCCGAACCGGGCCTCGGCGTCGGCGTCGGTGATGCCCAGCGTGGCGAACACCTTGGACTGAATGTCGCTGCGATGGATACGGACACTCCCCGACCCCAGCTCCCACCCGTTGAGCACCAGGTCGTAGGCCTGGGAGCGCACGGCGGCGGGATCGCTGTCGAGAAGCGGCAGGTCCTCGGCATACGGCATGGTGAACGGGTGGTGCGCCGCCTGGGGGTTCCCGGAGGCGTCGACCCCGTCGAACATGGGGAAATCGGTCACCCAGACGTAGCGGTGCGGTCCCTGGCCGACCGGCGGCGATCCGAGCGCGTTGCGCAGCATGCCGAGCACCGTGCAGGCGGTCCGGTACACATCGGCAACGGCCAGGATGAGGTCCCCCTCCCCCGCACCGGTCTTCTCCAGGACTCTGCCCCGCTCGGACTCCGACAGGAACCGGTCGAGCGGGCCTTCGAGAGCCGGTCCGGCGGTGACCCGGAACCAGGCCAGGCCGGAGGCACCGGCACGCTTGGCCTGTTCGGTGAGCTGGTCCAGGCGGGAACGGGTGAACGAGGCGCCTCCGGGGACCCCGATGGCCTTGACCACCGGCGCGGCGAAGGCCTTGACCCCGGTGTCGGCGAACGCGGCGGTGAGGTCGACCAGCTCCATGGCGAAGCGCAGGTCGGGCTTGTCGGTGCCGTAGCGGTCGAGGGCGTCGGCCCAGGTCATGCGGGCAATATCCGGGGGGCGCTCGCCGGTGGCGGCCTCGGCGGCATTGAGCACGGCCTCGGTCACGAACCCCATGACGTCGTCCTGGGTGGCGAAGGAGGCCTCCATGTCGAGCTGGGTGAATTCGAACTGGCGGTCGGCCCGCAGGTCTTCGTCGCGCAGGCAGCGGGCGATCTGGTAGTAGCGGTCGACGCCGCCCACCATGAGGAGCTGCTTGGCCAGCTGCGGGCTCTGGGGTAGGGCGTAGAACGACCCGTGGTGCAGACGGGCGGGGACCGAGAACTCCCGTGAGCCCTCGGGTGTGGGGGCCCACAGCAGCGGCGTTTCCACCTCGCAGAAGCCCTGGCGGTCCATGGCGGCCCGGATGGCCGCGTTGACCCGGGCCCGCAGCCGCAGGTTGCGCTGCATGCGGGGGCGACGCAGATCGACGTAGCGGTACCGGAGCCGGACGGGCTCGTCGGCGTCGGTGCGGTCATCGACGGGGAACGGGGGCGGCTCGGCCTCGTTGAGGACCTCCACCGTGCAGTCGCCGATCTCGATCTCGCCGGTGTCGAGACCGGGGTTCACCGTCCCATCGGGACGAGGTCGCACCGTCCCGGTCACGGCGATCACCCATTCGCTGCGCACGTCCACTGAGTTGTCGATCACGCACTGGATAATCCCCGAGTGGTCCCGCAGGTCCACGAAGGCCAGGTGCTCGCCGTGCTCGCGCCGGCGTCCCACCCAGCCGCAGAGGCGCACGGTCGTGCCGGCATCGCCGGCGCGCAGGACCCCGCACAGGTGGGTGCGCAAGGTGGTGGATTGGTTCTGTGTCATGGGATCATGGGGTCATGGGGTGGTGTCGGGCCCTTCAATGAACATGGCGTTGATCAGGAATCCCTTGAGCTCGCTGACGATGTCGGCCCGGGGCACGCTGCGCTGCTCGGCGTCGCCCCGCAACGGGCGCAGTCCCACGGTGCCGGCGGCCAGCTCCTGGGGGCCGACCACCAGGGCCACCAGGGCGCCCGAGCGGTCGGCCGACCGGATCTGTGACTTCATGGACCGGCCGTCGAAGGCCCGGTCGACCCGCAGGCCGGCCCGGCGCAGTTCGGCCGTCAGCGTCAGCGCGCTCTCGCCGCCGGTGGTGTCCATGACGTAGGCATCGAGCTGCGGGGCCGCCGTGGGGAAGGTTCCTTCTGCATCGCAGGCCATGAGGACGCGCTCCATCCCGATGCCGAAACCGATGCCGGCCGTCGGCGGGCCACCCAACAGTTCGACCAAGCCGTCGTAACGCCCTCCCCCTCCGATGCCGTTCTGGGCCGCCGGGGTGGCACCCGAGGCGAATTCGAACGTGGTCCGGGTGTAGTAGTCGAAGCCCCGGACCAGGCGGTGGTCGAGCGTGAAGGGAACCCCGAGCGCGTCCAGGCCTGATCGGACACGGCCGAAGTGCTCGGTGCACGGGTCGCACAGATGGTCGAGGAAGTGGGGGGCGTCGGCCGTGGCGGCCCGGCACTCGGGCGTCTTGCAGTCCAGGACCCTCAACGGGTTCTCGCTGGCACGACCCTGGTGCGGCTGGCACAGGGCGGCCTGGCGCGGGGCCAGGTAGGCGCCGAGCAGAGCCAGGTAGCCGGGACGGCACACGCCGTCACCCATGGAGTGCAATTTGAGGGTGACCTGGCGCAGGCCCAGGCCGGCGAGGAACTCATGGGCCAGGGCGACCGTTTCGGCGTCGAGGTCGGCGTCGGCGGGACCGAGCGCTTCGACGCCGAGCTGGAAGTGCTGGCGGTAGCGGCCGTGCTGGGGGTTCTCGTGACGGAACGAAGGCGCTATGTACCACGTCTTCCACGGCGGGACGGGGTGGTGCTGCACGAAGGAGCGGGCGATGGGCGCGGTGCCCTCGGGCCGCAGGGCCATCAGCTGCCCGTCGCGGTCGGCGAAGGTGTACATCTCCTTGCCCACCACTTCGCTCCCCTCGCCGATGCCGCGGTGGAAGATGCCGGCGTGCTCGAGCACGGGCGTGATGGCCAGGCCGTACCCGGCACTCTCGACCAGGCGGGCGAAGCGGGCCACGGTCAACTCCCAGCGGGCTGACTCGGGCCACACCACATCGTGCATGCCCTTGGGGGTCCGTGCTGTGTCGGCGCGCGCGGCAGTCCCCGGGTTCACCAGCTCCTCCCCATGGTCAGCTCTTCTTGCCAGGAAGCTGACGATAGGCGTCGAAGACACCGTCGAGGTGCTTGAGCGCGCTGATGAGCGAGTGCAGGTGGTTCGGGTCGGCCAGCTCCACGTCGAAGGCCATGCGGCTGACCCGATCGGGGGTGGTGGCGGTGCGGGCGGCCACGATGTTGAGGTGGTGCTCCGAGACGACGCGGCTCACATCGGCCAGCAGGCGGGAGCGGTCGAAGGCCTGCACCTCAATGGTGGCCACGAAGACACCGTCGTTGCCCCGATCCCACTCGACCTCAATGAGGCGCTCCTTGGACCGGTCGGCCAGCGCGGTGGCGTTGGCGCAGTCGGCCCGGTGCACCGAGACCCCACGCCCCTGGGTCACGAAGCCGATGATCTGGTCCCCCGGTACCGGGGTGCAGCAGCGGGCCAGATGGAGCATGACGTCATCGAGGCCCTCGACGTAGACCCCCGAGCTGCCGGTGCGCCGGCCCTGGCGGGTGGCGCGCACCCCTTGGAGGGCCGTGGTGGGAAGCTGCTCATCCTCCTCGATCCGCCGCGCCCGGGCCAGGCGCTGGACGATCGACTGGGCCGAGACCTGGTTCGACCCGATGGCGGCGTACAACGCGTCGAGGTCGGTGAGGTTCATGGCCTCGGCCACTTCGAGCATGGCCGGCGAACCGAGCAATTTGTGCAAGGGCAGGCCGTCGCGCCGCAGGGCCCGGGCCAACTCCTCCCGGCCGCTCTCAATGGCGTCCTCGCGGCGCTCCCGGCTGAACCACTGGCGGATCTTGTTGCGGGCCCGGGTCGAGATGACGATCTGCAACCAGTCACGCGATGGACCCGCGGTGGGCGACTTGGAGGTGAAGATCTCCACGGTGTCGGCCGACTTGAGCTCGGTCTCGAGCGGGACCAGGCGTCCGTTGACCCGGGCCCCGATGCACCGGTGGCCCACCTCAGTGTGGATCACGTAGGCGAAGTCGACCGGGGTGGACTTGGCCGGCAGGGCGATGACCTTGCCCTTGGGCGTGAAGACGTAGACCTCGTCCTGCTCGAGGTCGAGCTTGAGTGCTTCGAGGAATTCGATGGGATCGTCGGTCTGGCGGTCGACGTCGGCGATGCGTTGGAGCCAGGCCATCTCCGACGAGGACTCTTCCTTGGACTTGTAGCCCCAGTGGGCCGCGATGCCGTACTCGGCCCGCAGGTGCATCTCGGTGGTGCGGATCTGCACCTCGACCGGCTTGCCGTCCAGCCCGATCACCGTGGTGTGCAAGGACTGGTACATGTTGAACTTGGGGGTGTTGATGTAGTCCTTGAAGCGGCCCTGGACCGGTGGCCAGATGGCATGGATGGCGCCCAGGGCGGCCCAGCAGTCCTTCTCGCTCTCCACCACCACCCGGATGGCCACCAGGTCGTTGATGTCGTCGAATTCCTTGCCCCGAACCACCATCTTCTCGTAGATGCTCCACAGGTGTTTGGGGCGACCAGTGACGTCGGACCCGATACCCATCTCCCCGACGCGTTGGCGCACGTGGACCAGCACCCGCTCGAGATACTCCTCTCGCAGGGGCGCCCGCGCCGCCACCATCTGCTCAATCTCGGCGTAGCGCTTGGGGTGCAAGGTGGCGAAGGCCAGGTCCTCCAGCTGCCAGCGGACCTGCTGGACCCCGAGGCGGTGAGCCAGGGGCGCGTAGACGTCGAACGTCTCCTGGGCCGTGCGCCGCTGCTTCCACTCGGGCATGACGGCCAGTGTCCGCATGTTGTGCAGGCGGTCGGCCAACTTGATCAACAGCACCCGCCAGTCTTCGGCCATGGCCACGAGCATCTTGCGGATGGTGGCCGCCTGTTGGGCCTCCTTGGAGTTGAACTGCAGGCGGTCCAGCTTGGTCACGCCGTCGACGACCTTGGCCACACCCGGGCCGAAGGTCTTCTCAATGGAGTCGAGGGTGAGCCCGGTGTCCTCGACGGCGTCGTGGAGGAGCGCGGCGGCCACGGTCTGGGCGTCCAGGCCCAACTCGGCCACGATGGTGGCCACGGCAACGGGGTGGGTGATGTAGGGCTCGCCCGAGCGGCGGAACTGGCCGTCGTGTGCCGCGAGGGCGATCCGGCCCGCAGCCAGAATGCCGGCGACGTCCTCGTCGGGCCGGTGGCGGGTGAACTCCGCCAGCATCGGCGCCAGCAGGTCGCCGAACGCGCGCTCCCCGTCATCGGCATCGGGAGTGGGCTTCACCTTGGGCGTCACCCCGGCCAGGGTCACCATCCGAACAGGCTACCCGCCTGGCCTAACGCTTCCGTTTCCCCTTGCCCTTGCGCGGCCGCGGCGGCGTGCGTGGTCCGCCGGCCGGCCGGTCCATCACGGCGGTCCCGCCACCCGCACCACCACCCGACCCGGGGCGGATCGGCCCGGTGCGGGTGGCGGGAGCCCTTCCACCACCGCGGCCCAGACCGCCGGCGGCCATGCTGATCTGGGTGGACATGGTCGCGGCATCGGTGGCGGAGAAGGAGTCGATGTGGTCCGATCGGCCGGCCAGGCGGCGCTCAATGGCGACCCACCGGGGCTCGTTCCTCTTGAGCAGGGCCAGGACCGGGGCGGCGATGAAGATGGAGGAGTACGCCCCCGAGAGCAGTCCGACGAAGAGCGCCAGGCCGTAGTCCTGCAACGTGGTGGCCCCGAGGAGTTGGGCGCCGACCAGGAGGACGGCCAGGACGGGGAGGATGGCCACGAGCGAGGTGTTGATGGAGCGGGCCAGCGTCTGGTTCATCGACAGGTTGATGAGTTGGGTGTAGGTCATGCGACCCGTCGAACCGATTCCCTTGGTGTTGTCGCGCACGCGGTCGAACACGACCACGGTGTCGTAGAGCGAGTAGCCGAGAATGGTCAGCACGGCGACCACCGTGTCCGGCGTCACCTGGAAGTTGAAGAGCGAGTACACGCCGATGGCCACCAAGATGTCGTGCACCATGGCGATGAAGGCGGCCAGGGCCATCTTGGGCTCGAAGCGGATGCTGATGTAGCTGGCCACCACGATGAAGAAGATGATGAGCGCCTCCATGGCCTTGTTGGTGACCGACGAGCCCCAGGTCGGGCCGACCTGGGTGATGCTGATCTTGTCGTTGGTGGACCCCAACGTGGCCGAGGTTGCCGAAGCAGCGGGCGCGGTGGTCGTGGTGGCCCCCGCCTTGGCCGAGACGTGCCCGGAGCTCTTCGGCCCATGGGTGGCCGTGAGCTTGAGCATGGCCCGCTGGACCGCCTGGCTGATGGCGGCCTGGGTGGCAACGGGAAGCCGGTTCAGGTCCGACTGCACATTGAGGGTCTGCTTGCTGCCGCTGCCCAGCAATTTCACAATTGGATTTATGAGTCCGGCGCCCTTCATGGCGTCGACCGCCTGGACCTGGGTCACGTTGGGCGCGGCGACCGACCATTCGGTCCCACCCTTGAACTCAATACCGAGGTTGAGCCCGCCCCGCAGGACGATGGAGATGATGCCCGCCAGGATGATGGCCGTCGACGCCGAGAACCAGAACCGGCGGCGACCCACGAAGTCGAAGCGGGTCTCACCCCGGTAGAGGCGGGCCAGCGGGCCGTGCCCCTTGGGTGCCCGGGCCGTGAGGAGTGAGCGGGCGGCGGCGTCCATGGAGAGTGCGCCCTCTTCGGGGATCTCGGTGTCGCTCATGACCCCGCTCCGGCCGGCGTGATCACGAGCGGCCTCTCGACGGCCAGGCCGCGGGCGATGCCGAACGCGCCCTGGCCGGTCAAGCGCTCACTTCGACCGAGCAGGATGACCAGGGGACGCGTGTAGAACCACGTCACGCCCATGTCCATGATGGTGGAGAGGCCCAGGAAGAACGCGAAGCCCTTCACACTGCCCACGGCGACGAGGTACAGGACGATGGCCGCCAGCAGCGACACGAAGTCAGCCGCCCACACCGTGCGCCAGGCGCTCTTGAACCCGCGGTCCACCGAGGTGCGAATGGACCGCCCCGATCGGGTCTCGTCCTTCAGTCGTTCGAAATAGACGATGTACGAGTCAACCGTGATGCCGATGGAGACGATCAGGCCCGTGATCCCGGCCAGGTCGAAGGAGGGGCTGAACGACGTGTGCCCCAGGGACGAGATGATGGCCCACAGCAACGCCGCGGTCAGCCCCAACCCGGAGATCACCACCAGGCCCAGCGCCCGGTAGTAGAGCAGGACGTAGAGGAGCACCAGGGCCAGACCGGCCACACCGGCACCAAGGCCGGCCACCAACGCCGAGTGGCCGAGCGTGGCCGACACGGTCTCCGAGGTGGCCGTGGTGAGACGGACGGGCAGCGATCCGAAGTTCATGGCCTGGGCCAGGCTCTGCGCATCACCTTGGGTCAGATTGCCCGAGATCTCGCCCCGGCCCTGAAAGGACGAGAAGCTCTGCTGCGACGGCTGGATAATTGGTGCCGAATAGACGGTCCCATCCAGCTCAATGCCGAGGATGGCGTGGAAGTTCTGCTGGGCCACCGTGTCCCACAGGGCGGAACCGGCCGAACCGGCCAGGCCGTAGTCCACCACCCAGGCCCCCGTCTGGTTCTGGGTGGCCGTGGCGGAGGAGATGGAGTGGCCGGTCATCTCGCTGGGGCCGAGCACGTAACGCTCGCCCCCACCCCCGCTGCCGGCGGCCGCCAGCCCGGGGAGGAGCACGGTGCTGTGCTCGTAGTTGGGCAGGGTGACACTGGTGGACGGGTAGGCCACGTACTGGGTGTCGGGGGGCACGTTGTTCGACGAGTAGCCCTGCACCGAGCTGTTGGGGGTGACCCGCAGGTTGGCGGCCGAGAGCTGGCTGGCCGCAGTGCACGGCGGTATGGGCTCGGTCCCCCGGATCACCACCTTGACCTTGGAGTGCTTGGGCACCCCTTGGGGGTAGGCGAAGCACTCCACGGGCCGGAAGTAGAGCTGGGCCGTCTGCCCGATCTCGGCCAGGACCTGCTGGGCGTTGGTCACCCCGGGAATGGATACCGAGATCTGGTTCTTCCCGGTGGTGTTCACCGTGGCGCCCGACACCCCGAGCCCGTTGACCCGCAGGTTGAGGATGTTGACCGTCTCGTTCAAGTCGGCCGGCGTCACATGGCGTCCTTCGGCCGTGTAGACAACGGACAGCCCGCCGGCCAGGTCCAGGCCGAGGCGGGGCGCCCACTTGGCGGCGAACACCGCAGCGAACGACCCCAGCGAGATCGCCACCACGATCAACACACTGAGGAGATGGTTCCGCCGCTGGCGCTTCTGGGCCCGGGACGACACCGGGCTCACGCCTGTTCCGCCTCCCCGTCACCTTCGTGGTCGGGGTGCTCATCGTGTGCCGCCTTGCTGGGCCCAGGGTCATCAATCTCGGCCCTATCCCCATGGGACGCCGCCCCGGCATCCACGTCATCCTCGACGTCGACCAGGCGCTCGATCTTGCGGGCGATGGCCTGGCGGACGAAGACGATCCGGGTGGGCTGGGGGCCATCGAGGTTGCCGTCGGCACCCAGGGCGCCGGTGAGCAACGTGTAACGGTCGCCGTGGATCTCCAGCACGGTGCCGATGACGCCGCCGATGGTCTGCACGTCGTCGCCCACCTCGATGTCGGTGTTGGCGGTGGCCCGGGCCGCCTGGGCCTTGCGCTGCTGCGGCTTGATGAAGAAGAAGTACCCGGCCACGGCGATGAGGATCAGCGGGAGGAAGGTGATGAGGGGATTCGACTTCTTGGCGGCCGTGGCGGCCAAGAGGTGGAGCAGCGCCAGCGTGTGGGTCATGTGCGATCCTTCGACCAGGGGGTAGGTGCGACGCGTCACCCTAGTGCCTGCATTCGAGGCTTCCTGGACGGTCCCCGACTCCCCTCCGCAGACCGGCGGCGGGTGCCTGGCCTCCGCGTGCGGTCGCCTCCCGGCAGGTGTAACGGTCGATGGCGGGCCGTATTTCGAAAAAAGTCCGACGCAACCGATTTGCAACCCAACGGCGCCGAGGTTGCGACGCCGGCTGTGCAGAGTACCCCCATAGCAACACCGCAACCTCAAGATGGTGGTCGCTCGGAGGGGGGCGACCAACGCCAGTGCCTGGTGAGGGGATCGGCACTTGTGGGGGAACATCGGGAGGACCGGGAGATGGGCAGAGGTGCGCCGTCGGGGAACGTACCGCCGTTGGTCGGAGAGATCCGGGGGACCCAACGGCGCTAGGACGGCGCACCCTCCACTCTCGGGTGATCGTCCAAGGATCACCAGGTCAGGCTGCTCGGCCAGTACAGTTGCCTGGTGATGAGAGATGGCCACATTTCGGTGCTTGTCATTGAGGACGAGGCCGACATCCGACAGCTCCTGCGTACGATGCTCGAACGGGAGGGCTTCAACGTGTCGGAGGCCACGACCGGCCGCGACGGGGTGCGCCATTTCCACCAGAGCCATACCGACATGGTCATCCTCGATGTCGGCCTGCCTGACCTCGACGGTTGGCAGGTCCTAGAGCGCATCCGGGACATGAGTGATGTGCCCGTCCTGATGCTGACGGCCCTCTCGACCGAACGCGACAAGGTGCGGGGGCTCAACGCCGGGGCGGACGACTACTTGACCAAGCCGTTCAGCCGGGTCGAGCTGCTGGCCCGCCTCCAGGCCATCAGCCGTCGCCAGGTCTCCCGCAACGACCCCATCACCACCTTCGACGACGGCACCATGCACGTCGACTTCGCCCACCAGGAAGTCACGGTGGACGGCGCCGTGGTCATCCTGACCCCGACCGAGTACCGGTTGCTGGCCACCTTGGCCCGCCACCAGGGACAGGTCCTCTCCTCCGACCAGTTGATCGAGCTGGCCTGGGACGACCCGAGCGGCCTGGCCCCCTCCCGGGTCAAGTACGCCGTCCTGCGCTTGCGGCGCAAGCTGGGCTGGGGCGAGGGTGACGACACGCCGCTCGAGACGGTGCGGGGGTTCGGCTACCGCTACCGAGCTCGGAGCCGGTGAACCAGCCGCACTCACTCGACTCCACGGCGCGGGGGGAGATGGCCGGTAACACGTCCCCCATTGGTTTTTACGGCAACATGCGGCTGCGGCTGCCGATGTTCGCCCTGGTGGCGGTAGGCACCGTCCTCATCGGGGTGATCCCCTTCCCCCACGGCGCCCGGAAGGAGATTTCGATCGCCGGCGTCCTGTTCTTCCTCTTGATGGCGGCCGCCTTCCTGGTCCCGTGGGAGCGGTTGCCCGACTGGGCCTGGCTCTCCATCCCGATCGGGTACATGGCCGTCATCGCCATCGTCCGCGATGCCCAGGGAGGCAGCCACTCGGGACTGGTGGTGGTCTATCTGCTCCCTATCGTGTGGCTGGCCCTCTACGGCCGCCGGTTCCATCTGCTGGTGGGGCTCTTCTTCATGAACGTGGCGCTGTTCGGCCCGGTGCTCCTCATCGGCGCGCCCAAGTACCCCTTCGGGGAGTGGCGCCAGGTCGTCGTGGTGGCCGCCGTGACCACCCTGATCTCCTCAACGGTGTCTTCTATGGTCTCCCGGGATAGGGCCTACGTGAGGGAACTGGCCCGGCAGTCCCGCTTCGCCCGGCGCAACGCCCGAGATGCGGTCTACGCCCGCGACCGCCTCGAGACCCTCCTGCGAGCCGCCACCGGCAGCGCGATCATGGGGGTCGACCCCTCCGGGACGGTGACGTTCTTCTCCGCTGGTGCCGAGCAGATGCTCGGATACAGCGCGTCAGAGGTGGTGGGCCACCATTCGATCGCCGACTTCATCGATCCGGCCCAGATTGATGAACGCCGCCGCGCCATCGACGCCATGCACACCGCGGTGGAGCCGATCGACCCCGAGACGGCCGCCGAGGTCCCGTGGACGGCCACTCGAAAGGACGGCCAGCAACGGCGTTGCGTGGTGCGGGTGCGCTCCCTGCCCTCGCCGGACCACGTGCCCGGCGAGGACGGTGCCTCCGAGGGAGGGATCGACCCCACGTCGGGCGCGCACCCCGCCTCCGCCCCCGTCAACGGGGGCTATGTGGTGGTGGCCATCGACGTGACCGAGCGTGAGGAGCTGGCGGCCGACCGGGAGCGCCTGTTCTCCATCCAGCGTGAGGTGACGCAGTCGCTCATTGAGCAGAACATCCGGCTGCGCGAGCTGACCCAGATGAAGGACGACGTCGTGGCCACCGTCTCCCATGAGCTGCGCACGCCCATCACCTCCATCCGCGGCTTCATCGAGCTCCTCCTCGACGGCTCGACCGAGATGAGCGATGACACGATGAAGATGCTGCGGACGATCGACCGCAACTCCGAGCAGCTCCAGCGGGTGGCCGAGGACCTCCTGTCCGACTCCGGGGCCGGCCACGGTCTGCGGGTGGCCTTCACCGAGCTCGAGCTCAACCACCTGGCCCGGGACGCCGTCGATGCCTTCCAGACCTCCGCCACCACTGCCGGCATTTCCGTCTCCGTCGAGCCCGGTGAGGAGATCTACGCCTTCGGGGACCCCACCCGGCTGCACCAGCTGGTGGGCAACCTGCTGTCCAATGCGATCAAGTTCACTCGCCGGGGCGGGCGAGTCCAGGTGGTGGTGGACACCGCCGAAGGCTTCGCCCGAGTCCAGGTCCGCGACGACGGCCCCGGCATTCCCCTCGGGGAGCGCGACCAGCTGTTCGAACGTTTCTACCGGCTGGCCTCCTCGACCGAGATGGGCGTGCCGGGCACCGGCCTCGGGTTGGCCATTGCCAAGTCGGTGGCCGAGGCCCATGAGGGCTTCATCGACATCGCCGACACCCCGGGCTGGTCGACCACATTTCGCGTCTACCTGCCACTGCGTCGGATGGGCTCGTCGGGCGGTTCGGGTGATCCGGCCGATCAAGTGTGGGAAGGCGGCATCGGGGGCATCTCAAGCCAGCACATCTCCTAGCGCGGCCCGGCTGGGCTGTCCCCGGCTAGTGTCGTGAGTCGGAGATTCTTTTAAATATAGGAATTTTCTCTTCGTTCTGCGCGTTCTTCCTTTCATCGACCACGATGGGAGGCAGTCATGGCAGAGCGGGGCAGGCCCAAGGCAGAGCTGGTGCTCACCGACGACGAGCGGGAAACATTGGCGCGTTGGGCTCGCCGGCCAAAGAGCGCGCAGGCATTGGCGCTTCGGTGTCGCATCGTGCTCGAGTG
>PNAT01000157.1 GCA_003169675.1 Acidimicrobiaceae bacterium
GTCGGACGAATTATCGAGGTTAGCCGGGGAAGAAGTTGCAGAACTCACCCAATGGCTGGCCGACGCCGCAGGACAATGGCGGACATGGGCCGACCAGGTGGCAAAGCGTCTCGTGGTGCTGGGTGTGGCACCGGACGGTCGGGTGCGCGCGCTGGCGGAGGACGTCCCGTGGAACTGGGTTCCCGACGGATGGCTCCAGCTCGATGAGGCGCGCCAACTTGTCGGTGACCGCGTGAGCAGGGTAGCCGGATGGGCGCGGGGTCGGCGATCGCAGATCGTTGACCCCGAAACCGCACAGCTGCTCGACGTCGTGTGCACGGGCTTGGAGGCGCAGGTTGCGCGCTTCCGGACTGCTTGAGACCGAGTTCGACCTCGTCTCGTAGCCGCCATTCGGCGAGTTCGGCGAGTGGTCTCCGGCATCTTCCGTGACTTGGACGCGTGCCTGCTCGGCTGCCGACCTAGTCGAGGACGCACCCCTCGGTGTAATCGTTGATGGAGTCCCCGTCTGCCTTGTGCGCAACGGTGGTGAAGTTTTCGCCGTGCACGATGAATGCACGCACGAAGCTGTGCGGTTGTCCGAGGGTGACGTGGCCGATGGTGTCATCGAATGCTGGCGGCACGGCTCATGCTTCGATCTGCGGACCGGTGCGGTGCTGAACCTGCCCGCGGTCCGTCCGGTTGCCGTCTATCTGGTTCGGGAGGTAGCGCACGATGTGCAGGTGAACGTCCATGATGCGTGATGACGCCACGGGTTCAACCTCGGCGAGGAGCCACCTCGTGAGCGGGGGAAGGCTACAGCCGTTCCGCCGTGGCCCTACGACCTTGACGACGAGCCCAAGGAGGACTCATTTCTCAACGGTTCGCGTTACTGCGGGGCAGAAGGGCGCAACACCTGCGATGGCTGCCTTCCCGTGGGTGATCGCGCCCTGTCGGTCCCGGCTCACGATCGGGACCACGAAGGCGACTGCAGCGAATTCACGACGCGTCGGAATTCGGCTCCTCGTCACTTCGCGTGATCGTCCCTGCCCATCGGCACTGTGACTCTTCGTGGACGACAAGATCGACCATCACGGCTTCTCCGATGCCAGCTAACTCCCAACCACGCAAATCGTGCTGGATGTCAGCGATCAGCGCTGCTGGATCGTCGTGCTAATGATCGACGACAAGGCATCCAGCGGAAGCGTTGAGGTGCACATTCCCGACGATCGGTCGGGCACGCAACTGATCCGCCATGGCGTTCAAGCACCATCCACAGTTGCTGTTCCCCAGTTGACCGATGGTCCGCACGGCATCTCCCCCCAGCCTCAAGAGCGAAAGCCTTGGACGGGGCACGCTCGTTCCTGGGAGCTGAGCAGCCCACGATGAGCGCCGTCAGTATGGCCGGCAATTGTCGCGGACTCCCCAACGTCGCACAATGCCACAGCTCTGGTCAACCGGTCGTCCGGAAGCCCGCCACCTGCGCCTCAAGTCCCGTGCACCGACCCAATGACTTGTCCCCCCAATGGCATCCCGAGGGGCAACGGTGTGATCCGCTTGGAGCCCGGCCAGGCGAGAGCACGGTTCGGGGGTCGCGCCTCATATGAGCGGACCACAGCGCACGCGGCCAACGCACTGGTCAGCTTCGGGATCACTGGGGACGTGGCCCGCAAGATGACGTTTCCCGCGCTGTACCGCCTGGCGGCGGCCGGCCGGCCGGACTACCCGATCATCGGCGTAGCAAGCGACGATTGGACCATGGATCACCTTGTCGACTGGTGCGAAAAGGCCTCCAGCTGGCCGACGAAGCCATGAAGAAGACCTTCGGTTGGTTGGGCCCGGAGGTTTACTTACCTTCCGGGAGACTTAACCGACCGAGACACCTACGAGGAGCTGGCCGCCCGGGTTGAAGGGCACCTCCGGGCCCCTGATCTACCTGGAGATCCCGCCCGCGCTGCACTACTGACAACATTCGTGAACACCACAGAAGGACCAATGCATAAGACGACAGCAGCAACAGATTCCCAAGGATCGGTCAATGCGCGCACCGTAACTTGGCACATCTGCTGCTTGACTGGGACCAGCGCTGAGCTTGTCGTCTGAGCAGGTCCACCAACACACCCAAGCATCATACGAAGGATGGCGAAGAAGGCGAAGGTACAGGTACGGCGCGTCTACGACACGCCCGCACGAGGCGATAGCGCCCGGATACTGGTCGACCGGATCTGGCCGCGAGGGCTGACCAAGCCCAAGGCCGAACTCGACGAATGATGCAAGCACCGGTCAGGAACTCTCCATCGGTTATGACCGCCTCGATGCCGAGAACGTGTATCTCTATCTCGAAGAAAGCTTCAGCTTACGGGGCGTCACGCCCGAAGCTACGGTGGTTCTCAACCCCTGAGGGGTTACCCGCCGTTGTGGCAAATGTCGAGGTCGAGGAGGCATGATGACCGAACAGTCAAATGACCCAACGCCCTCGGAGGACGTACCCGACGAAGCCCCTGATTTCGACCAGGTCGAAGAGGCCGACCGGCAATCGTTCCCAGCCAGCGACCCGCCCTCAACCTGGGCCGGGCTATCCAGCCGAGCCAGCTTGGGTAGCGCTCGGGTCACGGGGTAGAGGTGCCACGCCGGACTACTCGGTCCATAGGCGGTGGCCCGTATCGTCCGAAAACCCGAATCAGCCGACGACCAGGATCTTGTATTTTCGTCGAAGTCGCATCCCACCCTTGGTGCCACCGGATGAAGAAACTTGGGGACCGAATCGCCCAACGCCGCCCGCCCACCTCAGCCTGCAAGCCGACGACGAGCGCCTCGACGGCATCGTCGAGTTCCTGCGCGGCCACCTCGTCCCCCACGCCCGGGCCGAAGAAGCCGCCCTCTACCCCCGCGTCGAGCAGGCCGTGGGCGCGCCCGGTGCCACCGACACCATGAAGGCCGATCACGTCGAGATCGTCCGGCGCATCGACGCCCTCGCCGACCTCGTGAGAGCCGTGGACGCCGGTCCAGCTTCCCCCGACCAGGTCGAGCAGCTGCGAGCCCAGCTCTACGGCCTCGCCGCCATCCTCGTCCTGCACTTCCACAAAGAAGAAGACGTCCTACTGCTCGACGCCAAGCTCTCCGCCGACGACGCCAAGGCCATGTTTGCCGACATGGTCGCCGTCGCCCACCCCCATGGGGGCGACGCAACTTGAGTGCCGCCACCACTGACTCCGATCCCGACGAAACCCAGGAGTGGCTCGACTCGGTTGACGGGCTGTTCGCCAGCGGCACCGCGAACCGTGCCACATACGTGCTCGGGCGGGTGCTCGACAGTGCCCGCCAACAGGGCGCGGGTGGCGGACTCGGGGTGATGACCGACTACGTCAACACCATCGCGCCGGCAGGGGGAGTCGCCATTCCCACCAGGAACCGACCCGAGTCATCGAGAACAGTCGCGTTATTGGATGTCCCCCCGTTGTCGATGCCGACAACGACGGATGCAGCGGTCAAACTCACTGGACGTCGATCTTACGGGTCGGAGTACGGGTCCGACGTGGCGCCCAACCATCCGGTATCGCGTCCGTGTCGCCTTTCTTTCGAGGCCGCCCCCGGCAGTTTGGCCAAGAAGGTGGACAGCACCCGAAAATCCCCAACCCTCTGTTGCGCTCGATGGCAGTTGCCCCCTGAGATGAAGCCCCAAGTGACGTTTGGCCTCGAGGAGGCGCACGGACCGTACGCGTGAGCGCAGTGCTATGGGTTCCTCTCGTCAAGAACGTCGAGGTTGTAGAAACGGCTCTCGCCCTTCATGAGCGGACCGATCTTCGCGATGCGCTCATGAGTAGCGTCACTCTTGGAGTGGCGCATGGCGTCTTCATAGGAGTTGAAGCGGAGGATCGTCGCATACGTCCCTGGACGGTCCCTGTCGCGGACCACGATCACCGAGGTTGGCTTCGGGACATCGTCGGGAACCGGTACGCTGTTCGCGGCTTTGATCATTGCGTCGATGTCGTCGGACTCGTACTCGACGATCTGGATGTATTCGGCCATGGTTCCTCCTCTGGAGAGCGCTGCGTAAGGAGCCTTGCGCACGGGGCCCGTGAGGTCAATAGACAGCCGACGCGGTTGGATGCTGGTAACCGCACGAACCGTGAGCCATGGTGAGCCAATGATTGAGTAGTGTGCCCATGACCGAGCGACCACACACCATCGAGGACGCGCCAGAACTGACGATCGGCGCAGGGTCCCTGGGGCTAGAGTTGACATCGACCGCCGACAACATCGCTCGGCGCTCCGTCGCGGATTCCTCCGGCAGGTTCGGCGCCGGTGCAGAATAACGGCCAGGACCCATTGTATGGGGATAGGTCCTCCGATGTCGGCCGAGCAAGACCCTGCAATACGGGTTACGGTACGTCAACACCCTCCAACAGCGAATGGGTGAACTGACAGGAGAGACCAATGGCGAAGTACGTTGTCAGCTGGAAGACGCGAGCGGGCGGAACGGCCCAACAGAACCACGATGACGGGAAAAAGCTGCTCGATACGTTCGCCAAGTGGCAGGCTCCTGCCGACCAGACCTTTCTACAGTTCGTAGCCCGAGTTGACAACCAAGGTGGCTACGCAGTCATCGAAACCGATAACCCGGCGAGCCTGGCCGACGCTCCGGCGAAGTTCTACACCTGGCTCGAATTCGAAGTCGCCCCAGTGATTGACATCATGGACAACGTGGCCGTGACTGCCGCGGGTGCCGAGTTCCGCGAGTCGATCTGACCACCCTGGTCGGTCATGCGAGAGTGACTTCGGCGCCGCCAGCACCTGGACTTCGCTGAGCCCAGGCCGACCTTCAAGGTCGGCCTGGTGTGGACCTTGGCCCGACATGGAGGCGTCATCGAACAAGACGGGCTGGGCGATAGCGGAGCGGGCCCCGGTCTCGTAGCCGGCGGACCGGGGCACTCGCATTTGGAGTTCCAGTCCCATTGAGGGCGACCGCCCGGTGTAGACCGTATGTAGTGAAGCTCCAGCTGGACCTGCACGAGATCTACAACCGAGGCGACGATATCGATCGTGCGCTTCGAGGCATCATCGAGGAGGCGATTGAGAAGAGGGTTCGGTTAGTGGAGATCATCCCCGGCAAGGGAAGCGGCCAGCTCAAGAAGCGCGTACTGCGATTCCTCGACCAGAAGGACATTAAGGCGCTCTATGACCGAGTCGAGAAGGACTCGCATAATTTCGGCCGGGTGTTCGTCCACTTCCGACCGAAGTAGGTAATGACCAGTTGCGCCTCAAAGCGAACTGGGACAGTCAAGCTGGACAGCTACCCCAATCCAAGATCCATCGGCTGGCGCAAACGTGCAGCATGTTTAGAGATTTGCGTGGAGTGATTCTGTTCCGGTAACTCCGCTCGCCCCGTTGGGAGATGATGTCTCTATGGAAGGTCAACTCCAGCACGTCTCGATCCACGGCCACGACATGGCGTACCGCATGGAGGGTAGGGGGCCCGCACTCCTACTACTCCACGGCATCGCCGGTAGTTCTCGGACCTGGCGGGACGTGATCCCCCTACTGACGGATCGCTTCACCGTGATCGCGCCGGACCTCATGGGTCACGGTCTGTCCGAAAAGCCTGTCGGGGATTACTCGCTGGGTGCGTTCGCCAGTGGGATCCGTGATCTTCTCGAAGTGCTCGATATCGACCGGGCATCCGTAGTCGGCCAGTCGTTTGGCGGCGGGGTGGCCATGCAGCTCGCCTACCAGCATCCTGAGCTTTGCGATCGTCTCGTGCTCGTAGACAGTGGCGGTCTCGGGCGAGAAGTGAACTGGATGCTTCGATTTATGACGCTGCCGGGGAGTGAGTACTTGATGCCCTTGATCTTCCCAGGGTTCGTTCGCGACTGGGGAGACAGCCTGTTGCGGTCGATCAACGACCGCGGCATCCGCCTTGGTCGGTTCACCGAGATGTGGAGTGCCTACGCGTCGCTGGCCGAGGCGGAGAACCGTCAGGCGTTCGCCCGCACCATCAGATCTGTCATCGACCCTGGCGGTCAGACGGTGAGCGCGATGGATCGTCTCTACCTGGCTTCACCGATGCCGACGTTGATCATCTGGGGGGACCGGGACGACATCATCCCTGTGAGCCATGCGCATGCTGCACACCAAGCCATTCCTGGGAGCCGACTGGTGATCATTGAGGGCGTGGGCCACTATCCTCAGATCGAGGCGCCGGAACAGTTCGTGACTGCTCTGGTCGATTTCGTGGACTCAACCGAACCCGCTCGTCTCGGCGCCGAGGACCGCCAGCGGATGCTCAAAGAGCGATCGGACCCATCCCAGCACTAGCGATCAAGCCAGTCTGCATGCTCGGCCCGGGTCCGTTCCTGACCCACCTTCCCGGCAGCGAGGATGCTTCAGCACACCCTCCATTGGAGTGCCATGCTCGGGATGTGGATACTCCCTGAACCCCGATGTAGAATCTTTAGCGGTCCTTCTGGGAATCTGGTCGGGGTCCGGCCACGGCGAGTATCCGACAATCGATGACTTTGACTACGAGGAGACCATCGATTTTTCTCACGTCGGTAAGCCATTTCTCTCCTACACCTAAGTCAGTAGGCACGCTGCCGATGGTCGCCTCCTTCACGGGGAGAGCGGCTTCTGGCGTATGACGAATCCAGGTTGGGTCGAACTCGTCGTGTCGCACCCAAATGGAATCGTGGAAGTCGCAGAAGGCACTTTCCAGGACTCCACCATCCTGTTGCGATCGACCTGCGTTGCCCGCACGAGAACCGCCAAGGAATTTACAGCGGTCGAACGTGACTTCACTATTGAGGGTGAGGTACTCCGCTACTCGCTTCGGATGACAGCGGTCGGGCAGCCACTTTCTCACCACCTCACTGCAGAACTGCGACGCACTGGATGAGCGGGTCGCCTACCCGGCGACGGGGCACCTGATGCGTGTTGGGTCCAAATACTCGATGTGCTGATTGACCTGCGGCTTTCTTGGGATGAAGACGGGGCGGTGGCACCAGAGGTAGCCAGCTCGACAAGACCCCGATCCTCCTGTCTCACCGATGGTCGTACCCAAGCACTGGCCCCCCGTGAAGCCCCAGGTCAGGGCACTGGATGAATAAATGGACCCTACAGGCTGTCCGGATGGTGGTTGTCCGCGGATCCACATGCCGGGCGGCGATCCAGGGCGTCTCGAAGCGGGACCCCGGCATCGAGGGCCACCATGATGAAGGCGAGGCGCAGCATGTGGGGGCAGTGACCCGAGATTGCACACGCTCATGCCTTCGGAGGGTGCCAGCGTCCATGGCACCGACCAGCACATACGTCGACTTACGGAGTGCGGCTGCCCTATGCTGTGCAGGCAGAGGTTGATCAATCCGTGAAACGGATTGATCAACCCAGCGAGAGTGTGAGGCCCGACCAAGCCGCCAAGCTGCGGCTTCGCTCGGCTCGTAACCGAAAGGTCGAAGGTTCACACATCGTGGCGGGGGCAGGATTTGAACCTGCGACCTTCGGGTTATGAGCCCTATCTGGGCTGTCTGGGCAGTTTCAGCCAATGATGACCAGTGCCCTGACGTTGGCCTCTACCAGCCCTTTTATTAGCGACGCCCGTTAGAGCAGCGACGACGTCGCGACGTCCGTCCCGAGAAAGTAGGGACGGATTAGGGATGGCGGTGCTGGCGGCGCGGTGCACAGGCGTCAGGCCGAGTCGGGGTCGACATCGGCGTCGTCGCCATACCACAGTCAACGCAGTAGCAATCACCGTCCTCGGCGTAGTGGTGACCATCCGGCTGGGAAGGCCGGTATCGACCGACGTCCCACAGCGATCGCAGCAGACCCAGCCGCCTCCCGCCTGGCGCTGCGGGCCTCAACCCCCGATCAGCCCGACGGTCGATGCACCGGGGCCGTACGCTATGGCTCCATGTGCCCAGGTCAGACGTGGCTCGCGTGAGTGAGCTCACCCTTCCTCCGTTCGAGCGACATCGCCTCGCGGCTGCGGACATCCTCCGTGGATACAAGGTCGAGCTGGTTCGGACGTCCGATGACCAGACTGACGGCGCAATAGACATCGAGCGTCGGGGGCGCTGATGGTCGTCCGTGCTACGCGGGCCAACCCCAGCGCCGAGCAAGGGGCGTCAGAGGTCAAGGCGCCAAAGCCACCGAACGCGCTCAAATCTGCCCTCTGGGAGTGCGCCGAAGTGCTGCGAGGCAGCGCTGTCGATCGAACGGATTGGAAGGCATACATCCTTCCTCTGCTGTTCTTCAAGCGCCTCTCGGATGTGTGGGACGAGGAAACGGCTGAGGCGGTGGCACTTTACGGCGACGTGGACCCCGTTGACTTTCCCGAGATTCACAGGTTTGAGATTCCATCTACCTGTCACTGGAGGGACGTCCGGGAGGTGGCAACCAATGTTGGAGCTGGACTCGCGCGGGCGATGCGGGAAATCGAGCGAGCGAATCCGGACACGCTGTACCGAGTCTTCGGTGCTGCCGACTGGGGGAACAAGGAACTTCTCTCGGACGAGATTCTGAAGGACCTGATCGAAGCACTCTCTGACGTTCCACTCGGCAACCAGTCGGTTTCGACCGACGTCCTCGGAGACGCCTACGAATACCTCATCGGCCGCTTCGCTGATGTGACCAAGCGGAAGAAGGCCGGCGAGTTCTATACCCCTCGCAGCGTCGTCCGCATGATGATCAGCATTCTTGACCCGAAGGAAGGCGAGACCATCTACGACCCCGCCTGCGGAACCGGGGGCATGCTGCTCGGAGCGGTGGAGCACGTGCAGCGGGCTGGGGGTGACCCACGAACATTCTTCGGCAAGATCTACGGCCAGGAGAAGAACCTCACCACATCGTCAATCGCGCGGATGAACCTGGTCCTTCATGGCATTGAGGACTTCCAAGTCATCCGTGAAGACACGCTCCGCACTCCTGCATTCACTGACTCCAGCACTGGAGGTCTGGCTAAGTTCAACTGCGTCATCGCCAATCCTCCGTTTTCGCTCAAGGAGTGGGGTCGCGAGATTTGGGAGTCCGACCCTTGGGGCCGTGCAGCCTACGGCCTGCCTCCGGAGGGATACGGAGATTACGCCTGGCTCCAGCACATGGTTGCGTCTATGGCTCATAGGACCGGACGCATGGCCGTGGTCTTGCCTCAAGGGGGTCTCTTTCGCAGGGGTGCCGAGGCCAGGATCCGAAGGAGGGTCCTTGAGCAGGATCTTGTCGAGGTCGTCATCGGTTTGGCTCCGAACATTTTCTACGGGACGGGGCTTGCCCCTGCAGTCGTCGTGCTCCGCCAATCGAAGCCTTCTGACCGCAAGGAGAAGGTTCTGATTGTCGATGCCTCCGACCTCTATCGAACCGGTCGTGCTCAGAACTTCCTCGACCCTGAACATGCCGAACAGATAATGGAATGGGTGCGTGCCTTTACCGATGTTGAAGGTCGCTCCCAGGTTGTTGGGATCAAAGAGATCGAGGAGCAGGACTGGACTCTGAACATTGCTCGATACGTACAGCCGCGCAGTCGTGAGGCGTTCCCCTCACTGCCAGAGGCGCTAGCCAAGTTCAAGGACTCACTCATCGCCTGTCGAGTCGCCGAAGACACTTTCCGTGAGTTGCTTGTCGAGGGAGGTTGGCTCGAATGAGCACATCCTCCCAACGCATGAGTCAACGGGAACTAGAGACGTACCTTTGGGGTGCCGCGAAGCTCTTACGAGGCCTCATCGATGCCGGTGACTACAAGCAATTTGTCTTCCCGTTGCTCTTCTTCAAGCGTCTTTCTGATGTCTGGGATGAGGAGTACAAGACGGCATTCGATGAAACGGCGGACGGGGCTTACGCACGAGCAACCGCCGATGATCGATTCACGATTCCAGATGAAGCCCACTGGAGTGACGTCCGAGCGGCATCGCGAGACGTGGGGCGGGCACTTCTCAATGCTTTCCGCGCCATCGAAACTGCAAACCCAAAACGCCTCTCTGGGGCGTTCGGCAATGCGTCGTGGACGGACAAGGCACAGCTCCCGGACGAAACGCTCAAGAACCTTATCGAGCATTTCTCGAAGCACACTCTCAGCCTCTCTGCAGTTCCAGAGGATGAGCTTGGCAACGGGTACGAATACCTCATCAAGCAGTTTGCCGACGACAGCGGGCACACTGCGCAGGAGTTCTACACGAACCGCACACTCGTCCACCTCATGGCGCAGATGCTCGAGCCGAGGACGGGCGAAAGTATCTATGACCCAACGGTGGGAACCGGAGGGATGCTGATCTCAGCACTAGCTGAGGTGAGTCGCCAGGGCGGGGACACCCGCACCCTCCGGCTGTATGGGCAGGAACTCATCCACATCACGGCAGCAATTGCTCGAATGAATCTCGTGCTGCACGGAGTTGAAGACTTCGAAATTGTGGCTGGCAACACCTTGAGCAACCCAGCGTTCACCGAACGTGATCATCTCCGAACCTTCGACGTGGTGCTCGCAAATCCTCCGTATTCCATTAAGAAGTGGAACCGGGACGCATGGCGCGGCGACGCCTGGGGCCGCAACTTTATTGGTACCCCACCCCAGGGTCGAGCCGACTATGCCTTCTTTCAACACATCCTCAGGAGCCTCGACCCGATCACCGGCCGCTGCGCCATCCTCTTTCCCCATGGAGTGTTGTTCCGAAACGAAGAGGCGGAGATGCGCCGAAAGCTAGTTGAACAGGACCTCGTTGAGTGCGTCTTGGGCCTCGGACCGAACCTCTTCTACAACTCGCCGATGGAGGCGTGCATCGTCGTTTGCCGAACTCGGAAGCCTAAAGATCGACGAGGCAAGGTCCTTTTCATCGATGCAGTTCACGAGGTCGCTCGCGAGCACAGCCTGAGCTTCCTTCGCCCAGAGCATCAGCGTCACATCTTGGATGCGTACCAGTCGTTCTCTGGGCAACCCGGCTTCGCAGCAGTAGCCACGACTCAGGCCATCCTTGGAAACGAGGGCAACCTCTCGATACCTCGTTACGTGAGCCGCCCGAGGACCAGCAGTGATAGTGACGACCTCGCCAGTGTGTGGACGGAGTTTGATTCAAGTGGCCGAGACTTCTGGCTGAAACTCGATGCCTTGGTGGACACACTCTCCGTTGACATCGAGGAAGTCCTCGATGCCTGAAGCCAGACAGAAGGATTGGACCAGAGTTCGCTTCGGAGACGTTGCCACACAGGTTCGCAGTCGCGTAGACCCTGACGAATCCGGACTCACTCGGTACGTCGCTGGCGAACACATGGACACCGATGATCTTCATATTCGCCGCTGGGGAACGATTGGGGAGGGATACCTGGGGCCGGCTTTTCACATGCGCTTCAAGCCTGGCCAAGTCCTCTACGGATCACGTCGGACGTATCTGAGAAAGGTGGCGGTCGCTGATTTTGAAGGGATTACTTCGAACACGACCTTCGTGATTGAACCAAAGGACCCAGCCACTCTCCTGCCAGAGTTCCTACCGCTTGTCATGCAGGCAGAGACCTTTCATCGGCACTCGATTGGAGAGTCAAAGGGTTCCGTCAACCCATACATAAATTTCTCCGACCTCGCCTGGTACGAGTTCGCATTGCCTCCACTGGAGGAACAGGGGCGAATCACACAGGTGCTAGCCACCGGAGATTCCGTTGTGGAGCGTCTCCAAGAGGCAGCGTTGGCTGCAAGCACCTTGTACGGCGCCGTCGGTGCTGGACACCTCGCCCAGCCGGGATTGGAAGGGGTTGACCCGACCGACTGGAAGCCACCGGGGTGGACATGCATTCCCCTTGAAGAGCTTGTGGTCTCGTCGGCACCGATCTGTTATGGAATCGTTCAGGTGGGTCGCCACGACCATGCCGGGGTGCCAACACTTGCGATCAAGGACCTCAGGGGTGACTACTCAACTGGGGTCCACCGGACGACACCTTCCGTTGAGATGCAGTACGTCCGAAGTCGGATTCAGCCGGGCGACCTCCTCCTATCGATCAAGGCCACGATCGGCGAAGTTGCGGTAGTCCCTGAGGGATTTGTGGGCAACATCAGTCGAGACCTTGCACGGCTCCGGTTCGACCCGACGAGAGTTGAAGCCCAATTCTTCAGGCACCTGTATCGAAGTCCCCGCTACACCGAGTACGTCACCTCCCGACTGGTGGGAAGTACTCGGGCAGAACTGTCAATTACAACCCTCCGCGACATGCTGGTGCCCGTGCCGCCAATTGTCGATCAGCTTCGCATCATTGAGGAAATGGATGCCCTGGAGCGAGCTCAGACTGCACTCTCCAACCGAGCGGTGAAAGCCTCGCAATTGAACCGACGAATCCTGCATCAGGCTCTCTCTCAAGAAGGGGTCGACGATGCCGTTCAATGAGTCGAACACAGTTGAGGCCTTTATTCGAGATCGCCTGATCGCCGGAGGATGGACGTATGTCGCTCCGCGCGATCTCCGACGGACAGTGCAGGACGTGATGGTCGAAGAGCAGGTCCGAGATGCACTGATCCGATTGAATCCTGAGATCGCAGCGACACCAGATCGTGCGGATGATGTTCTGTACAGGATTCGAGCCATTCTTCTGGGCGTTAGAACGGATGGCCTCGTCAAGGCAAACGAGGAGTTTGCTGCGTGGCTGACGGGCGAGCGCTCGATGCCGTTCGGCCCAGGCGGCGAACACGTCACAATCCGCCTCATCGACTTCGTCGATCCCGAGCGGAACGAGTGCGTCGTTACGAGCCAGTTCACATATCGTCTGGGAAGTACGGAGAAGCGAGCCGACCTTGTCCTCCTCGTCAACGGCATGCCGCTGGTGGTGGTCGAAGCTAAGACTCCGGTCCGCTCCAGCGAGAGTTGGCTCGACGGTGCGCTCCAGGTACATGATGATTACGAGCGCAACGTCCCGGAACTGTTTGTGCCCAATGTCGTCTCGATCGCCACTGAGGGCAAAGAGTTTCGCTACGGCTCGATCGGACTGCCGGTCGAACTCTGGGGACCGTGGAGAGTTGACGCCGACACCGCGACGCCTTCTCTCCAGCAGATCGACGAGGCCGTCGGATCGATGCTGCGACCAACCGTCCTGCTGGATCTGTTGGCCAATTTCACCGCATACGCGACCGACAAGAATAAGCGCCGGATAAAGATCGTTGCCCGGTACCAACAATACGAAGGAACTAACAGGATCGTCGACCGTGTGATCGCTGGCTATCCTAAGAAGGGGTTGATCTGGCATTTCCAGGGCTCAGGGAAGTCGCTGCTCATGCTGTTCGCCGCCCGCAAGTTGCGACTTGATCCGGCTTTGAAGAACCCCACGGTGGTGATTGTTGTCGACCGAGTTGATCTAGATACGCAAATCTCAAGCACCTTCTACGCTGCCGACACTCCGAATCTGGTCAAGGCCGAGAAGCGCAAGGACCTTGGGCAACTTCTGTCGCAAGATGTTCGGAAGATCATCATCACAAGGATCTTCACCTTCGGAGAGGCCGAGGGGGTGCTGAACAACAGGGAGAACGTCATCGTTTTGGTCGATGAGGCCCATCGGACACAGGAGGGTGACCTCGGCCGCAAGATGCGTGAAGCTCTCCCGAACGCTTTTCTGTTCGGCCTGACTGGGACCCCGATCAACAGGACCGATCGCAATACTTTCTATGCCTTCGGCGCTGAACAGGACGAGCACGGATACATGAGCCGATACGGCTTCGAGGAGTCGATCCGCGACGGCGCAACCAAAGAGTTGCACTTCGAGCCGCGCTTGGTCGAATTGCACATCGACGACACCGCTATAGACGACGCATTCGCCGACCTCACAGGTAGCCTCAGTGATCTCGATCGGGATCAGCTTGCCAAGACTGCCGCCAAGATGAGCGTGTTGGTGAAAAGCCCGGAGCGCGTTCAGAGGATTTGCGAGGACATTGCCGCGCACTTCCAGGAGAAGGTTGCACCGAACGGATTCGGTGCGCAGGTCGTCACTTTCGACCGGGAGGCGTGTGTCCTTTACAAGAGAGCGCTTAACGAGCTTCTCCGGCCGGAGATATCCGACATCGTGATGACGGTCAACAGCGGTGAGGACGAGTACGCCGCATGGAGACGCGATCGTGATGCGGAGGAGAAGCTGCTGGATCGGTTCCGGGACCCGAGCGACCCTCTCAAGATCCTGATCGTCACATCGAAGCTCCTCACTGGCTTCGATGCACCGATTCTACAGGCCATGTATCTCGACAAGCCACTGCGCGATCACACGCTCCTTCAGGCGATTTGCCGAACGAACCGCCCATACGGCGAGGCCAAGACGCACGGCCTCATCGTTGATTACTTGGGCGTCTTCGATGACGTCGCACAGGCGATCCAGTTCGACGAGGAGGGCATAACCCGAGTCGTCACGAACATTAGCGAACTGGTTGGCCAGCTCCCGAGTGCGATGGAGACATGCCTCGCCTACTTCGTGGGCTGCGATCGCACGGTTGAGGGCTACCAGGGCCTCATCTCGGCGCAGGACTGCCTACCCGACAACGAGACTCGCGACCGCTTCGCTGCGGACTTCAGCTACCTGGGCCGGCTGTGGGAAGCGATCTCGCCTGACCCTGTACTGAGTGGGGTGGAGAGGGACTACCGCTGGCTGGTTCAAGTCTACGAGTCAGTGAAGCCATCGACTGGGCATGGGAAGCTCGTGTGGCACGTTCTCGGACCGAAGACGATTGAGCTGATCCACCAAAATATCCACGTCGATGCGATCCGCGACGATCTCGACACGCTCGTGCTCGATGCGGATTTGTTGGAGGCGGTTCTCGGCACCGCGGATCCCAGTATCAAAGCCAAGGAAATCGACATCAAGGTGTCGCGTCGCTTGCGCAAGCACATGGGTGATCCACGATTCAGAGAGTTGAGCGAGCGCCTCGAATCAGTTCGAGAGCGCCATCAACAGGGATTGCTTCTGAGCGTCGAGTTCCTGAAGGAGCTTCTCAGCTTGGCCCGCGACGTCGTTACAGCCGAGCAGATGCTCCCGCCGATTGACGAAGAGGACCGAGGGAAGACGGCGCTCACGGAGTTGTTTCAAGAGGTACGCAACTCCGACACGCCGATCATGGTGGAACGTGTCGTCGCCGACATTGACGAGATTGTTCGGATCGTCCGATTCGATGGTTGGCAGACTACGCATGCCGGCGAGCGCGAGGTGAGGAATGCTCTCCGTAAGACGCTGTTCAAGTACAAGCTCCACCAGGACCAAGATCTCTTCGACCGAGCTTACGGCTACATCCGCACCTACTACTAGTTGCTGAAGTCAGGAATAGAGCAACCCCGCTGATCGTGCCGAAGGCCTCGGCGAACGCTGGTCCGCCGAGGGGAAACGTCTACATCGCAGGCTGCCCAGCCTGCGCGCAAACCTGAGGTCAAGTCGCTCTATCCCCTGTCGAGGATGTGGGACGATTGATCGTCCTGACGACGTGCCCATTCATCGTCGGAATCAGCGATCCGTCGGAGCATGGCGGCCGCGCGACGTCCCAGCGGAACATGAGCATCGCCGACGCTGGCTTCAACTAACCCGTCCCAACCTCGGATGCCAGTACCCTCGCCCGCCCGCATGACGATTTGCGTCACGGCAGCGTTGGCCAGGATCAAACGCCGAACCAGGCGAGGGAGCACTGATCGCGCAGCCAGTGCATCTGCCCGTCGCTCAAGGTCCCGGGCGGTCACGAGTTCGGGATGCGGCATGGCTCCATTGTGCCCGGACAAGGTCGAGCAGTCTCTAAGGGCGCCGGGTGATTCAGGCGTGGAGGGGCTGCCCCACGGAGTACCTCCCGCCGAGGACGAAGCCGCCTCGTCGCACTTCACGGAACACGGTCGCCTTGTTGCCATGTAGGAAGCGACGCAAGGGGTCCACCGCGGGGCGGACCGAGTCGTCCAACACGTCGCACAGTTGTTGTGCCGACAGGGACTCGTCGGCCAGGGCGAGCTTGCGGAATACAGCCGAGGTGACACTCCGCTGTTCCGGACCCGGAATGACGTATGCGCCGAGCTGATTCTGTGCCTGCTGCAACGCGCTGGAGGCGCGGCTGTACTCGTTGAGGACGAATGTGCCAGTCTCGGAAGCGAGGTGCTTGATCCGTTCCTTCCGTTTCGGAGGCTGCCGCCGGTACAACACGACACCTCCTGCTACAAGGATGGCGAAGACGATCCATGCCATGGGGCCGACCTTGTCTGCAGCCCACTTGGTGGTGGCGCCGACCGCCAGGACGGGTGCCGCCGGTACCAGCATGATCGCCCGAACCTGGGTCTCCCCTACCTTGACGTCAACGGCGGCAAAGACGGCGTCTACCCCTTGTGACGGCCCCCTCACGTCGAGCGGGCTGAAGTCGCGGTGGTTGCGCGTGAGAAGGATGCACGGCGACAGCAGGGCAGTCAGGGCCGCTGTGGGGTAGTCGTCCGGATCCCGATCCCGGACGGCCGCGGCCCTCCGGTCGATCCGCCTCAGAGCGTCTGGAAGGCTGACGATGGAGAGCAAGGGCAGCCAGTCGTCGGCGAACATGCGCTGAAGAGAGCCGAGCGGAACGTCCAACTGGCCGGCGAACTTGGGCAACCGGTCCCAGGTCTCGTGGAGGGTGTCCAGCTCCATGAACATGCGGCAACGACCGGAACGAACCGCCTCCAGTGATGCCGGCGGTCGGCCGTTGACAAGTTGGTAGTGGAGCCCATTCCGTACGCAGCTCGTGTCCAGGACAGCCGGGATCGGGCCTTCTCTCAGCTCCGAGATCGTGCGGAAGCTCCGGAGCTGATCGGCGTCCATGGACGGCAGGACGGCGGGGTACCCGACGGCTGCCGGAGTGGTGAATCCGCGGTCCATGGGCATCAACGATATCGGCCACCGGGCGGGTACCGGAGGGAAGGAGCCCCGGGAGCCTTACCTCCCGGGGCTGACAATCGCTAGGCCGCCGTTTCGGACTGCCGCTTCGCCGACAACGCCTTGAAGGTGTCGGCGACAACCTCGACCGTCCGGCGCTTCGAGCCGTCGGCGGCTTCCCAAGTCCGGCTCTGCTGCCGACCCTCGACGTAGGCGAGGCGCCCCTTCGTCATGTACTTCGTGGCGAACTCGGCTTGCTGCCGCCAGAGGACCACGTCGTGGAACTCGGGCTGCTCCCGGTCGTTGGTGGCGATCCGGACAGTCGTGACGTGAAGTCCGGATGCGGTGGTTCGCAGCTCGGGCGTTGCTACGAGTCGGCCGACGAGGATCACTCGGTTGACGGATGTCCCCGTGGAGGAGCGCTTGGTCTCCGTGGTCTCGGTCGTGGACTTGGTGCTGCGGGTGTTGGGCTTGCTGGCCATGGGATGTACCTCCTGTGTTGGTGGATCGATGCAGCGGTGTCATCCAGACCAGGTGCCGAGCGGAATACCCCTCGCCGCAGGGCGACACGTCTTGGGGGTTGCAGCGGATAGGCGGTGGTCTGGTAGCCGTGTGCGTTGAGATCCACGACAAGCAGGAGGGCATCAGGTCAGCGGGTCCGCCCCAGAGCACGGTCACGACGACCGACCACGAGACCGGATGCTCGGTGAAGCCCGACGTCAACGCTGAGCTGCGTGCCGGGCGCGTCAGCGGCCGGGCTACGCCACCGAGGTCAAGGTCGGCACGGCGTGCCGGCGGAGCGGAACCTTGACGGAAGGGAACAGCCCACCCTCTGGATCGGACCTCCTGTCGAGAGGTCCTGGGTGCAGACGGGGGGCAAGGGTCGTTGAGGGGCGGCGGGACCCGGCACCGATCACGGCGGGCCGGAGCAGGCGCTCAGTACGGTAGGGGGTATGAGTGACGATCCACGGCTGAGCCGCAAGGAGATCGGGCGGCTTGTCCACAACTGGATCGGCGAGGAGGGCGGGTACCTCGGCAGCTTCAGCTACGCCAAGCACGACCGATTCTGGCTGGAGACGTGCGAGCTGGACGTGGACACCTCCGGGTTTCCTGGAACGACACGAGCGTGCTTCGAGGCCACACTGTTCGAGGCGGCGGCAAGGGATCAGGCAGCCGCACTGCGCGCGATCCTTGAGGAATACCCGCCGCCAGCCGAGCCGGACGCCAACGCTCCGAAGTTTCGCAGTCCAGCGTTGTACAGGGAGATCAACGCTTGGATCACCCGCTTGGAGACCGGTCAAGTCGGCATCAGCATGGACCTCGAATCTGCATCCGACGTAGTTCGGCGAGCACTTGATGATGCGGACACCCTGATGAGGACATCAGGGCCACAGAGCGCGGTGGATCGCGTGCATACGGCGATGCACGGATACCTGCACAGCCTCTGCGATGAGGTCGGCATTCCCCACGGGGACCGTCCGACGATGAACCAGCTCTTCAAGGCACTGCGCGCAAAGCACCCAAGCCTGGCAGACCTTGGGACTCGGCCGGAAGAGATCACCAAGATCCTCGGAGCAATGGCAACGATCTTCGATTCACTCAACCCAGTGCGAAACAACGCCTCCGTTGCGCACCCCAACGATGAACTCATCGGCGAGCCGGAGGCGATGCTCGTGATCAATACGGTCCGAACACTGCTGGGTTACCTGGAGACCAAGCGGCGACAAGCTGCCATCACGGGAGGCTGACGAAGATCCGTCAATCCTCCTCCCCAAACCGGCACGAGGTACAGCGGAATCCGCCATCGTCGCACTCGCCTGCGCCTTCAGGCCCGAACAGCTCGCTGGACACCCAGGCGCCGCAGTTCTCGCACGCCGTCCAGTAGATGGGCTCGTCGCGGTGAGGCGACGTGATCATCCGCTCGATCTCGCTCATTAGCTGCGCGAGGTTGGAGTCCGCAATCGCGTCGTTGTCGACCGAGAGGACGAGATGGTGGCGGATCAGTTCGGTGATGTCGGTGATGGTGTAGGTCATGGCTGCGACTCCTTCCCCTTGAGGGTTCATGGGCGCAGAAGGACGCGGAGCAGAGCGCGGGGGCAAGGGGAGCCGAAGGCCGGGAGAACCGGAGCGCAGCGGCGGCTCGGACCGCCTTGCGGCCGTGCTGATCCGTGACATCCTGAGGAGCCCGAACCCAACGGGTCAAAGGAGAAACCCGTGACCGGACTGCGGCCCGACGTCAGGAACAGACGGGTCTAGACAATGGCCGATGTCAGCCGGGCGGGTCGCTCCACATGGCGTCGTGGTGCTGTGGCGGAAGGCCGAGGGCGATACGAGCGGGAGCGGCGACGTCGCGGTTGGCGAGCGAGCGGCGGTAGAGATCTGTGCCGCGGACGTACGGCGGGGGATCAGGCCCGCGCGGTGGGCGGGGCGGCGCTGCCGGTGACGGCGCTCGACGGCTACGGAACCCGCGAATGAACGCGAACGCGATGGCGAGCAGGACGAGCCAACCGATGACGAACGGCAGGACGGTGGTCATCGGCCGGCGCTGAGATCTGGGTGACGACGATGTGTGCTGGTCATGGAAGTGACGATCCCCTTCCGGATTGCGGCGGTAGAGGTGTCCTCTCGGGAGGGTAGCTCCCTCACGAGAGAATCGCTCAGCTACGCCGCCCGGCCTAAGCCGCCCGCTCCTGCTGGTCTTCGAACGGCCGCAGGATCTGCGCTGCGGTCTTCTGGATGCGCTCGCACGACGCCTTGATGGCGGCGATTGCGGCGTCACCGCCACCGGCCCACGTTGCGACGTAGCCCAGCGAGTAGTCCGAGCTGTCGAGCCCGAGGGAGCTGCACACGACGTACGCCGTCGATTCGGCCTCCAGCTCGGCGAGCGCCCGGTTGCTGTAGTCCTCGTGGAGGATGGCGTGAGCGATCTCGTGGGCGAGCGTCTTCACCTGCTGGATCGGTGAGTTGCCGATCCGGATGCGGATGCGGTGCTCGAGGTGCGAGCAGTCGCCGTTGACGGAGCCGGGCAGGTCCGCCATCTCGACGCTGAATCCCAGCGACTGTGCGACACTCACCAGGCCGACGTACAGCCCGCTCGTGTCGTCGCCGTCGAGCCGGTTGCACACCGAGGGCAGCTCTTCGCCGTCGGTCTGGGCGGCATCGAAGACCGGCACATATTTGAAGCCACGAATCACCCGATCGTCGGCGCCGGCATCGGCGTTGTCCTGCTTGTAGACCATCGGCGCCAGGATCCAGATCGCCTTCTCACCCTTGAGGACGTGGCGGCCGAGCTTGTGCCAGGCGTGGAAGCCTGCGACCCGTGACGCCGTCGGGCGCTGTGCTGCGATGAGGAGAACGTTGCCGTAGCTGTAGCTGTGGAAGCGACTCTGAAAGTCGAGGAAGCGCTGCCACTCGTCTGAGGTCGTGAGCTTCGCAACTTCCTCGGTGAGTTGAGCGAGAAGCTCGGGGCGGGCTGCTGTGGCGGTCATTTCGTTGATCCCTCCTGGTCGGCTGATGCGATGCGACCCGCCAAGCCAGAGGGAGGCCGGGCGGAACAGTCCCGAGCGCAGCGAGTTCACTTCAGGACTTGCAGCCCGTAGGCCGAGATCTGGCAGGGTCCGCAGTGAGCAGATGCCGCCGGAGCGGGACAGCGACCGCCACTCCCGCACCGCTCGTCGACGTGCCGAGGGAAGGGTCACGACCGCGACGGTGGCAGCGACAACGTCACCGTCGCACCGCTACCGGTCATGCTCACACCGCCGGCATTGCACGCGCTCGCCGACGACGGGAGGGAACGGTCGCAACGCCGCCGCGACCGGGCGATCTGGATACCGGCTCGCGTGGCTCGCAGGCAACGGTGACGCCACCAGCCCCTCATACGACGTGAGATTCGCCGCCGTACGGTGCCGCCCCGCTGTCAGTCCTGCCGCAAGGCCACAGCAAGCCTCGCCGCGGGCTCGGGCCTGTGCAGCAGCCGCGTGGGCGGCCGTCCCGGAGCGTCGAATCCACGCCCTGGAGGGTCTCCACAATGGCGTCCACCCGCCGGCCTGCGGTCCATCACACCGCAGGTGTCACTCACCTCGTCGCGCCGATGGTGCGACACGTCCTTCTCGCCATCGCCGTCGACGGCATCGCAATCGCTGCTCACACACAGCTCGCTGTGCGTATCGTGCTGGCGGTCCTGTGCATCACCTGGGATCGGTGGTGGCGCAAGCGACGGCGTTGATGCCGCCGCTCCCGGCGTTGCGGCCAGCAATGACTGCAACGTGGTCGATGATTTCGCAACCATTATGCGATGGCGATGTGATCGTGATGCGTTTGCCGCGTGCCGCATGATGTATCCAGATGGCCGCACACGAGCGGCCGGAGACATCACCGAGATGGCAGCACACGGCACCACAAGGGGTTCGGGTGTCGTACTGCGGCCGCCGCTAGTCGCTCACCTCATTCGCCATGCGGGGATGGCGTTCGTCCACGAATGGATCAGGCACGAGGACAACGCATGGGTTGGTGTTGTCGCGGTGCCGTTGACAATGACGGCAACGGGACTGCTCGATCAGTGGTGGAGCTGGCCGGTTCTCCTCATCGAGGCGGCTGTCGCCACGCGATCGGAGCGGTGGTCATGGGTGCTCAGTCTCGAACTCAGCTATGTCGGAACGGCATGGGCGTTCGTCGGTGCGAATGCGCTCGGAACGTGGCCGGCGCTGGTGGTGCCGATCGGGGTGGTGTGGACGGCGTTTCCGGCAACCTTGGCAGTCGCCGTCGCACACCACCGGCACCAGGGGGTCCTCGGCGGCTTCCTCCGTCCGACGTCAGGATTGCGTCGATCGCCGCGGGACGACGCTGCGGAGGATGCGCGTGATCTCCTGCCAGCCGGGACCGCGTAGCTCCTCCTCCTGGTACTCGGTGTCGTCCGGCTTCGGTGGCTGGAGCGCCTCGATGCGCAGCTCGGTCGGTGGATGGGTGGCGGTCATCGCCTGCTCCCACCCGGTCCGGCCGCCCTCGAAGGCGCCCATCTTCCCGAGCGCCGAGATCATCGCGGCGGCATAGCCGAGGCTCCCGGCGGCGGCGTCGGCGCTGTACTCATAGCGGCGCTGTGAGACGGCGACGGTAGGCGCGATGACGATCGTGAGGATGACCCACGCCGGCCACGCGATGATCCAGCCGAGCAGAACCATGATCCCGCGAAAGCGCCCCGGAGGTCCGACGCCCATCCCCTGGCGTTGGCCGGCGATGAGCATGCCGATGTTGTAGGTGACGGCGATTGGCCAGGCGGCGGCCCACACGATGTGCAGGCCGACCGCGTCGCCGGAGCGCCAGTGCTGCAGCTCGTGCGCCAGCACGGCTCGCAGCTCGGCGTCGTCAAGGGTCTGGAGCAGTCCCGTGGTGATCACGATGGTGCGCATGTGGGTCCACGCGTTGGGGATCACCATGTCAGCCATGGCGAAGCGGGGCAGACCGTCCAGCTCCATCGCCTCGGCGACCTCGCGGACCAGCGGCGCAACTCTGCGGACCTCATCACGGCTGAGCCGCCGGTAGCCGCGGATGCGCAATCCGAGGCGTTCGAACGTCGCCATGGCGACGGTTATCAGCGTGGCGACCAACGCTCCGGAGGCGATGGCGACGATCGCTTCCCACGGGGTGGAGGCGAGGACGTAACGCAGGACTTCGACGAAGCCGCCGATGGCCCCGAAGAAGCCGCCCCCGAGGATGCTCAGGATGGTGATCGCCTGGCCGCCACCGAGGTTGCTGACGTCACGACCGAGCGCCGTGGTGTTGACGACGCCGAGGGCGACGAACACGCCGATGACGATGCCGATGGCCGCGCCCCACAGCGCCAACCAGATACCGGTCCAGCCGAAGGCGAGCGCGACCAGGATGCTCCACGGGTGGCGCTTGACGCCGTTGCGGAGCCATTCGACGCCGTCGTCGTAGACGGCGGGCACGCCGTCGATGCCGGCGGGACCGACCTCGACGGGCAGTGCCGGGCCGGCGGCGGGACCGAGTCCCGAGACCACCTCGGTCGCTGCCGGCGCCGTGGTCTTTCGGGTCGTCCCCCTGGCCGCTCCCACTCGGGCCACCCGCAGCCCACCGGGGGCCGGCTTCCGTGAGGTCACGGAGTCGGTGCCCGGGGCGACCTCGCTGTCGGAAGTGGCGACCCCGCCAGCTACTGGACCGGCGGCGGCCGTGCGGCGGCGGCGCGGAGGGGGCTGCTCGCCGTCTGTCGTCTGCTCCTCGTCGTCCGGCATGAGCGATCCCTCTCCCTCTGGTTCAGTCCGTGCGCTGCACCCTCACGAGTGACTTGCGGCCCGTCCGCCGAGACAGCACCGCCGCCATCCCCACCGGCATCTGCTTGAGGACGTTGGGGTGGATGTCGAACTCCTCGACGAACCGGACCGATCCCTTCTCGCTGGCGCCGGTCTCGTAGTCCACCTGGGCGGTGAGCAACGGCGTCGTGTGGGTGCCGAACTGCGACGAGACCAGCTCGGCGTCCTCGGCTTCGAGCCGGTGGATGATGAGCAGCCCGGCCGACAACACCGGCCGGCGGATCGGGATCTCCTCGGGCAGATACTGCGTCGCGACGACCAGCGGTGCCCGAGCCTGGCGTGCCTGGAGCAGCAGGTCGACAATCTGTGTCGCCTCCCGAAGTGCGGCGAACTCGTCGTAGACGATGAGGACGGGGCGAGGGTCCTCGCCCTGGTCGATCGCCCGCATCCGTTCGTCGCAGACCTGCTTGAGATCTTGCGTGATCACCCGGCCGAACAGTTCGACGTCCTCGCCCGCGGCGGTCGCACTGAGCGAGATGTAGGTCACCTGCGGCGTTGCGAGCTGCTGCTGCCAGGACAGTGCCGGCCGGCGCCGGAACAGTTCGCCGAAGGTGCCCTCCATCAGCGCCCCGAGACGGCGCTGGAGCCCGACATAGCCGGCGGCGCCGATGCCGCCCGAGTCCTCCAGCTCCTCCAACCGGACCCGGTACTTCTCGCCGCCGTCTCGGCGGCCGAGGCGCGACATGCTGCCCTTGCTCAACGTCTCGTAGATCGAGTCGAGCGAGACGGCGACACCCGAGGCGACCATCGCCCGGCAGATGACCGGGATGACCTCCATCGCGACCTGCTTGTAGATCTCGGCCTCGCCGGAGAAGGTGAAGGCGCCGACGATCTTGTTGGCGACGGCGGCGGCATCGCCGGAGCACGGGTCGTAGCCGACGCTCTCCGGTGCCCGGGGATCGACGGTCGTGAACGCCACGCCGCGGCGACGGGCGAGGCTGCGGGCGACCCCGCCGAGACCCGAGCCCTTGCAGTCGATGATGACGACGCCGTAGCCGTTGGCGAGCGCTCCGTCGGCGAGCCGGGCGATCGTCGTCGTCTTGCCCGAGCCCGACGCTCCCGGAAGGAAGACGTGCTGGCTCAGCTCGGCGATGTCGAGATCGAACGGTCTGCCGTCCTCGGCGACGACGCCGAGCCGGAGCTGACCCGGAGGATCGGCCACCGAGGCGACGTCGCGGCCGGCATCGGGTCCCGGCCAGCCGCGCTCCAGCGCCTTCTTCCGGGCGGCCACGTCCCTAGCCCTCGCCCACTCCTGGCCCTGAATGGTCTGCGACGCATGGGCCATGCCGAACATGATCCCGGCGAGGACCAGCGGTCCGAGCAGCGCCTCGACCTGCATCGAGTGGCCGATCGCAGCGAGGGAGAGCGCTGGGACCACCCGTGGCTCGATCGTGTGCATCAGCAGGCGCCCCGGCCACGCGAGCACGATCTCGCTGCGAAACGTCGCCGCCGTCACCGCACCGAGTGCTCCGATCAACCACGAGGTCACGATAGACGGGCGACTCACCTGCCACACGAGCCACGCCACGGCGGCACCGATCACGACGCCCGGGAACACCAGCGTCGTGATCCCGGCGGCAGCGAAGAGCGACAGGGCGATGTTTCGTTCGTTGTTGTGCAGGAGTGCGGGAGCGGAACCTGGCCCGGTCATCATCGGCGTGGACTCCGGCGGAATGCCGCAACGCTCGATGCTCTGCCGGCGAGTGGGTCCATGTCCCATTGTCGGACGACGCTGCCGACATCATGTGCGCGAGCGACGAGGTCGTGACCATCGCATTGATCGGCCTGTGACAGCGCGTCGCACCCGTCGAAAGAACTCGAATCATCTCGACGTTTGGCACGGGACCATCAGCCGGTCAGCGCGGTGACATAGATCGGTTTCCAGGGGCGTACATCGATGAAGTCATCGGCGCGATTCTCCTTGACCAGCCTGCCGACTCGCTCGACCGCGCCGGGGACGACGTACCACCAGACGTGGTCGAATCGCTCCTGTCTGTACGCCCGCAGGATCCGCTCGAAGTCCTTGCTCCGCTTCGGAGTCAGGTCCAGCTCGATGGCGACGACCTTGCCGTTGCGCAGCGTCAGCTCGCCGTCGGGCGTACGACCGCGAGCGGGCTGCCGTGTGCCGGCGTGGCGCTCCCGCCAACGGTCGGTGCGGATCTCGCGCTCGGTCCGGAGCTTCGAGCCACGGTGCTCGGCGAGGAGCTGCTCGACGAGATCGACGAGCGCCAGGCTGTGGCGGATCTCGCCTTCGACGATCCGAGCGGGAGTCACATCGATCTCGCCGACCTCAGCCCCTGCCTTTGTGATCCGGAGCACATGCGGCGCTCGCCAGAACGGAGTCCGATCACGTCGAAGCAGTCCAACCGACTCCAACACCGCCAGCCGCCGATACGCCGCCCGCTTGCCCGTCGTGTCCTCGCCGCGAGCGAAAAACTGTCTTGCCACTTGATCCGCAGTCACGACTCCGTGTCGTCCGACCCACGCCAACATTTCTCGATCCCGCCTCGTAATCTGAGGCCCCGATCGCCTCAACTACTCAACCTCATCAGACAGCCCACGCCAGCGACCGCCTTCATCAGCCGGGCGACTCAAAATCCCCTTCTGAATCACTCGCCTGTCTTTCCCAACTCTGAGAGGAGCTTCACGAATTGCTCTTCCCTTCCTATTTCCGTTGAGATCTGCTACCGACTCTCTTTCCTTTCTCATCACTTTCAGGACTTCACTGTCCCACTGGACCTTCACCCCTACACCTGACTTCCCTACCCCTGTGCACCCGCCATGGTACCGCACCCCAACATCACTTTTATTCACGTAGTGAGGGTGGGGTGCGGGAGCCGAGGCCGTTCACACGAGCCGAGGCAATGGCGGGTGCACAGGGGTAGAATCAAAGGTAAACAGGGGTCAGCGGGGTGGGAGAAGTCGATCGTTCAACTGTTCACGGTATGACCCCGGTCATATGAACAGCCAGCGAGGCCGGCTCGGCGGCCTGGCCTGCGGACATCTTCACCGAATCCGCAGGTTTACTAGCACTGTGAAGAAGCCAACTTTAGTGAAGATTGGTCGGGTGACGCCACTGACGGGCCTGGCGCATCTTTACTGATTCTGCTATCTTCACTGTCATGGTGAAGAACGCCACTCTCGTGAAGATCGAGGGAGTCGTCGAGGCCGAGGCGGCCCGGTTGCTGCGCGACGTGGATGGTATCGAAGTGACCATCGGGGAACCGCGGGCCAAGCGCAGCGACGCCACGCTCCGGTTCGCCGGGGTCGCCAAGCCGGTCGACGTCGAGCTGAAGCAGTACCTCAACGCGGCGACGGCGTGGCAGCTCGTTCGCCGGGTCGACGGGGTCGACGACCGATACCTGCTCGTCGTCACCGACCAAGCGACCGACGAGGCGCGGGACATCCTCGAACGCCACGGGATCGGGATCGTCGACGGTGGCGGCAACGCCCACATAGAACTGCCCGGGCTACTGCTCCACATCGAGGGACGACGCCGGACCAAGGGAGCGCGGCAGCAGGGAACCATCCGTCTCAGCGGCAAGGCCGGGCTCGTCACCCAGGCACTGCTGCTCTCCCCCGATCGGGTCTGGCAGATCCACGATCTCGGAGCAGAGGCCGGCGTCTCCGACGGCCTTGTTCACCGGGTCCTCGCACGACTGGAGGCCGAGGGACTAATCGGGTCCGAGGGCGCGGGACCCGGGCGCGTCCGACGGGTCACCAACCCAACGGCGCTGCTGGACGTCTGGGCCGAAGAGAACGTCGACCGGGCGGTCGAACGAACCACCGCGTTCCGGTTGGCGCGCACGCCCAAAGAACTGGTAGCGACGGTCGCCGAGCGGCTCGGGAAGGCACACATCACGTACGCCGTGACCCGAGCAGCAGCCGCAATGGCACTTGCCCCTTTCGTCACGTCCGTCCCCACCGTCGACGTCTGGATCGACAGCGGGTTGACGCCTCGGGCTGTCGCCAAGGCTCTCGACGCCGAGCTGGTCGAGACGGGCGCCAACCTCGTGTTGACGCAGACGCCCGGTGACGTGCCGCTGGCCTTCCGCCGGGAGCACGAAGGCGCGTGGCTCGTCAATCCGATGCGGCTGTACTACGACCTCAGGAAGGACCCACGGCGCGGTCGAGAGCAGGCGGATCGCCTCCGCCAGGAGGTGATCGGATTTTGAGCCGGGAGCACGCATCGGACTACGACAGCGTCACCACGGCCCGGTGCGAACGTGCCCTCGTGACCCTGCTCGGCGACCTCGGGCCATGGCGCGAGCGCATCTTCCTCGTCGGTGGGCTTGCTCCCCGGTACATCGTCGGACAGCTCCCGGAGGGAGCACCCGCGCACATCGGCACCACGGACGTCGACCTTGTCATCGGCCTGGCGCTCGGCGACGACACGCCGGAGACGTACCGGACGCTGGAGACCAACCTGAAGCGCTCCGGCTTCAGCGCCGAGAACAGCTTCCGCTGGACGCGGCTCGTTGAGGGCATCAGTGTCCAGGTCGAGTTCCTGTGCGAGACCACCGAGGTCGAGGCGGGTCGGATCTTCAAGCCGAAAGGCGAGTCGCTCGGCTCGGGCCTCGGCGCCTTCAACGTTCGTGGAGCGCAGCTCGTCGCCTCCGACTTCACCGAGCACCAGGTCGAGGCGGAGAGGCTCGACGAGGGCGGGCTGTCGACCATCGCAGTTCGGGTCTGTGGCCTGTTGCCATACGTCGTGCTGAAG
>PNAT01000124.1 GCA_003169675.1 Acidimicrobiaceae bacterium
ACTTTCTCGTGGCCACGGACACCTTCGGGTCTATAGCCCGAAGGCGCACGGTGGCGGTAGTACCCCCGCCACCAAAGAAAGTGGCTCTTCCGGTAATTGCGGCTCTTCGGATTCTGGCGGGGCCGATGGCGCTCATTGGACGGCGATCGAGCCCAGGACACGCCAGTTGGGCTTGTGGCACAAGAGGCATGAGTGGCCCGCGGCCGAGACGGAGGGCATCACACAGGAATTCCACAAACTCTGAAATTCATGTGTTGAGGCCGTCGGAAGTTGGGACGGCTAGTGGGGGAATAGATCCAGGTGAGATGCCTAATCTGGATGACTCAGCAGACGGGTGGGATACCCAAAAGATCGAGAGTCGACCACTCCGTACCGCTCGAGGATGGACAGCACGCAGTGGCGAAGTCCGGCCACGGCAAACCTGATACAGCGGTGACTTACCATCGGCCCTCATGAGCGCCGATATCCGTTGGGTGCATTGGGGCCGCCCGGCGGCCGAGGCGCTCCGTGTGGCGATCAGCTCGGCCAAGGGGGATGAGCCGCTCGCACCCGTGACCATTGTGGTGCCCTCCAACTATGTCGGTGTGGCTACCCGACGCCTGCTGGCTTCGGGGACGCTGGGGCGGGTCACTACCAGGGGCACCGGCGTGGCCGCGGTGTCCTTCGTCACCGTGTATCGCCTGGCCGAAGTGTTGGGGGCGACTCGACTCGCCGCTAGCGGTCGTCGTCCGGTCTCCACGCCTGTCATTGCCGCTGCCCTGCGGGCAGCCTTGTCCCAAGAACCAGGAATTTTCACACCAGTGGCTGGTCACGCTGCTACCGAAGCGGCGCTCATTGCCGCCTATCGGGAACTGCGCGATCTCTCCGAGGGTGCACTCGAGATTCTGGCAAGTCGAAGCGATCGGGCCTCTGATGTGGTTCGTCTGCATCGAGTGGCGCGGGCCAGTTTGCAGTCAGCCTTCTACGACGAAGGGGATTTACTCGACGCGGCCGCCGACTTGGTCCGCGACGAAGGCGTGAGTGGGCATCTCGGTCGTGTCGTTGTCTACCTGCCGGAAGTGCTGACCCGCCACGGAGGTGATCTCCTCAGCGCTATCGCCGCGACAGGCAACCTCATCGTGTTGGCCGGAACGACGGGTGACCCACGAGCAGACAGCGAAGTCATCCGCTCGGTGGGCCGAATCCAATCCGGCGACGGGACATCCCATCCGGGTGACGATCTCCCGATGCGAGTCGTTGACGTCGGTCGAACCCAGATCGTCACAGTCTCTGATTGCGATGAAGAGGTGAGAGTGGCGGTGCGCTCCGTGATCGATGCGGCCCGCCGGGGCACCCCGCTCGACCGCATGGCGATCTTGCACGCCAGCCCACGGCCGTACGCCCGGTTGGTCCATGAGCAACTCTCGGCCGCCGGCATCGCCCTCAGCGGCGACGCCACCATGCCCCTCACCTCTCGGCTCGTGGGCCGGACGTTGCTGGGACTCCTGTCCTTGCCGGAGGGTGGATTCCGCCGCGAGGACGTGTTTGCCTGGTTGGCCGGCGGACCCTTGCAAAAGGACGGGCATTCCGTCCCGGTCTTGGCGTGGGAACGCCTGTCGCGCCAGGCCGGCCTGGTAGCTGGGCGCATCGATTGGGATCAGCGGTTGACGAACCTGTCAACCGAGCGAGTTACCAAGGCGGAGGACATATTGGTTGAGGATCCCGATGCCCCACAATGGAGGGCTGAGCGCCTGCTCGAGGATGCGGCTCAGGCCAAAGCGCTGCGGGAATTCGTGTTGGGATTGATCGATGAGGTCGCTCTGGCAGCCGACCAACCCCAATCCTGGGGGGAGCGGGCAGTGTGGGTCCGTGACCTCCTGCACCGGTTGCTGGGTGGAGAGCGGCGGAGGACGGCCTGGCCGGCCCCGGAGCAGAAGGCGGCTGAACGGGTAGATCGAGCTCTGGATCGCCTGTCATGTCTGGATGCGCTCGAAGGCTCAGTCAGTCTGGCTGTGTTTGCCCGTTCCCTGGCGCTCGAGCTCGAGGCCGACCTCGGTCGGGTGGGAAGGATGGGCGAGGGGGTACTGGTCGGCTCAGTGGGCATGGGCGTCGGGCTCGATCTCGATCTCGTGGTGGTGCTCGGACTGGCCGAAGGAATGTTCCCATCACCCACCCATGATGATTCTCTCCTGCCCGACCAAGAACGCGAATCCACCGGGGACGAGTTGCCGTTGCGCTCACAGCGAGTCGAGCGCCAGCACCGCCAACTCTTGGCCGCTTTGGCCGGTGCCTCCCACCAGGTGCTGTGCGTACCGCGTGGCGACTTGCGCCGAAATATTGAGCGAGTGCCTTCCCGCTGGATACTGCAGATGGCCAGCTCCATGGCCGGAGAGCGCTGGTGGTCGGACGACCTGCTGAGCACGGACCGGGACTGGCTGACCCATGTGGCCTCGTTTGATGCGGGCATTCGAATCTTGGAATTTCCGTCCAATGAGCAAGAGCACCGGTTGCGCACGCTCATGTCTTTGGGCTCGTCCCGCTTACCTCTCCCAATGCTGGCGGCAGACGACACCGTGTTAGGGGCAGGAGCCAAGGTCATTGCGGGGCGCCGGAGCAATCGATTCACCCGGTTCGACGCAAACTTGAGCGGCCTTCCCGTGCCGTCGCCGGTCGATGAGGTCATGTCGGCTACCCGATTGGAGGGATGGGCGACCTGCCCGTTTGCGTATTTTGTCCACAACATCTTGAAGGTCGACGAGGTCGAGAATCCAGAGGACGAGTTGCAGATCACCCCGCGCGACAGGGGGACCTTGGTACACACGATCCTGGAACGCTTCGTGATGGAGATGATCTCGCGGGCCAAAGACGGCACGGCCGATCTGAGCGCGCCTTGGTCAGAGGCCGACCGGATTCGCATGGTGCAGATCGGCGAGGAGGAGTGCCAGAAGTTCGAGGCCAAGGGTCGCACCGGCCGGCCGATCTTCTGGCGCCAGGGCAAGAGGGGGATCATGGCCGACCTACGCCGCTTTCTGGAGGACGACTCCGCCTTCCGCATGGAGCATGGCACCCAGCCCCTAGCGGCTGAGCTGGCCTTCGGCCTTCCGCAGGCCCACGCGGGGAATGTCGCCATTGAGTTGATCGACGGGCGGAGCCTCAAGTTTCGTGGCAAAGCCGACCGGGTGGACAAAGCTCCTGACGGCACTCTGCATGTCGTCGACTACAAGACGGGCAAGGCCGACGGATTCAAGGACCTGAGCGAGGACAACCCAGACGCTCAGGGCCGTCACCTGCAATTGGCCGTCTACGGTCAGGCCGCTCGGCTCAGTCAGGGAACTCCCGCCGCGGAAGTGCGGGCCGAGTACTGGTTTGTCTCCTCCCCGGGACGTTTCGTACGCATCGGCTACCCGGTCACCCCGAGCGTGTTGGCGCACGTGGGCGAGACGCTCGAGGCCATGGTCCACGGGATTGAGGCAGGTGCCTTTCCCTCCTATCCCTCTGGAAAGAGCAACACCACGTGGGTTGAGTGCGCCTGCTGTGATCCCGATGGGATGGGAGTGGCCGAGTTGCGCCGCCAGTACGGCCGCAAGCGGGCCGATCCGGCCATGGCGCCATTCGTGGAATTCGTCGACCCGCTCGAGGATGACATCGACGACTCTGAGGCGGACCAGGTGCCCAGTGCCTGACCAGATGGCAGCACACGTTCAGCCACCCTCCCCCGATCAATCGGCGCGAGATCGCATTGCCGAGGATCTCGACACCACGCTCTTCGTCGAAGCCGGGGCAGGATCAGGGAAGACATCGGCCCTAGTGAAGCGGGTCCTGGCGTTGGTCACCGTGAACAACGTCGGATTGCGTCATATCGCGGCCATCACCTTTACCGAGAAGGCGGGCGCTGAGTTGCGGGATCGCCTGCGGGCAGAACTCGAAAAGATGGCGGGAGCCGAACCCGAAGGCGAACTTGGCGCGCGCTGCAAGGTGGCCTTGGAGGATCTCGATGGTGCCGCCATCGGCACGCTGCATTCCTTTGCCCAACGCCTGCTGTCCGAACACCCGGTGGAGGCCGGCCTCCCACCCAGGTTGGAAGTGCTGGACGAGGTCAACTCCGCAGTGGCCTTCGACGCCCGCTGGTCATCCTTTCGCGACAGGCTCCTCGCCGACCCCACACTCGAGCGCACAGTGCTGCTGCTCTTTGCCTCGGGCGTCAAGCCAACTGCCCTGGAGACATTGGCCCAGGCGTTCAACAAGAACTGGGACTTGGTCGAAGAGCGTGTTCCCGAGGCCGCGCCGGATCCCCCGTCGGTTCGGGCTCTTTTCGCCGCCGTCGTGACGAATATTCGTGCTGTCTGCGCCGAGCCGTGTCGTGACCCAACCGACAAGCTGCGGGAGCGGCTCGATGACATTGTGACGCGCATGGCCGAATTGGCCACCATTGAGGACGAGTTCGATCTCCTGGAGGCCATCGGACCGCAGGCCGACCCCAGGCTGCCGAGCTTCAAGGTGGGAGGGCTGGGGAGAGCAGCATCGTGGGATTGCGACCTGGCGGACCTGAGATCGAGTGTACGGGAGGCGGGGGATAGGCTTGAAGCCGTCGGTGCCCACGTAGCCAACGCCTGCGCCGCTCGTCTGGGCAGCACTTTCAGGGAGTTCACGCTGGAGGGAGCTGGGGGGCGCCGGCGGGAAGGAAAGCTGGAGTTTCACGATCTGCTTGTGCTGGCCCGGGCCTTGCTTCGTGATGCTGATCATGGACCGTCGGTGCGAGCCACCCTGCACTCGCGCTACCAGCGGTTGTTACTCGACGAGTTCCAGGACACCGATCCCATTCAGATTGAGCTGGCGGTGCGCATCGCCGCGGCCGACCCTGAGAGTGCGTCGGCGGGCCATGACCTCTGGGATCACGTGGACGTCGTCCCCGGTCACCTCTTCATTGTGGGGGACCCGAAGCAATCGATCTACCGCTTCCGGAGGGCCGATATCTCCACGTTCTTGCGGGCGGCCGAGCGCTTTGGCGCCGGTGGCGCCGGGAGGGTTGAGCTCACGGCCAATTTCCGGACCGTGGCACCCATCATCGACTGGGTCAATCACACGTTCACGGCGTTGATGGGTGAACCGGATGATGTCAGTCTGCCCGTCCCCTCCCAAGCTGACTATTTGGCCCTGGAGGCCACCCGCGCCGCTCCGGTATCCGGGCCGACGGTGGCCATCCTCGGCCGCCACCAGCACCCACAAGGAACACCGGCGGACGAAATGCGAGCGGCCGAAGCGAGCGAGGTCGCCGCCGCCATCATGCGAGTGGTCGACGAGGGTTGGGACGTCAGCGACAAGAATGGCGTGTGGCGCCCGGCAAAGCTGGGTGACATCACCGTGCTGGTGCCCGCCAAGACGTCGCTCCCCTTCCTCGAAGATGCCTTCGAGGAGGCCGGCATTGCCTTCCGGGCCGAGACCAGTTCACTGGTCTATTCCAGCCGGGCGGTGCGCGACCTGCTCATGGTGCTCCGGGCGGTCGACGATCCGACCAACTATCTGCACATCGTGTCCGCACTGCGCACACCTCTCCTGGCTTGCGGCGACGACGATCTGTTCCGATTCAAGGGAGAGCGCCAGGGGAGCTGGAGTTACCTGGCCGACCAACCCGTCACCGTTCCGCAGGATGATCCGGTCCGGACCGGCCTGGCCTACCTACGCTTCCTCTACGATCAGCGCGCCTGGTCGACTCCCTCTGAGCTTTTGGGCCACATCTCTCGTGATCGCCGAGCCCTGGAGCTGGGTTTCGCCGAAGGCCGTCCCCGAGATGTGTGGCGCCGAGTTCGCTTTGTCACCGACCAGGCTCGAGCCTGGAGCGAGGCCACCGGCGGCAATCTGCGCCAGTATCTGCAATGGGTGAACAGGCTGACTGCCGAAGGGGCCAGAGTGGCCGAATCGATCCTGCCCGAGAGGGACGATGACGCCGTGCGCATTCTCACCATTCACGGCGCCAAGGGGCTGGAGTTCCCGATCACAATTGTCTCGGGTATGTCAGCTCTGCCGTCAGGAAGATCGGCGCCGGCCGAGGTGGTGTTCCCGGCCGATCGTCCAGTCGTCGGCTACAAGTTCGGCAAGAACGTCAGTACCGACGCCTTTGTGGACTGGGCACCCATTGATGAGCAGATGGATCTGCACGAGCGGATTCGCCTGCTCTACGTGGCTTGTACGAGGGCGCGCGATCACTTGATCGTGTCCGTGCACCGCAAGGAACGAGCCACGGCGTCTGAACCGAAGAAACGCACCAATGCGGAGCTGCTCTTGAGCGGGATGGGCGAGCTCGTGGACGCATTGCCAGATGGCGTGACCTCCATGGATGTGTTTCAGCCGGTCGTCGTGGAGCCGCCACCTGCCCCGAAGCCCTTTGCCGAATGGTCGGCCGAGCGGATGGCGGCACTTCGAGACTCTTCGCGTACCACGACGGTGGCGGCGAGCGCGTTGACCGACGAGGGGGAGCCCGACAGCGAGGGGGGGCCCGATCCCGGACTGCAAAAGCGTCCGCAGGACCTCGACCTCCCCCCCTGGCTCAAGGGCCGGTATGGAACATCGGTGGGGCGGGCCGTCCACGGCGTCCTGCAGACCGTCGAGCTGGCCAGCGGAGACGGACTGGAGGAGGCGGTGGCCGCACAGTGTGAGGCCGAGGCGGTGCCGGGTCGGGCCGAGGAAGTGCGGATGCTGGTCCTGCAGGCGCTGGGTGCCCCCTCGGTGTTGGAGGCCGCCGCCTCGCCGCACTGGAAGGAGGTCTACACGTGTGCGCCGGTGGATGGTCGGTTGCTCGAGGGGTACATCGACATGCTCTACCGTGGGCCCGACGGTCTCGTAGTGGTGGACTACAAGACGGCCGCCACCTCCGACCCCGATGAGCTCGACAAACGGGTCGAGGGCTACCGGACGCAGGGGGCTTCCTATGCACTGACGGTCGGAGTTACCACCGCCGAGCCCGTCGTCCGTGTCACCTTCCTCTTTCTCACGCCGGACGGCGCGTTTGAGCGGCACCTGACTGATCTCGAAGCGTCCGTGGCCGAAGTGCGCCGATTGGTGACCGCCGGAGCAGAGGCCGTCACGGATTGAGAAGGGTCTCCGGCACCCCCCTGGGAAATTTGAGAGCAAGGTGGGCGCTAAACATCTAGATACTTCTGCTCCCAGGCTCTAGGTCATGTCGATGGCCGCAACCTCCGTCGAGAACCTCGGTGCCATCTTCGTCGACCCCGCCGCCTATGCCGATCCTGCCCGTCTCGGTCGAGGACTATCCCCAGTTCTGGGCCATTACGACGCCCGCGGACGTGATTGAGGTCGAGCGCCATCCCGAGGTCTTCACCAACGCCCCGTTCCCGGTCCCACACGCTTGGTTTACTGACGGCGCCGAAACCCAACCTGCCCCAACGCGCCGAGCCCTTGAGAGGGCAGCGGATCGCCGCGCTCAGGGAAGTTCGTCGAGCTTGACCACCTTGGTGGAGGGGAGGATGTCGACGACGTCAGGCCCGACCCACCGCACGCCCACCGTGCCCCGTTCGTGGCCCGCGGTGTCCAGCCAATTCGGCATCCCGGGATCGCGGTGGGTGACAACGAACCGGACGCTCCCGTCGGCCTCCAGCTGCGCCGAGTGGCAGTTCAGAGTGGACTGGTGATGGACATAGTCGAGCGTCTCCATCCAGTGGTTGTGCAGCGCGATCATCCAGTACTCGCATTTGGGGGGCGTGACCTCCACCAGAAGCGCTTCGTCGCCGGCCAGCTCGAAGTAGGCCTGGTGCCACTTGATCTGCGGGTCCTTGAACTTGTTGGTGAGATCGTCCTCGGCTTCGTCACTGAACTCGTTGGGCCACTGGGCCTGGCGCACCGCCCATTGGGCGCCGATGGCAGCCACGGCTTTCACATAGTGACCGACGATCACCAACGAGCGATAGAGGTGGTCAGAAGAGAGCGGATCGGGTGTGGGGCCCGCCGCGCCGAGGCGTTCGATGTGGAGGTCGGCGTGCTCCTGGTGGCGCTTGTCGAGGAAGGTTTGGCGGATGGCCAACGACCGGGTGTCGGCCTCTGAACGTAGCCAGTTCCCGGGGTGCTCGAGCTGGGAGATGATCACCTCGAAGGTGTCATCTGGCCCGATGTGCATCTGCTCCTCGTGCAGAGTGGCTCCAGTCCCGGGTCCGCCGCCACCGAAGCCGGCACCGGAGAAGAGGTTGAAGCTGATCCACTTGGCTTCGCCCCTCGTGCCCCAGATCCGATAGTCGTACTTGCCATCGAGCGACGCGCCGAGGTAGTGGTTGTCCGGATTCTCGCCGACGATTTTGATTGTTTCGTGACAGGTGCAGATGAGCTGGGGGTGGGCTGGCTGCGAGTGCTCGAGGTGTGACTCCAGCGATCCTCGCAGTAGCCGGGTCAGCATCCGGAACCCCTCGGCACGGTCGAGCGGATCGTCGGGATTGCCCTCCGCCAGGACCGATTCGCCCGCGTCAGCGAGCAGGTCGCAGAACTCCCGCCACGCGGAGCCGTCAACGACCTTTCGTGTAACCTCGTCCATCAACTGCCTCCTGGGTGTGCGGGGTGGGAACCATCAGTGGTGAGCGTGGCAACGGGCACGATCTTCTCATCCTCGGTGGCGATCACATGCGGCCCAGCTCGCGTAGCCATGGGATGAGGAGGCGAAGGCCGTCGTCAAGGCTCATGGGGTCGTAGCCGAGCTGGTCATGCGTCGGGTTCTCAGCCGTCCGGGGAGGCCGGTGCTCGTTCGCCGCAGCCTCGGCGATCGCGTAGAGCGTGGGTCCGAAGGCGTCGACGATCTCCTTCGGAGCGGTGCGGTGGTCGAGGTCCTCGACGCGGTGTGCCACTCCGGCCATTTCACAGGCTTGGTTACAGCCGGCGGCGGTACTGATTTCGTCCTCGGGTTGGCCGGTGAGCCAGTACATGGCGCCCGGAGCCCCCTTGTCCAGGGCGGCGATGGAGCCCGAAGCAACGTCGGCGGCAGCAACCCACATCACCGGAAAGTCGAGATACGTCGAGATCCGCCCCCGCATGGCGGCGAGGAGCACCCGGTTGAAGCTGGTGGGATGCAGCGCACGCTCAGCGACCAGACCGGGGCCGTAAATGGCACCGGGGTGGCAGGTGAGAACGTCTTCGCCGGCCTCGGCGCGGCGATGCACCTCTTGGAACGCGGCGAGCTTGGTGACCGTGTAGGGGTCGTCGGGCGGGTTGTCCAACAAGGGTGCGTCTTCCCGGAACCCGGGGCTGGCGAGGTCGAAGAACGTACCGGTGCTGAGCGCGACGACGCGGCGCATGCCGTGAGCCCGGCCAGCATCAAGGATGTTGGTGGTGCCCGTGAAGTTGACAGCCCGGAAGTCGTCGAGGTCCTGGCTGGCACCGCCGAGGAGCGCGGCGCAATGGATGGCGGCATCAGACTTCTTGGATGCTCTCATGACGTCGTCGGCATCGGTGATGTCGCCTCGGACAAGTTCGATACCGATGGCAGTGAGCGCGGCAGCTTCGTCGGGATTGCGGACGAGCGCCTTCACGGCGTCGCCACGAGCGATCAGCTGCTGGCAGACGTTCGAGCCCGTGAGGCCGGTGGCGCCGGTGACGAAGACACTGCTCATGCGTCAACTCCCGAGGATTGGCCCACCGGGCGGCGGGTGTCGATCTGGTCCAAGCGACATGACAGGTCTTTCGGATCGCCTGGCGGCCATCCCCTCGACCAGCGGCGTTGCGTCGCCCGGGGGGTCACAGGTCGCTCAACATTGGCGGAGAAAGACTTAACACTTTTTTGGAATCTTGTAAACACTGCCTGGCACATCGGATTACAGTCCGCACCATGACGATCAAACCATCTGATGTCCTCCTCAACGGGCGGGTCGCCGTCGTGACCGGCGGTGGCGCCGGGATCGGCAGGGGCATCGCCGCTGGCCTGGCGGCGTTTGGCGCATCGGTGGCCATCTGGGAGCAGAACGCAGAGACGTGCGCGGCGGCCGCTTCGGAGATCGGCGCGCTCGGACTGCCCACCGACGTGCGCGACAGCGCGGCGGTCGATGCTGCGCTGGCTCGGACCATTGAGGAGCTGGGCACAGTGTCGATCCTGGTCAACAACGCCGGCGGGGTGTTCTCTTCGCCGATCTTCGACACAACCGAGAATGGTTGGGATGCCCTCTACCGGGCCAACCTCCGTCACGTCTACCTCTGCACGCAGCGGGTGGCGCGGGCCCTGGTCGCCGCCGGAATCGGCGGGAGTATCACTTCGGTCACCTCGATCGAAGGCACTCGCGCCGCACCCGGCTACGCCGCGTACGCGGCCGCCAAAGCCGGAGTCATCAATTACACAAAGACCGCTGCCCTTGAGCTGGCTCCCCACGGCATTCGGGTGAACGCACTGGCGCCGGACATCACTATGACGGAGGGCATCAAAGCGATCGCTCCGCCGGGCTCCGAGGACCGCTTCGGTCACGTCGTCCCGATGGGGCGGCCCGGCGACGTCGACGAGATGGCCGCCGCCGCGGTATTCCTCGCCTCGGATATGGCGAGCTACATCACCGGCCAGACCATCCACGTCGACGGAGGGACCCATGCCGCGGGCGGCTGGTACCACCACCCCCAGACTGGTGAGTACTCATTGGGACCGACCGAATGAGCAACACCAGGGCCCTGTCATGTGTGGAACCCCCTGCCGTTGGCGACGTCATGGTTGCGCCGCCGGGCAGTTCTACGAGCGTCGAGGCGATCCTGGCGGCCACGCGGCGGGTCATCACCGAGCGGGGGCCCGGGAAGTTCACGATGTCGGCGATCGCGGCCGCCGCTGGGGTGTCCCGGCCGACGTTGTATCGGTGGTTCCCGTCCAAGGACGAGTTGCTTGAGGCACTCACCGTCTACGAGGAGCAGCTGTTCGACGCTCGCCTGGCGGCGGTCATCGCCGCCCAGCGCAGCCCGGGGAGGCGCCTTGATGCCGCGCTGCGGTGTTTGGTGACGTACCTGGACGGCTTGATGGGCTCCGATCCGATCGGCGCCGATCCGGGCTTCGCCATCCAGTCTCTGGCCAGCTCTTTAGGGCCGCAGACGGCGTCGTTCGTCAGTCTCCTCGGCGACGCACTCGAGGCGGTCCCGTCGGTGCGGCTGAGCCACCTCACGCACGAGCAGGCCGCCGAGATGTTCCTACGGATGGCCTACTCGCACTACCTCGTCCCGCACCGCGACCCTGAGGAACTGCTGGCCAATCTGCGCAGCTTCGCTGGTCTATCCCGCCAGCCTCTGACCAGCGCCGCTGGCTGACCGGCACCAAAGTCCACGAACGTACAAAAGGGGGAAGCGATGTCGATGGCGGACGAGGTGATCGCCGAAGCTCGACGGCGCGCCGGGCTCACCGACCTCGGAGGTGAGTCATTCCATGACGGACTCGTGGCACTGTTCGAAGGTGCCGTGTCCGCTGGGTCATTCAACCAACTGGGGATGGCGGTGCTGCGCGACCAGGCGATCGGAATGCTGAAGATCCGCCTTGAGGTCGAGGAGTGGTACCGGCGTCACCCGGACATTTCCGAGCAGGAGATCCTGCCGCCGCTGTTCGGGCTCGGATTGCCACGCACCGGCTCGACGGCGCTGAGCTTCCTACTGGGCGAAGACCACCGCGCCAGATCGTTGCTCGCCTGGGAGAGCGGCGCGCCAACCCCGCCGCCGGATCCGGCCACCTACGGCACCGACCCACGAATCGCAGCGACAGCCGTACAGATCTCGCTGATTGACGAGTTGGCCCCCAAGTTCAAGACGATGCTGCCGAGCTCGCCAACGGGCCCTACCGAGTGCCTGCAAATCATGGCCCTCGACTTCCGGTCGGCGATGTTCGGCGCGCTCGGCGACAACCGGCACTACGAAGCATGGATGAAGGGCTGCGACATGGTGTCGGCCTACCAGTATCACGAGCGCGTCCTCAAGCTCCTCCAGTGGAAGTTCCCCACCAAGCCATGGCGGCTCAAGTCACCCGCCCATATGGACTCGATCGACGCCCTCCTTGAGGTGTATCCCGACGCCCGGTTCCTGATGACCCATCGTGAGATCTCGCAGGTGATCCCCTCAGTGGTGAGCCTCCTCGATGCCACATCGGAATTCTTGCGCACCGGGCCGCTCGCGCCCGACTTCGCCGCCAACCAGGCGGCGTACTGGGAGCGGTCGTTGCGCAAGACAATGGCCTACCGCGACGCGGGGAACGAGGACCGGTTCTACGACATCGGATTCGCCGAGATGCGCCCCGATCCGATACCCGCGATCGGTCGGCTCTACGACTGGCTCGGTGAAGAACTCACCGACGACGTTGCGGCCCGGATGCGGACGTGGTGGGAGATGAATCCGGCTGACAAGCAGGGTGTCCACGACTACAACCCTGAGCAGTACGGCATCGACCTCGACGAATTGAGGGCCCAATTCGCCTTCTACAACGACCGCTTCAACGCCGCCACGTCACCCGGAAACTCTACGTAACCTCGAGTGTGTGGTCGTGCTTGCGGCCTGTCCGACAGCACCGCTCGGGACCGTTGTCCAACCACAGGTGGTCCAATTCCCTGCGCAACCACCTCGTGGGGGCCCGAATTACTCGAAAGACTTGTAACGTCCGAACATGTTCCGCACCAGATTCACCGAAATGTTTGGTTTAACCCATCCCATCATGTCGGCTCCCATGGCACTTCACAGTGGCGGGACGCTGGCGGGTGCTGTTTCAGACGCCGGGGGGTTGGGATCGTTCGGCGGAATGCATTCGCAGAAGAGCCCTAGTGGATCCGGGCCGAGATCGACACGATCCGTGCCAGGACGGATCGGCCCTTCGCGGTGGGGTTCATCACTCCGTTCCTCGCCTTTGCCGAACCCCTGTTCGAAGCGGTATTGGAAAAGCGTCCGGAGGCAATTGCCTTCTCGTCGCCGACCCCACGCCTTGGATCGTTCGCTGTAAGGCTGCTGGTATCCGGGTGATCTGCCAGGTCCAGACGCTTCAAGATGCAGAACTTGCCGTCGCCGGAGGTTCCGATGTCCTCGTCGCCAAGGGCACCGAAGCCGGTGGCCACACGGGAACAGTGAGCTTGCTGCCGCTACTCGCTGGTGTGGTCGCTCGGTTTCCCGACCTACCTGTCCTGGCGGCGGGCGGGGTCGCCGACGGTCGGACTCTGGCCGCAGCACTCACGGCCGGAGCAGATGGGGCTTGGTTGGGGACTGCTTTTCTGGCTACTCCCGAAGCAATTGAGGTTGATGAAATCCATAAGCGCTTGCCCGTGGAGAGTGACGGTTGCAACACCGTGTTCACCAAGGCGTACGACATCGTGTCCGGGCTCTCGTGGCCCGTCGGGATCGGGGAGCGAGTGCGGCGAAACCGCTTCACCGATGAATGGGGTGAGCGAGAGGCAGAGCTTCGGGACGGGCGGTCCGCGCTGGCCTCACCGCCCATAAGCAACCGCTTCGATGCGCCCTTTGACCTAGACACTTGTGCCGTGCTCTTCGGTCAATCGGCCGGCATGATTGACAGTATTCGGCCCGCGGCTGAGGTCGTACGTTCGATGAGTGAGGAAGCTGAACGCATCCTTCGGACCCGACCGGAGGCGCTTCTCACGTAACTCGCAGCACGGTTCTTGATGCTCCCCTCGTGTGCGGTCGGCCCCGATTGGGATCATCTGCAATCCACCACGAAGCTACTCTCGATGTGTGAATCGAGCGATCACCGGATTTCATTGCGACGAAGTTGGTGATTGGGTCGCAGATCTTTCATGTGGCCATGGGCAACACATTCGCCACCGACCGCCCTTCCAGATCCGCGCATGGGTGTTGGAACCCGAAGGTCGTGGCCGCATTGCGAGCAGAATTGGGCGCCCTCGACTACGTCTCGGTGACAGCTGCCGCACAATTCGGTCACGCGTGCTACTTGTGGACCCCCTCCGCATGAATTCTACCTCGGCTGCCGTTGGGTTACCTAGGTTTGAGGCGGAACGATCACGCTCGGGCCACCCCAATTTCCTTGAAGGGATGGGTCACCGCGTATGTTGCCAACCATGAACAACGATGCAGCCACCTCTTCGGGCGAGCGCTGGAAGGTGCTGGTCACCGGAGCGACGGGTCGTGTCGGGTTCCCCATCGCGAGGGCCCTGGCCGAACGCCACCAGGTGTTTGGCATGGCGCGCTGCCAGGGGGCAGGTGATGCGGAACGACTTTCCGCTGCCGGCATCACTCCCTTGGTGGCTGACCTGGAGGGATTCGATCCGACCACCCTTCCCGATGGACTCACCCACGTTTTCCACGCCGCGGCACTCATCGGGCCAGCCGCTCGGTCAGATTGGCAGCGCTGCTTCGAGGTGAACGCGCAGGCATCTGGACGCCTCGCAGCCGCCTGCGCGGGGATCCATGGCTTCGTCTATTGCTCTACGGGTTCCGCGTACGCCTATCAGGGACAACGACCGATTTGCGAGGACGATCCACCGGGCGTGCATCTGGGCAACTACAGCTTGTCGAAGATTGCCGGCGAGGCGGTGGTGAGGTTTGCCGCACGTGAGCATGGTGTGCCACTGACCATCATCCGGATCTTCTCAACTTATGGGCCCGAGGGCGGTGCACCGGTTGACCGTCTTCGTCGCATCGTGGCTGGAAAGGACGTCGTCCTTCACCCTGACTCACCCAACAACTACAACCCCATTTATGAAGATGACTATGTTCGGTTGGGGATCCGCGCCCTCGAAGTGGCCTCACTTGATCCGGTGGTGGTCAATTGGGCCGGAAGCGAGACCGTCAGCGCCGAGGACTACTGCGCTTATCTCGGTGAGCTTGTCGGCAAGCAGGCCCGTATCCGTTACGACGTCACGGCGCCCTGGCCGTTGTGGCCAGATGTGACCAGAATGCACGAAGTCCTCGGCCGCACTCAGATTCCGTGGCAGGAAGGCATGCGGCGGATTGCCCTCCAATGCAAAACCTCGTCACGTGATGGCGCGCTACCTACCGAGACGCTCCCCTAAGCGGATCGAAACGACGTCACCCTCGGACTTGCCGATGGCCTTTTGAAGGTCTGCCTTTATCGGAAGCTTGTGGGTGCCGTCACCGAGTGCCATGAAGGAATTCTCGAACGGGTGACCATCGACCGTTGCTCGGACCTTCACCAGGCCCCGTGTTCCGAAGAAATCGGCGGATCCCGGCATCACCACATAGATCCACCCCCCTTGCGAGGACTCTTCATGAGGGGGGCTTCAAATGCCGTATCCAAGGCTTGGCCCGTCGAAGGAATCGGAGTCACGTCGGCTTCATCAGTGCGCAAGGCGAGGTCTTCCGGAGGTCATGATCGGAACGGGAGAGGTTGCTGCTCAGGCACCAAGCCATCGGAGCATTGTCGCGCCAAGTGCGGGGCACTGGCTGGTGGCCGTCTCTCACCACTCTTGCGCATGTCCATCTCTCGGCCTTACGGACCGCGATGGGGGCATTGTGTGAACGTCTGGAGATTTACGAGTCAATCTGGGGTGCATAGAGCATGACCGGGTCGCTTTTGCCCTTGAGCGGGAGAGCGGGTCGCTCCAGAAGTGGGATGTGGTCCCCTTGGAGCAGTTCCTTGGTGCGCTGGGCGAGAAGGATCGTATCCCCGGTTTGGCGGGTCGCCGCTTCAACGCGGGATGCCACATTGACCGCATCGCCGATGATGCCGAATTCGAAGCGACCTGCGCCCCCCACGTTGCCGGCGACGACCGTCCCGGAATTGAGTCCAATCCCGACTCGCAGCTGCCCAATCCCTCCAGAATCAACGCTTCGGGCGACCTCGAGTGCGGCAGCCAGTGCCCGATCAGCGTGCTGGGGGAGCCGACCGGGCGCACCGAACACGGCGAGGACCCCGTCGCCGATGAACTTGTCGACGTGACCACCCTGGGCGCGAACAACCGGCACGATGAGTTCGAAAAGGAGGTTCAAGGCGGCCACCACCACACCTGCCGGGTTGTGCTCGGCGAATCCGGTGAAATTGCGCACGTCAATGAACATGATGGTGACTTCGACCTCCTCACCCTCGAGGTTGGTACCTTCCGACAACACGTGCTCGACCACCGCCGGATCGACATAGGTGCCGAAGACCTGTCGGATGCGCTCCCGCTCGGCCAGGCCAGCCGCCATCTGGTTGAAGCCAAGCTGAAGCTGTCCGATTTGGGTTCCGTCATAGACAGGCACTGCGATGTCGAAGTTGCCGTGCTGGACTTGGGACAAGGCATCGCGCACCGAATTGATGGGGTCGGCGGTCGCTCTGGCCGCCAAGCTGACGGCGAGGAGGCCAACCCCGATTCCAATGCCTCCCAGCACGACCATGGCAATGGCCAGACGCGATGTGGTGGCGCCGAGACTTCCGGTCAGCTCCACAATGCCGATGGCCACCAGGGTGAGCACCGGTATCCCGGTCCCGAGCGCCCAGGCCAGGAGCGCCCGGGTCGCCACTCCCGGCACGGTGAGCCGGTCCGGCATTCCCGCTGCCAGGACCCGTGCCGCCGGAATGCGCATCAGCCGTTCCGTGAACAGATAGGCGCATGAAGCGGTCACCATGCCGGTCAGGGCCACGACGGCGGCGATCCCGGCACCCGTCAGCTTGCTGTCGCTCGAATTGAGCGCGCCGAAGAGGACGGCTCCACCGAGCCAGAGGGTGATCTGGACGACGAACAGACGGAGTGGCGTGCGCAGGACCACCCGCTGCACGTCCGTCGTCGCCGGGCAATCGTCCACGAGCCACTGGCGTAGCCAGGACATTCTCCTGGTCCCGATAAGTGCTCCCATGGGCAGGGCGATCCCGATGTAGACCGCGGCAGCCACGACGTTGACGAGCTTGACGTGGGCGACATCAGGGACTTTCGGCAGGGGCACGACGTAGAGGGAGATCACCACGACGGTCACCGCACCGATCAGGTTGGTGATCAGGATGACGGAGGTGAGCACCACCCGCCCGGCCCGCCAGAGGGCGACGCCGGACATCTCACCCTCACCCGGCCGCGTGAACTCTGTGAGCCAGAGCCGCAGGTCTGTGATCGTCCCTCGATGCAGATTGGGCATGACCCTCTGTAGCACGCAACGTCCCGGCTCATCCGGCTGGTGCCGCTTCCGCCGGCAGAAAGAATTTCCCCCGGTCCCCACCGGATGGAAGGCACTCGAGCACTCGACCGAATCAGTTCGGTTGGATATTCTCCCTCCTATCCACCCGGGTCTAGCCCCAGGGTGCAACGACCCACCGGACGAGAAGGAGACGCCATGCCCACCCGTGAAAGTGCCCCCCTCGGTGCCCCCTGTTGGGCCGACCTATGGACCTCTGACGTCGAGGGCAGCGGGAAGTTCTACAGCGAGCTCTTCGGCTGGGAGGCCCAGGAGGGAAGCCCGGAGTTCGGCGGTTACTTCATGTTCACTCGTAACGGCGTACCCGTGGCCGGTGGCATGGGCGACATGGGGCCGGACATGCCTGCCAACAACACGTGGAAGATCTATTTGAATACCGATGACATCACCAAGGCGGCCGAGTCGATCGAGTCCGAAGGAGGGCAGGTCATTTCGCCAGCCATGGCGGTCGCCGACCTCGGGACGCAGTTGGTGTTCATCGATTCCACGGGAGCCACCCTCGGGGCCTGGCAGGCCGGGACCTTCCCCGGCTTCACCGTGTTGAACGAGCACGGCGCGCCCAGCTGGTGCGAGCTCTTCACCCGTGACCACACCAAGGCGGTGGACTTCTACCGTTCGGTCTTCCGCTGGGACACCAACGCGGTCGGCGATAGCGACGAGTTCCGCTACACCACCATGCGGGAGCCCGGCGGCGAGAGTGAGTTCGCCGGGATCATGGATGCCGGGGCCTGGCTCCCCGAAGGTGTCCCTGCCCACTGGTCCATCTACTGGGAGGTCGACGATGCGGCGGTGACCGTGGCCCAGGTCAAGGCTCTGGGAGGATCGGTCATCGCTGACGTGGAGGACACCCCGTACGGTCGCATGGCCACGGTGGCCGACCCGGCGGGAGCCATGTTCAAGCTGCGCACGCCGCCGCTGTAGCGGAGGGGCTCAGGCTCCCCAGCGCCAAACGGCCGAGGCCCAGGTCATGCCAGCCCCGAATCCGGCCAGCAGCACCAGGTCTCCTGCGGCCAGACGCCCCGCGTCCGCCGCGTCAATGAGGGCCAGCGGGATGGAGGCGGCGCTGGTGTTGCCGGTCCACTCAATCACCGAGGCGATCCGCTCGACGGGGATCCCGAGGCGGCTGGCCACCGCATGCATGATGCGCTGATTGGCTTGGTGGGGGACGAAGAGCGTGATGTCGTCGGCACTCACCTTGGCCTGCCGGAGGGCTGTGGTGGCCGAGTCGACGGTGGCCCGGACGGCTTGGCGGAACACCTCTTTCCCTTTCATGACCATGCCTGACCCGTGGTCGGCGTAGAGGAGCTCGACGAGGGAGCCATCGACTCCCAGGTCCCACCCGAGTAGTGAGCCCGGGCCACTGACTGGTTGCAGCACCACCGCTCCGGCCCCGTCCCCGAAAAGGAAGGCATTGGTCCGGTCCTCCCAGTTGGTGACGCTGGTCATGGTCTCGGCCCCGATGAGCAGCACCTTCCCGATGCCGGCCGACACCATTGACGCGGCCGTCACCAGCCCGTAGGTGAACCCGGCGCAGGCGGCGTTGAGATCCATGGCACCACCGCCGGTGCCGAGGGCGTGGGCCACCGCTGCCGAGGTGGCCGGGATCGCCTGATCCGGTGTGGTCGTGCACAGGACCAGGAGGGCGACCTCATCCGCCGTCGCGCCGGCGGAGTCGAGGGCCCGGCGGCCGGCCTCGACGGCCAAGGCCGAGGTGGTGCCGAGCCCCCCGGGAGGGTGGGCCAGGGGGGTGGCCTCGACGAAGGGCCCGGTGGCCGCCCGGCGCATGCGGATACCCGAGCGTTCGACGATCCATTGGTCGCTCGTGTCGAACAACTTCTCCAGGTTGGTGTTGGTGACGACCGTGGGCGGGAGCGCGGCTCCCCACCCTGAGATGGCACAGCCCAGCTCGGTCACCTCGGACCGGCTGCGCCGTAAATCCCCGGTGGGGTCTGGGCTACCAACGGGGGAAACACTGCGGCCAGGGTAGGAGAAGAAATCAATGACCGGCCAGTCTGTGCGCCAGTGATCTCCTCCCCGACGTACATGCGTCGCGAATTGCGGTCGGCCAACGAGACTGTTACGGCTGACCGGGCAGGAGCTCGACGAAGAGGGCCTCCGCGTCAGCGAACAGCGATTCACCATCGAAGAGACGTCCAGTGAGCCATCGTTTCCGTCCATCAATCCGGTCGACCGTGGCGTCGACTTGCAACTCTCTCCCAATCGGCGTGATCTTCCGGAAGTTCACCTTGAGAAACGCCGTCCGAGCCACACTGCGTCCTCCTTGGCTGGCCAAGTGACCCATGATGTCGTCGAAGAGGAGGGGCAATGTGCCCCCGTGGGCGGCGCCATTTCCCCCCAGGTGGAATGGGCGGAATTCAACATGACCCGTCAGGTGATTGTCTGACTCCTCACGTGGGACGAACGGGACGAGGAGGGGATTGCCGCGTCCGGGGAGATCAGTTCGCATGCCAGCGGGTCGTTGCCACTCAGGCTCCCACCATGGTTCGAGGAGTTCAATGGCCACACCCATCTGAGCCGAGACCTCGTCCCATACGCTCTCGGGAGGATTCGAGCTGACCACCTTGTCTTGCAGCGTGCGGAAGACCTCGAGGAAATTCGCGTACGGAGCGCCGCCTCGATTGTTGTCGTGGACAATGTTGGCGAAGAGATCAATGGGCGCTTCATCTGAGGATCGTTTCCCGGCGGGTGGTTGGTTCGGCATGGTCATGAACGGTATCGGAGGGCGGTGCTTCTCAACATTTCGCCACCGAGAGTGACCTCTCGGAACTCGACTCGAGATGTTCGGTCCACAGCGGTTTCCCAGAACTGCTGGATCAATAGAGCCGAAAGTCATTCTTTTCGTCCCACGGGTGGACTGGATGGCCCATATGGGTCGTTCGACCCTATTGCGGACCAGCTGCCCGGAGCATGGTTGAGCCATGGGAACGGGGGAAGGTGAAGCCCAGGGAGCGGTTGTGGCCGGACGGGACGGGTGGAGCGGCCAAGATTGGCTGACCTGGAGACGGACCATGGTGGACGGTCGACCCGCATTCTACGGCGAGGCCGGAGAAGGACCTCCCGCCGTCTTCTTGCACGGCTGGGGACTCGACCACAAGTCGTACAAGCGCGCCCTGGCACGCCTGGTGCGGGCCGGTGTGCATGTGCTGGCTCCTGCCATGCCGGGCTTTGGAGGCACGGCAGCACTCCCGGGTGAAGCAATGAACCTGGGCGGGTATGGGGATTGGGTGGCCGAATTCATGCGCACGGTCGGAGTCAGAGAGCCGGCATTGATGCTGGGGCACTCCTTCGGCGGTGGGGTGGCCATCCTGGCGGCGCATGATCACCCCACATGCGTCCGTTCGCTCGTCCTGATCAATTCCATTGGCGGGTCAACCTGGCAACCCGGGAACACCCTGCGAGACATGCTCCATAGGCCACCGTGGGATTGGGGCATCCACCTGGCGGCCGACCTCTTGCCTGGCCGCCAGGCGAGCAGAGTCATTCCGGTCATTGTGGGTGAAGCCCTGCCGAACCTCATCCGTGATCCAAGGGCGTTCTGGAAGGCAGGCGGATTGGCTCGGCGGGCGGACCTGTCCAGCGAGCTCGAAACGCTCCGTCGCCGACACATGCCGGTGGCTGTGTTGTGGGGGCAGCGTGACCGGGTGGTGAGCCGGAAGTCGTTTGATGATCTGTGCCGAGCTTTGGGTCAACCCGACGTCGTGACGCTGCCGGGGAGTCACTCGTGGATGTTGGCCGACCCGGATTCCTTCGGCGAAGTCATGACGAATGTGCTCGCCGTCTTCGGCATGGCGACGGCCGAAGAGGCGGTGGAGGTCACCGCCTGACAGCGGGCAGCACGGCGCCGAAGGAGATCATTGCCTATGGCATGGTAAGGAATGCTCACAGGTACGCACGCCATCATTTTCGCGGAAGATGCGGAGAGAACACGGGTCTTCTACCGCGATGTCTTCGAGGGGCCGCATGTTGATGCGCATGATGGTTGGCCCATCTTCAAGATGCCACCGGCAGAGCTCGGCATTCACCCGGCCGAGCAGTCAGGGGTACTGAATAGTGCGGCACCGAGTGGGCACCATGACATCTTTCTGATGTGTGACGACATCGAGGCCACAGTGAAGGATCTGACCTTAAGAGACTGCTGATTTAATCG
>PNAT01000131.1 GCA_003169675.1 Acidimicrobiaceae bacterium
CCCGCACCGTATGGATGTTGCCGGTGCCTGTCAACCTCGACGGTCAGGCCCGCCCGGCGGCCAAGGCCCCGTCCCATGCCGGCACACCCAGGCTGATCAAGCGAAGCTGACATTTGGTGCGTTCGACGATCTCGGGCTCCTCATCCGGTCCGATCTCCAAGAGCTCGGCCACCATGCGGATGATGGTTTCGGTGATCAGTCCCGCCAGCATGCGGCGGTCGTCGGTGGTCCACTTATCGACTCCGGGCATGGCGACCAGGTCGATGGCCAGTTCATCGGCGAAGAGTTGGAGCTCTCGGTTTACGGCCCGGCGCAGGCGGCGGACCCCTCCGTAGCGCTCACGGGCGATGAACCGGAAGTGGGAGGTGTGGTTGTGCATGTGCATCACCACCACGGCCAACGACATCTTGATGGTGTCGCCGTCAAATGAGCTCTGGCTCCGGGCGTCCTTGAGCATCTCGCCGAGGGACTGGAAAGACTCTTCCACCAGGACAAGTCCGAGCTCCTCCATGTCGTCGAAATGGCGGTAGAAGGCGGTCGGGGTGATCCCGGCCTCCCGGGTCACTTCTCGCAAGCTCAAGGAGTCAAACGAGTTCTGCGAGAGGAGCTTCAAAGCGGCCCGAATGAGCGCTTGCCGCGTAAGCTCTTTGCTTTCCAGCCGGGTTGACGAACTTCGTTTGGTCATGATTTGCTTTCCTGTTGTTCACAATTGTATATCGAGATATCGTTGGAGGTGTCGGAATTCCAAAACACCCTAGGTACCAGGTCGAGAATTCCGCACCCCACCAATCCGAAAACCAGTTGACAAGTGTATACTTGAACGATTATAGTTCACATATGTCAACTGACATGATGACCGCACGTCCACTGACCAAGCGCTTCCTGCGCCAGGCCATCCGTGTCTTCGACGCCGCGGCGACCCCCTATGGGGTCGATCGGTACGTCGAACTGGTGCGCCCTTCCTGGTCATCCACCGAAGTCCGGGCCAAGGTGGTGCGCGTGGAGCGGACGACTCCGCGCACCGTCACGCTCACCCTACGTCCCAACGGTAATTGGGCAGGATTCCGGGCCGGCCAGTACACCCAGCTCAGCGTCGAGATCGAGGGCGTCCAGCACACCCGCTGTTACTCCATGACCAATGCGGCCACTGATCGGCACGGACTGATTGAGCTCTCGATCACCGCCCACCCCGAAGGCCGGGTCAGCCGCCACCTCCGCCAGTCAGCCACGAGGGGCCAGGTGCTCGGATTGACCAAGGCCCAGGGGCTGTTCACGCTTCCCCATGCCGAGCCCGATCACATGCTCCTCATCAGCGGAGGCAGTGGGATCACCCCCGTGATGTCGATGCTGCGCACCCGATGTGCCCTCGGTTGGACCAATTCGGTTACCTTCCTGCACTATGCCCTGACCGAATCCGACATGCTCTACCGCCTCGAACTCGAGGAGCTGGCCCGCACCTCCCCCAACGTGCGCCTGGTGCGGGTGTTCACCGACGAGCCCGGAACGGGCGATCTGGACGGCTTTCTCTCCCTGGACCAGCTCAATGCCGCCGACCCCGGATGGGCGAGCGCCGAGGCGTTCGTCTGCGGACCGGCGCCGCTGATGGATGCGACCCGCACCCTCTTCGAAGAACGGGGCCGGGGCGGACACCTGCACACCGAGGCGTTCACGCTGACTCAATTCACGGCTGAAGCGGGCACCATTGACGGCACGGTGCGCTTCGGGGCCAGCGAGATCGGCCGTCCCAGCAACGGCACGCCGCTCCTGAACCAGGCCGAAGCGGCCGGCCTCACTCCGCTCCACGGATGCCGCATGGGCATCTGCCACACGTGCACCCGCACGCTCTGCTCCGGCGTCGTCCGCGACGCCGTCACCGGCGACCTGACCAACGGTCCGGATGTGGAGATCCGGATCTGCATCAGCATCCCCGTCGGCGATGTCGAAATTGACCTCTAATCACTCGTGACTGCAAAGGAATTCACATGACCACCGTTGCCGAGGCCCACGGCCTCACCCCGGCACAACTTGATGCGCTGGGACAAGAGCTCGATGCCATTCGCGCTGACCTCGTCACTCAGCTCGGGGCCGAAGATGTGGCCTACATCCGCCGCCTGATCCGCATTCAGCGCTGGTCCGAGATCGGTGGGCGAGCCTCACTCTTCCTCGGCTTCCTGCCTCCGTTCTGGCTGGCCGGGGCGGCCTTGCTCTCGCTGTCCAAGATCCTCGACAACATGGAGATCGGTCACAACATCCTCCATGGCCAGTACGACTGGACGAACGACGCCGCGCTGTCGTCCACCAAATTCGAATGGGACTCGTCCTGTCCCTCCAAGGGCTGGCAGCACTACCACAACTACCTGCACCACACCTATACCAACATCACCGACAAGGACCGCGACCTCGGGTACGGCGTAATCCGGATCAGCGCGGAGACGCCCTGGTCCCCTGCCAACCTCGGCAATCCGCTCTATGCCTTGGGTCTGGCCCTGATCTTCGACCACGGGATCATGCTCCATGACGTGGATCTGGCCCATGTGCGCGAAGGCAAGAAGCCGTGGGCCGAGGCCAAGCCGGCCCTGGTCAACGGCCTGCGCAAGTCCGGCAAGCTGGCATTCCGGGACTACATCATGTGGCCCGCCTTCACGGGTCCGCTCTTCCTCTCGACCCTGGCTGCGAACGCAGTGGCCAATCTGGTCCGCAACCTGTGGGCCTTCGCCATCATCTTCTGCGGCCACTTCCCGACCGGCACGCTGGAATTCACCGAGGAGGAGTGCGTAGGCGAGTCCAAGGGCCACTGGTACTTCCGCCAGATGCTCGGTTCGGCCAACATCTCGGGCGGCCGCCTCTTCCACATCATGAGCGGCAACCTGAGCTTCCAGATTGAGCACCACCTCTATCCCGACATCCCCGCCCGCCGCTATCAGCAGGTCGCACCTCAGGTGCGTGAGATCTGCCATCGCTACGGCATCCCCTACAACACGGGCCGGATGTCCAGGCAATTCGGTTCCACCATCGGCAAGATCTTCCGCTTCGCGTTGCCGGGTAAGAAGCAGGTGCTCAACGTGATCCCGCCCCGGACCCCGGCGACCGAGCCCGCGGAGCTGCAGGCCGCCTGAACGTGTGCCTTCTGGCCGTCGCCTCACGACTGCTCCCCGGCACTCCCCTGCTCATCGGGGCCAACCGCGACGAATTCTTCGACCGCCCGACGACCCCCTTCACGGTGCTCGATGTCGGCCCCCCTCGCACCCTTGGCGGGCGGGACGAATTCTCGGGTGGAACTTGGCTGGCTGTGAACGAGCACGGCGTGTGCGCCGGGCTCACCAATCAACCCTTAGGGGAGGCCAAGGACCTCTCCCGCCGGAGTCGAGGTGAGCTGCCGATCGCCCTGGCCCGCCTTCGGAGTGCGCCGCAGGCTGTCGATGCCTTCCTGTCCGAATTCCGACCGACGGATTACAACGGTTCGTGGCTGCTCGTCGGTGACCGGGACTCCCTCTTCTTCATCGACTTCACGGGTCTGGTACCTGCCGAGGCGGTGCCACTGCCGCCCGGCATCCATGTGCTGGAAAACCGGCCGCTCGGAGGACCTTCACCCAAGGCCGACCGGGTCACCGCGTCCATTGGTGCGCTGGCTGACGATACCGATCCCCTGGACATCCTGCAGCGGGTGCTGGCCGGCCACGATGTCGTCGAAGGGAGCGGGTCCCCCGCTTCGGCCAATTGTGTCCACCTCGAAGAATACGGAACCCGGTCGTCCTGCATCGTGCGGCTCACCGACGATGAAGCCCGGCCGCCCCAGATCTGGGTGGCCGACGGTCCACCCTGTGTCACCTCGTTCATCGATGTCTCGGACCATTGGGCCGTCACCCATCCGGTTGCTGAAGGCCGCAGCTAGCACCCCCCGCGGCCGGTCGACTTCCGGCTGATCCCTGCCTGGTCAGTGTTTCATCGGGTCGGGCACTGCCCTTCCGGCGCCGACCGGACTATCATTGACCTGTTGGGCCGGAAGACAGTTCCGTTACTCCCGACGATGTACAACATCGATTGGACGATGCGTGACTGTTGCACCCCCGAGGCCCCAAGAATTGATTGCTGCCGTTCCGGTCCAGGCAAGCACTGTGCAGAGAGTCAGTGCCGGACTCCTCTTCACCCTCCCGTTGGCAGGGGTGATCCTGGCCGGCGTGTTCTTCTGGAACCATGGCATCAGCTGGCTCGATCTGGGGCTGGCGTTGGGGATGTACGTCATCACCGGGCTTGGGCTGAGCGTGGGATTTCACCGACTCTTCTCGCATCGGAGCTTTGTGCCGGCCCGTTGGCTGAAGGTCACGCTGGCCATCGCCGGCACCATGGGCATAGAGGGCTCGGTCACCAGTTGGGTGTCCCAGCACCGTCGCCACCACACCTACACGGATCGACCAGGTGACCCACACTCCCCGGTCCCCGAAGGTCCCGGGATCGGGGCCCAGATCCGCGGGCTCTGGCACGCGCATGCCGGATGGCTGTTCGTCCCCAACGAGGTCAATGCCGAACGCTGGAGCAAGGACCTCCAAGGGGACCCGGACATCAGCTTCGTCACCGACACGGTCGTCTTGTGGACCGTGCTGTCGTTCGTCATCCCCACCGTTGTCGGCTGGGTCGTCACCGGCACGGTGTGGGGCGCGCTCCTGGCCGGCCTGTGGGGTGGCGTGGTGCGTGTCGCCGTCCTGCACCATGTCACCTGGGGAACGAACTCGTTGTGCCATACGTTTGGCAAGCAGCCTTTCGGGAGCAAGGACCGCAGCACAAACTTCGCACCGCTGGCCTTCCTGAGCTTCGGCGACGCCTGGCACAATGCGCATCACGCGTTTCCGCGATCGGCCCGCCATGGAATCGAAGCGGGACAGATCGACATCTCCGCCGAGGTGATCGGCTTGTTCGAGCGCCTGGGCTGGGCCACCGGAGTGCATCGGATCAAACGCTCGGTGATCGCCAGCCGTCTTGCCCTTGAAGCTTCTGGTCAGCCGCGTACCAACGGCTTGTAACGAAGGCGATGGGGCAGGTCGGCGCCGACGCCGAGGCGCCTCTTTCGATCAGCCTCGTAGGCGCTGAAGTTGCCTTCCCACCACTGGACCTCTGACTCGCCTTCAAATGCGAGCACGTGGGTGGCGATCCGGTCCAGGAACCAGCGATCATGGCTGATCACCACCACGCAACCCGGGAAGGCCACAATGGCGTCCTCCAGTGCCCGCAGGGTGTCGACATCGAGGTCGTTGGTCGGTTCGTCCAGCAGGAGGACGTTCCCCCCGCTCTTCAGGACCTTGGCCAGCTGCACCCGGTTGCGCTCTCCGCCTGAAAGCTGGCCCACCTTCTTCTGCTGATCGCTCCCCTTGAAACCGAAACTGGCCACATAGGCGCGGCTGTGAAGTTCACGATTGCCCACGACAATCCGGTCCACGCCGCCGGTGATCTCATCGAAGACCGTGGCCTCGGGTGCCAACTGGTCACGAGACTGATCGACGTAGGCCAATGCCACGGTGGAACCAAGCTCGAGGGTGCCGTCGTCGGGAGCGTCCTCGCCGACGATCATCTTGAACAGGGTCGTCTTCCCGGCCCCGTTGGGCCCGATGACTCCGACGATGCCGCCTGGCGGAAGGAGGAACGAGAGACCGTCGATCAACAACCTGTCCCCGAATCCCTTGACCAAACCGTGGGCGTCGACCACCCGATCTCCCAATCGGGGGCCGGGAGGGATGGTGATCTCGACCTTGTCGGCGCGCCGCTCGGAAGCTTCAGCCTCGGCCACCAGGTCGTTGTAGGCCGTAATGCGCGCCTTTCCCTTGCTCTGGCGGGCCCGGGGGGACATACGGATCCACTCGAGCTCGCGCTGCAACGCCTCTTGCCGAGAGCGGTCAGCTTTCTCCTCGCCCGCCAACCGAGCCTGCTTCTGCTCCAGCCAGGAAGAGTAATTGCCTTCCCACGGGATGCCGGCGCCCCGATCCAACTCAAGGATCCACCCGGCCACGTTGTCGAGGAAGTACCGATCATGCGTGACCGCGACCACCGTGCCGGGGTAGTCCTGCAGCGTTCGCTCCAACCAGGCCACAGACTCGGCATCGAGATGGTTGGTTGGCTCATCGAGCAGGAGCAGATCAGGCTTGGAGAGGAGTAACCGGCACAGGGCCACTCGGCGCCGCTCACCACCCGAGAGCGTGGTGACATCGGCGTCGCCCGGCGGGAGCCGCAGGGCATCCATGGCGATCTCGAAGGTCCGCTCCAGCTCCCACGCTCCGGCGGCGTCAATCTTGGCCTGCAGCTCGGACTGTTCATTCAGCAAGCCGTCGATGTCGGCGTCGGGATCCCCGAACGCCGCACAGACCTCGTTGAAGCGATCCAGCAGACCCTTGACCTCACCGACGCCGTCAGCCACGTTGCCGGCCACGTCTTTGGCGGGATCCAACTCCGGTTCCTGGGCCAGATACCCCACGGTGAAGCCGGGTGTGAGGCGCGCCTCTCCGGTAAAGCCATCGTCCTCGCCGGCCATGATCTGGAGCAATGATGATTTCCCCGAACCATTGGCGCCGATGACACCGATCTTCGCCCCGGGGTAGAAGGAGAGGTTGATGCCCTTGAGCACTTCCCGGTCAGGTGGGTAGAAGCGCTTGAGATCGCGCATGGTGAAGATGAACTGAGGCGCCATGCCGACCAGTGTGCCCCATGAGACACCGGATCATCGAAACCACCGCGGGGAATGCCCCGAAGGTGAGGTCCTACGGATTGGCGGGCGCGTCAGGGCCGACGGCGGCCCGCAACTCACGGAGTGAGTCGTGCAGGGCGTCGATGATCAACCAGGGATCGGGGACGCTGGCCGGAGAACCGAGCAGTGAGACGCCCAGGGTGTCCACGTAGCTCCAGGCCGTGATGTTCAATCCAATACCCTCCAGGATGGGTCCCACCGAGTAGAGAGCTTCCAGCTCTATGGGACCGAAGAAGATCTGCTCGCGCGGTCCAGCCACGTTGGAAAGCACCACATTGAGAGGCGGGCGGACCCGATCCGCCAGGCGCGTGCGGGTCCACATTCGCACGGCGGAACGGTAGAGCTGCGGAGGGACCACATCGGCGCGTTGTTCGAGCAGATCGTGACCCAGGAGGCCACGCACCTCCTTGGCGGCCGACGTGACATCGTGGATGTGTCGCAAGCGCTGGACGGGGTCGGCGATATCGGTGCCGATGGTGACGTACAGGCTGTCCACCCGATTGCCCGACAAACGGGCCACATTGGGGTCGGTCGAGACGGGAACGCTGGCCACGAGCGGACGGTCAGGCAACTCGCCCCGGTCGGACAGGTAGCGCCGCAATGCGCCCGCGCATATGGCCAGATAGACATCGTTGAAGGTGGCGTCCGTGGCGCGGCGAATGGCTTTGATATCGGCCATCGGGAGATCGGTCATGGCAAAGGTTCGTGCCGCGGTGAGCGAGACGTTGAACGACGTCTTGGGGACATGGCGCAAAGGAAGTGGCGGCTTGACCACGGAACTCCGCCGCCGGGTTTCAGAGGCGCGGGTGCCTCGCACTGATTGCACGACCAGGTGCGGCAGCCCCTTCCATCGTGTCAGGTGGTCCCGGGCCGCCATTCGAAGCAGCAGCCGGCGGCTCGGGATCGGTTCCGGGCGCCACTGGTCTTCGGTCGCAACCCCCGATGCCTGGAGATTGGTGCCGTGCACCACGCTCTGCAGGAGGGCAACCGCGGCGGACCCGTCGGCCACCGCGTGGTGAAGCTTGACCACCACCGCCATGCGGCCACCGGCCAACCCCTCAATGATCAACATCTCCCATAGGGGTCGGTCGCGAGCCAGAGGAGTACTCGAGAAGGCGCCGATGGCGGCCGCCAGCTCGCGCTCGCCCCCCGGTTCCTCAATCATCCTCCGGCCGACATGGCGGCGCAGATTGAACCCCGGATCCTCTATCCAGACCGGGTGACCGAGCCCCCAGGGGACCGGCACCACCCGGCGGCGAAATGGGGGGAGACTCCCTATCTGCCCTTCGAGGACTTCAATGAGGTTGTCGTAGGAGAATCCGCCCTCAACTTCGGAGACGTTGGAAACCACGACCTTGATCGTGTGCATGTGGGCCGTGGGGGTCTCGGAGTAGAGAAACTTGGCGTCCAGCCCGTTCATCGTCTCCAACAGTCAACCTCCGGCGAGCGCCGACCCACCAGCTGTCGAGAGTTCACCGAGCGAGCAGGCCAGGAACTCAGATACCTGCTTGGACCACATGTAGCCGACATGGCTTCCGGGGTACCACGAGATGCTGGGCTGGTCCCAGTGCTCCCAGAGCCGCTGCGCCTGCTCGGGCATGGCCAGGCGATCCCCGTACCCGGCGAAGATGAAGCGCCGGTCCTTGGGAACCCTGGCTTCGAAGCTCATGGGGGATACCACCCGATACACATTCTCGGCGACGCCGCCGATGATCCGATGCTCGATCGCCCGCTCTTGGAGGTGGTGTGGGCTGTGCCGGTGGAACAGTCCGGGAAAATCCGTAACGGGGATGCCGGCCACCACGGCGTCAACCCCATCTTCAATGCCGCTCAGGAGCGAGACCACGTAGGCGCCCAACGAGATACCGTAGAGACTGACCGAGGTCGCCCCCTCCTCGCGGATCATGTGGATCAGGCGCCGGATATCCCACACCGCCTGGGTCAAGCCGTGCACGGCGTTCATCAGGTCAAAGGACAGCAGAGCCTCACCGCTTACCCGGGTGACCCGACGGGGCCCGTGCAGCGGCAGGACGGGCAGGGCCACGTTGAACCCAAGCTCACGGTGCAGACGTGCCGCTTGGAGCCCGGGGAAATCCATGAAGGGAAACCCCATACAGAAGCCGTGCACGGCGATGACCCAGGGACGGGGGCCACCGGGATGCCTGAGGACAACGGCCGAGGCGGTGTGATTCGGCTCGAATCCCATCCACCGTTCCTCGCCTGGCTCTCCGGGGTGCGGTGCAAAACCGCTCTGCCAGTTCATGCGCGCGTAGCCCAGACCCATCGCCCAGCCCCGGCTGGTCGTGACCCCGACGTTGGAGAGGAGTGGCGGGGTGCGGTGGTACGAGCGGGGATCGGCCAGCCACCCACGTTGATCGTGCATTGCCTCGGCGTTGGCCAGCTCACTGCTCACACTGGCGTAGTCCGCCCGGCGCGGGAAGCGCCGCGGCGTCAGGGCCATGGCCAGGAGGGCCTCGTCCATGGCCACCTGAGCGGCCAGTCCCAGGGACATACGAGGTGCGGGCAATGATTCGGCCACCTTGCCGCTCGAAAGAGCCGAACCCACAAAGTGCAATGTGCGCGGCACGGCACGTGCGGCCCGGAAGAGGGCCCGCCGAGTCAAGAATCGGGCCACCGAGCGGTACCCCTCCTTGACGTGATCAAAAGGCGATGCGGGGGTGCCGGGGACATTCGAGATCACTTCGAGATGGACAGCCTGTGGGCCGTCATCCACTGCCGTGTTCAATCCGAGTTCCGCCACCGGCCTCCTTTTCACCACAATGGCATGTCGCCTTCGATGTGGCAGGCTCGCTCCACCTGGGATACTACTACCGCCGCTCGCCTGGGGGGCGATCCGGGAAGGTCATTCGAGCGAGGAGGGGTCGTGGAATTCAATCTTGCCGATCTCTTCGAGAGCGTGGTCGATGGTGCGGAAGCCCAGGTCGCCTTGGTGTCGGGTACGCGCAAGCTCACCTATGCCGAACTGGACCAGCGGGCCAACCGCCTGGCCCACCACCTCGAGAGCCGCGGAATCGGACCGGGCGATCGCGTCGGACTCCAGCTGGCCAACGGCACCGAGTACATCGAGGGCATGGTGGCCTGCTTCAAGATCCGCGCCATACCGGTCAATGTCAACTACCGCTACGTCGCCAGCGAGCTGCAATACCTCTACAACGATGCGGCCCTGGTCGGCCTGATCTTCCATGACCGTTTCGCCGACGCCGTGAAGGGAGCCGTCGGGTCCATGCCCGAGCGGCGCGCCCTGCTGGAGGTGTCCGATGGACCGCACGATTCGGACCTCGCCGACGAGTATGAATCAGCGATTGGATCTGCCTCGGCCGAGCGTGGATTTCCGGCGCGCCGTTCCGACGATCTCTACTGTGTCTACACCGGAGGAACCACCGGAATGCCCAAGGGGGTCCTCTGGCACCACGAGGACATCTTCTTCGCTGCCATGGGCGGCGGTGACCCGTTGTCACTTGGGGACCACATCACGTCTCCCGAGCAGCTGGCCGGGCGGTCCCTACACCCGGGCATGACGGCATTGGCCATCCCGCCTTTCATGCATGCGGCAGGGCACTGGTTGGCCTTCTCCACCATGTTCGGCGGCGGCAAGCTCGTCACCATTGAGGGAGGCGCCTTTGACCCGCTCGAAGTGTGGCGGTTGGTGGAGGCGGAGGCGGTGAATGTGATCGTGGTGGTCGGAGATGCCATGGCTCGCCCCCTCATGGACGAATTGGCGAAGGATCCGGACCGTCACAATGTCTCTTCATTGATGGCTTTCGGATCGGGTGGCGCCGTCCTCTCTCCTTCGACGAAAGAGCGCATTGCCGAGTTGCTGCCCGGCCGCATCGTCGCCGATCTTTTCGGCTCCTCCGAAACCGGTCAGGTGGGCGGAGAAGCTCCGTCCGATGATCCGTTCGGGGCACCGCGACTGCGAGTGAACGAGAGGACCAATGTGCTCGGCGACGACCTCCAACCTGTCCGGGCGGGATCCGGTGTGATCGGGAAGTTGGGGCGCAGCGGCCATGTGCCGATCGGATACCTGGGTGACCCTGAGAAATCGGCCGCCACGTTTGTCGAATCGCAGGGAACCAGGTGGTCACTCCCCGGGGACATGGCGACGGTCGAGGCGGACGGCACCATCAAGGTGCTGGGCCGCGGATCCTTGAGCATCAACACCGGTGGCGAAAAAGTCTTTCCCGATGAGGTTGAGGCCGCCGTCAAGGCGCATCCCGATGTGGCTGACGTGATCGTGGTCGGCGTGCCCGACGAACGCTTCGGTGAACGGGTGGTGGCAGTCGTTGAGCCACGGCCCGGAGCCACATTCGCCTTAGGGGATCTGCGTGAGGTCTGTCAGGGTCGATTGACTGGTTACAAAATTCCCCGGCAATTGGTGACGGTCGATCACGTCCAACGCTCCCCCAGCAGTAAGCCCGACTACCCCTGGGCCAAACAGGTGGCATTGGATGCGATCGATCAGGCCGAGACTCCCAGCGTCTAGGAGGGAAGACGACGATGCAAAGGGTGAGCGGCATGGATGCCGCATTCCTGAACCTGGAAACCCCCACGGCCCACATGCACGTCATCGGAGATGTCATCCTTGACCCTTCGACGGCGCCCGCCAGCGACGGTGGGTTCGGATTCAGTGAGATCGAAGCAGCTCTTCGTGACCGCTTCCACTTGATCCCGCCATTTCGTAGGCGAGCGGTGCCACCTCCGGGAAAAATCGATCATCCCGTGTGGATGAAGGATCCCGAGTTCGATCTGGCCAAGCACGTGACGCGGGCCCAGCTCCCGGCTCCGATGTCCTGGAAGGACCTCGAGCGATCCACATGCGAGTTTGCCGGAATCGAACTTCAGCGGGACCGACCGCTCTGGGCAATTTCAATTGTCCAAGTACTGGAAGATGGCCAAGTGGCGATGGTGCCCAAACTCCACCACGCCATCATGGACAGCGCGGCGGGAGGAGAGTTGATGGCCTCCCTCTTCGACCTCACCTCAGATGTGGGTTCCACCGCGCCCGCGGCGGATCCGTGGGCACCCTAAGACATACCGTCGGCTCCCACGCTGGTGGTCGAATCGGTGACCTCGTTCCTGGCTCGGCAGAAAGATGCGCCCGCAGCCGTGGCCGGACTGCTGGAGCTGGCTCGCTCGACCGGATAGCACGCGACCACCATCGGCATGCGGAGCGGCTCTGATTCAGGTGACGGTCAATCGAGAATGGGGAAACCTCTACCCGCGAGGGTGTTGCGCCCGCACCTCCCGCAAGCGGTGCATAAACAGGACGGCCACCGCGATGACGAACAAGACTGCGGCGATGTACCCGGCGTAACTGAAGTCCTTGAGGACATGTCGATAGCTCGATCCGAGGGCATAGCCAATGCTTGTCTGCACAGTGACCCAGATGGTGCACCCGATAATGGTGAAGATCGCGAACTTGGCCATGGTCATTTCGGCCAGCCCGGCGGCGAATGAGACGAACGATCGCAACAGTGGGACGAAGCGCCCCAGGAGGACCACGGGTTCTCCCCGGCGACCGAACCAAGCCTCGGCCCGATCGAGATCCTTGTGGGTCAAGAGCACATACTTCCCTACCTTGTCCACCAGCGTCCGGCCCCCGAAGTAGCCGATCATGTACCCGGCCAGCGAACCGAGGAACTCAGCCACAGTTGCCGCCACGATGACCAACACCAAATTGAGGTGATGGGGCTCGTGCGGGATCTGACCACTGGCCAGCACCCCGCCGTAAATGATCGCCACTTCGGCACCCACGGGAAGACCCATGGAGGAGATGAAGCTCAGGGCAAAGACAGCGACGTAGCCCCATGTCTCGAGAAAATGCTCCATGTCAGATTACCTCCGTAGTGGGCGTGGATTCGTCGGGAAGAACGGGATGCAATCGTGGTTTGGACACCGGCCTTATGTTCCTCTGCCTCGCCGGGCGAAGCTGTGACTGGACTCCGCCCGGCGGGTGGTCCAGGAGAGGTCAGCCACGTCCATCCACTTGAACTTTAGGGTGCAATCACATTCCACAATTGTCGCGGCCTTGGAACGACGCACCGTACCAGGCTCGATTGCAAATGCTCCACGAGGCCGAACACCAACCGCTGCTCTCTTTGTGATCGTGTCGCGGTCGCCTGCCGGCTCAAATCCAGCTTTCGAATCGATCTCCTGGTGCCAGCAAGGCACCGGGGCGAACACCGAGGCGGAGACACCTTCGCCGTCGTGAGGGCCGATCAAATGTGGGCGAATCATAGGAACCGAGCCTCGAATAAGCGGAGGCTCTCCCACGCAAGTTCAGGGGGAATTCCTCCGACCATCGGGTGAAACAGTGCGAACGGAAGTTCCGCGGTCGACATCTCTTCGGCGAATTCCTCGGGCGTGAGAATCCGGTATTGGCCACTGGCGCGGACTTCGTCCACACCCAACATCGCCGAGTAGGGGCTTGCCACGTTCGCCGCCTGTTTCCAGGCACCATATGAATTCGTCTCGTGCAAGAAGTACGGACCCAGCTTCGGCCACATTGCCTCGGGATCCCCAGCCAGAACGACAGTCGTCGCCGTGGCTGCCATTCCTGGGCCGGGATCGGGCTTGCCAAGCTTCAGGCACTCGTCGCGGTAGTGCTCCCACCACTGGGGTTCAGCCGGGATGAAGCCATCCCCGATGCGGGCGGCGCGACGGGCCGCGGCCTCACTGCTCCCACCGAGTTGGATCTTGGGTCCGCCTGGCTGGGCTGGGACGGGCGTCACTCGTACCGTTCGGCCCCGGAAATCGAACGGTTCACCGGTCCACGCCGCCCGCAATGTCTCAACGGTTTCGCGTATCCGTGCGGGCCGCTCCGAGGAGTTGACGCCGAACATCTCGAACTCGGCGGGCACGTAGCCGCCCCCGAGCGTGAGGTCCAGCCGTCCGCCGCTGAGCAGGTCCACCACCGCCGCGTCCTCGGCCAGGCGTAACGGATCGTAAAAGGGTGCGATCAAGGCATTGATACCGATCCTGATGGTCTTGGTCCGTGCCGCAATCGCCGCCACCATGGTGAGCGGACTTGGCAGGTAGCCATCGTCGCTGCCGTGGTGCTCCGACACGCTGAGGTAGAGGCCACCCCGTTGATCGGCCCATTCGGCCATATCGAGCATGGCGCGGTAGCGGTCCCCCATTTCGACACCTGAGAAGGCGGGATTGCGGAGATCGAAACGGAGGCCGAAGAGCATGGTGGCCATTCTCGCTGAGAAGTGGACGGCCTGTCGGGTCTGGCCCTTGGCTGTGGCAAGGTTGGGATTGATCAAGACAAGGGAACTTCCATATGGCGACGTACGTTCTGGTTCATGGGGGTGGTCACGGCGGTTGGTGCTACCAGCGCGTGGCACGACTCCTTCGGTCAGCCGGGCACGAGGTGTACGCGCCCACCATGACGGGGATTGGCGAACGCGCCCACTTGGTGAACACTTCGGTCGATCTCGACTTGCATATACGTGACATTGCGGCGGTCCTCGAATTCGAAGACCTCCACGACGTGGTCCTCGTTGGTCACAGTTACGGCGGCATGGTGATCACCGGAGTGGCCGACCGAGCGGCCGACCGCGTCGGACGACTTGTGTACCTGGACGCTGCCACCCCGATCAATGGTCAGTCCTTGGTTGACGTGGCTGGACCGATTATCGAGGCAGTCCGACCCGGCGGCATCACCATCGATGGCGTTGAATTGGTCTTACTGCCGGCGCCGGAGGCGGGACTCTTCTACGGCGTGACTGATCCCGATGACCTGGCCTGGATGGCGAGCAGGCTGACCGCCCATCCATGGCCGTGCTTCGAACAGCGCCTTGAGTTGACCAATGAGCAAGCCCTCTGGGCCATTCCCCAGTTCCATATTGTCTGTACATCGACATTGGCCACACGTGACCCTGCCTTGATGGAGACAGCTCGTTCGTTGGGTCGGCTGTGGGATATCGACACCGGGCACGACCTGATGATCACCGAACCGGAAAAAGTGACCAGCGCCCTCCTTGAGGTCGTCACAGACTGACAATTGTCGGTCCAGGGTCCGTGACGCAGAGACGGACTCCGTTCGCGTCGGGCTCGGATCGAGCGTCTCGCCCTCGAGGCGGGCTTTCACTCGGGTATGACGCTTAAGGAATTGGCCAGGATTTCGGGAGTCAAAAGATCACCGAAGCCGAAGTCCGCGTGAGTCGGACGACGCGCATAGCCTCGTGCGGCCGTAAGACTGACAGTGGTAGTGGTCCCTGAAATGTCGGGTGCGAGTGCTGCTCGAAGTGGTGAGCGCTGAGCGGCTCGAACCCCGACCTGGTGGTAGTAAGCCAGTACGTGTTGCATGCTGTGCCAATTTGATGGGGCGGGAGAGTCCGGGACAGACGGGGCATCGCTGGCAGGCGAAGCTCGTGTGTGGTGCAGTTACATATCCCCCACCAAGGGACCGATACATGCGGTACCGTTCGTCGAAGACCGTCCGGGAGACGGCGATAGCCTCCTTAATGGTGAGGAAACGCGACCGGTGGGGACACCGACGATCACACCCCGGCCGACGTTGGCACGGAATCGCCTTGGGTACCCTGCTCGCTGGTGTGATCCTCATTTCATGCGGATCAAGCCAACCGCATGTAAGAGCCGGTCCAACCAAGAGCACGAGCTCAACCAGCACGACAATCCCCCCGACCACGACGAGCACCACCGACCCGGGAACCCTCCCCCAGACGGCAGTGGAGCCCCCGGTGGACGCGTCCCTGCAGACCACGATGGCTCCGCTGTGGACGGCCATCGTGACCGGGTCGGTGGACTCCGCTCCGGGAGTATTCTTCCCCCACGCCGCCTATCTGCAGATGAAGACGGGTGTACTGATCGATCCCGCGTCGGACTACATGGGCAGATTGGTCGCTTTCTATCGACTCGACATCGCCGCCTATCACCAAGCGCTCGGACCCGATGCGTCGACGGCAAAACTGCTCAACGTGAGCGCATCAGCCGCTGACGCCGCCTATATCCCTGCTGGGGCCTGTGAGAATCGGATCGGCTACTGGCATTTGTCCGGTGCCCGTTTTGTCTACCAGGTCGGCGGAAGCGTCCATTCATTTGGAGTGGCGTCGTTGATCTCGTGGCGAGGCGAATGGTACGTCGTCCACCTGGGCCCGAACCCCCGAAGTCAGAACGTCGGCACTGTCGATCAACCCGCCATCGGGCCTGGCGTCGTGGGCCCGCCGGGCGGCTGTTGAATGACCGGGCTCAGCTGGCCGGCGCAGGGACGGAGATCTGGCCCGAAGGAAGGATGCTGACCCCGGAGGCACCAAAATCCGTGCTTGACAGCTGGTTCACGAAGCGTGCCGCCGCCCCGGAGGAATCGATCGTTGGTTGTCCGGCACCGGTCAAGAGGAGTGACGTGAAATGGCCTGCGGTGAGTACCCCGTTGCTGTTCAACGTGACGGTCAGTATCCCCGATAGGCTCAACGTGCCGCTCGTGGAGAAGTTCTCATAACCGCAAAAGTTGCCCAGGCTGTAGGCAATCAGGTGGCCGCCGTATTCCTCCATGCCTCGTAGCACGTGCGGGCCACTGGCGATCACCAGATCGGCCCCGTCATCAATGGCAGCGTGCGCAAATGTCTTGGCGTTGCCCCTGTCTTCGCCCACATAGGTCTCCTCCGAGCCGCTCACGTGGTCGGCATTGGACCCCTCGGCGCCCGCATGCATGTAGACGACCACGAGGTTCGCTTCGGATTTCGCCTGCAGAATCAAGGACTTCGCAATGGCGAAGTCCAGCATGTTGTTGGTATTCGAATAGGGGGCGAAGTCCACGAACGCCACCTTCGTGGTGCCGTCACTGACGGTGCCGATCTGACCGGGAAGCCCGGCCTGAACGAGACCGGCGCTGGCGAGCGCGGCGGTGGTGTCAGCCGCTCCCTGCGAACCGTAGTCGTGCGAGTGATTGTTGGCGCTGTTGATCACGGTGAACCCGATCGACCTCAACACCTGCGCGTCCGAAGGCGGGTTCCGAAATGCGTAGCAATTGGTAGACGTTGGAGCACACTTGGACGTCGTCGCATTGGTCATCGTGCCTTCGAAGTTGGCAAACACAATAGGCCCCTGCAACGCAGCCTTGACTGGCTGGAGGTAGGCGGTCGGGTCGGAGGGCAGGACTGGGGTATTGCCCAGATCGGTGTCGCCAACGGCGGAAATTGTCACTGATTCGACAGCTGTTGTGGTGGTGGGTGCCGAATTGGCGGAGGTCCGCCGGGGGGCGGCACTCACTCTGGCATGGCCGCCTCCACCGTGGTGGCCCGGAGACGCCAGCCGGACGGCTGCGAGGGCCGTCGCGCCCACCACAAGAACAGCAGAGACCCCAGCTCCAACACGCCACCAGAAGTTGGTTCGGAATCTCGTCCGCCCTCGGGTTCGGTGTCGAGCATGGTTCGGGCTCACGAGGTTCCTGTCCCTACCACGGCTGCGAGGTCACAGGGGACTGGCGCTGGAACACAGCGAAGAAGTCCTTGGTGCTCGAGTACAGGAAGCGGCTCGGGATCTGATTCGGATTGGGGACGAAGAGCGAGGGAGCGGCGGCGCCCGGACCGCCGTAGGTTACGAAGATCGGCCACTCCGGATTGATGTCGAGTTGCATCCCGCGTACAACTCCCAGCGTGACCAGTATCTGCGCCAGGCTGGCCGCGGTCTGGCTAGAGGCCGCTACGTAAACCAGGTTGCCCCGGTCGTCGATCCCGAGGCCCGTCCGCCACACCGCAGGAACCCCGCCGAGGGTCACTCCCCACTGGCCGGGCAGAGTGGACGAGGCCGTCGGTGCATGGTTGTCGACCAGAAGCGCCAGGTTCTGACGCGCCATGACGATGTTGGGGGCGGGTGAGGCACCTCCTGCCCAGTCCACGACATCGACCGAGCCGTCGGTGTACTCGACGACTGTGGCCAGCCCGTTGACCATGGGAAAATACAGGGTGCTGTTGACATAGAAACCGCCCGCAGCGTCCTTCTCATAGAAGCCTGAGTTGAACGTGGCCAGCAGGGTTGGGCGCGCATTGACCGGGACCATCTCGGGCCCACGGGCAAGTGTCGTTGGGCCCGGTCCTTCGTATCCGGGGTAAAGCGCCAGCTGCGTCGACGATGTGCGGATCCAAGAGGCGTAGGCCACGACGCTCGGATTCGACGCATCGGGCCGAAAGGATGTCGTCATGATGGATGGTGGCGACCCGCTCCACATGTCCTGGCCGACCCACATCCCCTCGCCAGGTGTGGCGGGAGAAACGACCGGCACGACGGCCGGTGGGGTATAGGGAGGGAGNNGGTGGAGGTGGAGGTGGAGGTGGAGGTTGTCGTTGCCGACAGGGCGCCCCTCGGTGTCGACGTGACACCTGACCAGCCCTTAAGCTCCCAGGCAACAGCGCCGATGGCAATCAGGGTGAGAAGAACGATGGGCACGAGACGTCGCCGTTGCTTCTTACGCCGAAGCTTCGCCGCGAGTTGTGTGCGATCAGCTCGCGGTTGAAGACGCGAGGACGCGGGGATGGGATATGCCTCCTCGTCCGAGTTCGTCACGCGCACAATCGTAAGGAACCATCGGGACGGCTGCTTGAAGTTGAGGGCAAGCCCATCACTTCGAGTGGAGGCAATGGGACAGTGTTCGAAACCCTCTGCCAGCCCCGCGTATGAACGGGTGATCCAACTTGCAGAGGGTCTCCATGTCCTTCAGTCCACGCACGAGACGGTGAACCGGGAGAACGTAGTTCACGAACGCAAACAACGGCAACATTGATAATCCCACGCGGTGATCCTGCCACTGATCCAGTCGTGTCTGGATGGTTCAACCGCGGGAGAGCTGGCTGTCGAGTTCCAGGTCGGCCAATCCGCTAAAGCCCGTCGAGTTATAGGCACGGGTGACGAAGTGACGAAGTGACTATCGAGATCTATCAGCAGCGACAATCCATCTCACTCATTGGCTCAAGGCACGGATTCAGTGCGGAAACGATTCGACAGCGATTACTGGCCGCTGCCTTACAATTCCGAGGACCACACGACTGGCAAAGACTCTGAATGCACATTCCAACTCGGATGGAGACACCAACTTCTGCCCAGCAGTGAGAGGTGTCGCTCTTGCCATTAGTTGACTTCTCGTCTTTTGGGTGCGTAAACCAGGTTCACGACACCGCTCTTGAAGCGCTTGAGATCTAGCAAATCTAGCTGGGGGGCGCCCGCCAAATCCTCGAACATGTGTTGTCCCGTCCCTACGGCTACTGGTGTCAGCAATATGTGGAACTCGTCAATCAAGCCCGCATCCATGAGTGGGATATCGAGGACTCCGTTCCCATACTTCACGATGCCGGAACCTGGTTGGGATTTCAAGTCCGTCACGAAGTTGGTCACGTCGCCGCTGATGATCGATGCATTCCACGAGGCAGTCTTCAGAGTGCTGGATGCAACGAACTTGGGAATGCTGTTCATACGGTCTACGAATGCGTTTGGAGCCATTGTGGTGTAGCCGGCCGAAAGGCCTTCATAAGTCACCCGTCCAAGCAGAAGGGCGTCTGCGCTGAACAGGATCATGTTGGCGTATGCCTCATGGTCGGCATCCAGGTATGGGAAAGCCCAATCCTGGGGAGATCCAATTTCACCGCCCAGGCTGACGTGCGTCACTTCAATCAACTTCCTCATTCAACTCCCTCCACGCTGCTCTTGGCTCCGGAGATGATCCATTGGTCGAGCCGCTTGTGAGGTCAGACCGCGCTCCATTCCGGTCTCGACGTAGGGTCAGTGGAGGCAACGAGACTATGTTCGAACCCCTCCCGGAGTCCGGCGTTCGAGCAGCTCCTAGGTTTAGCAAGCTCCCCACCTGGCCGACGTCGGAGGAACCCCCTCAATCCTGGGACCCCGCTATTCACGTTCGCAAACAGATTGAGCACCGTTTGGATCTGTCTCAAGTTGAGCTCTTTGTCTGGAATGTCACAAGGGTGCAATCGTCACGGATCTGGCACTCCGATTTGGAGCGCACAGCACGACAGCATCATCTGTCCTCGAACGCGCCAGCATCGCTCGGCGGGACCATGGGCCTTCGGATGCGGACGTCCAGCTCGCCATCCGCCTTTACGCCGATGGGAAATCAACCTCCACGATTGGGGCACAGATCGCCTGCAGCGCCGAAACCGTCCGCCAGAGATTGCTCAAGAGCGGGATTCAACTCGGAACTCGGCGGGCTTGGAAATCGCGATACTAGATAAGGCTGTCAGATCGTTTCACTTGGATCTGCACAGGGCACGCCGTTGCGATCCATTCGCAATGAGCGCCTTAGAGCAAAGGGCGAGAGACTCACGTCCGTGGGTCAACCCGGCAAGGATGAGGACCACCATCACGATCACGACCATGAGGGCCGGCATCAACACGAAGCCACCCATGACCAACCACATGGTCATGGTATGCGTGAGATTCTCCGTGCATTCGTTGCTCCCCATTCCCATGATGCAAAGGATTCCCTAGACCAGGCCCTTGAAGCCAGCAGCGACGGCATACGGGCAGTCGCCATCTCGTTGGTCGTCCTGCTGATGACGGCTGGGCTCCAAGCGATCGTCACCGCTACGAGCGGGTCGGTAGCTCTGCTCGGTGACACACTGCACAATGCGGCGGATGGGTTTACGGCGGTTCCCCTTTGGCTCGCCTTTCGGCTTGGTCGGCGAGCGCCCACCACCCGCTTCACCTACGGCTACGGCAAGTCCGAAGACCTTGCTGGGGTAGCCGTTATTGGCCTGATTGCAGCTTCAGCCGGATTTGCCGGTTACGAAGCCATCAACCGTCTCCTTCACCCACGGCCCGTTACCCACCTCGGCTTCGTCATGGCTGCCGCCGTCGTCGGGGCAATAGGCAACGAATTGGTAGCGCAATACCGGATCAGGGTGGGCCGCCGGATTGGTTCGGCTGCGCTGGAAGCAGATGGCCTCCATGCCCGCACTGACGGTGTCACATCGCTCCTCGTGCTCGTCGGAGCCATCTGCGTCGCATTGGGGGCGCATTGGGCCGACCCAGTCGTCGGTCTTCTGATCACGGGCGCAATCTTGATCGTCGGTTATCAAGCCGCTCGTAGTGTTGGTCAACGCCTCCTCGATGCCGTCGATCCAGTGATTGTCAAGCGAATCGCCGAGACGGTAGCCGCCGTCAGTGGCGTTGATGAAGTGAGCGAAGTAAGAGCACGCTGGGCGGGACACAGGTTGTTGGCGCAGGTCCGATTGGGCGTCGACGCCAATTTGTCGGTGATGCGTGGTCATGAGATTGCCGAGGTTGCTGAACATGAGCTGCTGCATCGAATTCCGAATCTCTCGGACGCCATCATCCATATCGATCCGGTGGCGCAAGGCATAGATCCGCATGCCTCCACGGCTCATCATCATCGGAGCGAATCCTGAAACTTGGCCGACCGAACGCCACTACGCCCAGCGAACGGAGCACCGATTGTCCTGTTGGTTAGGGTGCACGTTGTAAATCAGCCAACAGGCGGTGGGCACTGAGGTGGACCTTGGGGGACACAATAAGAAACGCTCCGCCGTGATCGCCGGCCCCGTGATCGCTCTCGACCACGGGTGATCGTGCTATTGGGCGAGTCGCACCCATTTCGTCCCCCGGCCAACACCGCTGGGGCTGACAAGGCCCTCGTTCTTGAGTTCTCGGAGCACGAGACGAGCGGTTTGATCGCTCACCCCTGGGACTGCTCGCCTCACGTCCGCCATCTCGAAGGAGGGCCCGGCATGGTTGAGCACGTAGTTCCGCACCCGGTCCTGCTTGGTAGTTCCTGACCGGTGGTCGGCAGCACGCGCCGCGAACGCCTCATACGCGCCGACGACCACGTCAACAGAGAACCTGAGCCATGGCCAGGGGTCCAACTGTTCACCAGCCATTATTCCTGATGGCATCCCCGGAAACATTGGTAGCATCTAGAATGCTTTGAGGGATGCCGCGGAGGGATGCCGCGGAGGGATGCCTATGGAGAGTCGATTCCAATATCTTCTTGACCGAGTGCGGGATGCGGAATTCGATCTTGAGCCGTTTCCCCACCTCTATCTTCGGGATTTCCTCACCCAGACTGATTTCAAGGACGTCACGACGTCGGCGGAGATCGACCTGCACCCAGCAAAAGGCCTGGACGAACTGTTCGCTTCCCTCAAATCGGCGGGCTATGAGCCGATCCAGTTCCCGGGTTGCACGCAGCTGATCAGCGAATACCGGCGCTGGATCGAGGACGCCTCAAGGCCCAGCGAGACGCACGCCGCCTGCGAGGGTCAGGGAATGGCACTGCGTCAGAAGCAGCCCAAGAGCGACGCAGTCATAGCCTTAGACTCGTTCTTTCGTTCGCCCGAGTTCAAAGAACTCCTCTTGGCGAAGTTCGGGATCACAGAGCCCACGAGAGTTGAGGCCGGGTTGCAGAAGTACCTGCACAGCTATGAGATAAGTCCGCACCCAGATATCCGGTCGAAGGCGTTGACGTGGATGCTCAACGTCAATCCGGCAGCGGACTCGGAGTCGCTCGGATTCCACACTCATTACCTGAGGTTCAAGCCCGAATACTCGTTCATTTCATCGCTATGGCAGAACAACCCCACGGTGGAGACTTGCTGGGTCCCATGGGATTGGTGCGAGACGGTCAAGCAGCAACCCGAGAACAACAGCATCGTGATGTTCTCACCGCGCTACGACACCATTCACGCGATCCGGGCTCACTACGACCATCTCGCCACACAGCGGACCCAGTTCTACGGGAACCTCTGGTACGAGGATTCCTCCTCGGTCACGCACTGGCCACAGTTCACGGATTACGACTTCATGGCCGATCGCTATTTGCAGGCTTCTCCCCCATTACATCTCGTATAGATGGCGCGCCAGACCATGCAAAAAGTGAGAACAAAGTTTTGACAATCGAAAGGGACGAGGAGGACACAGTTATCGACGGCGTTTCCGTGCTTTCTCGCGAGGCGACCCTTCGAATGGCAGTACAACTATCGATCGGTGTCACCGGAAATATTATTGAGTTCGGAGTAGCGGACGGCAGCTCAACGCGGACGATCCGTAACGAGCTCCTCCGTTCGAAATTGGGAAAGTTCTCTCCGATGTCTTGAGACATCACACGCGCGCCCCTGCCAGGAGTCGAACCCGGAACCTGATGGGTAGAAACCACCTGCTCTATCCAGTTGAGCTACAGGGGCGTGGATTCCAGCCTGACATACAACC
>PNAT01000112.1 GCA_003169675.1 Acidimicrobiaceae bacterium
CCGGCGTAGTCGATGGCCATGTTCTTGGTCAGTAGGACCACACCGCCCTTGGACGCGCTATAGACGCTGCCGCCGGCCGTGCCTTCCAGGCCCTCGATGCTGGCCAAGGTCACGATCGACCCGCGGCGCCCGTCGACCGGAGGCTGGGCCAGCATCTGGCTGATGACGTGTTTGGCCGTCAGGAAGGTCCCCGTCAGGTTGACGGCGATCACCCGTTCCCACTCGACGGCGGGGAGCATGTGGACCGGGCCGCCACCGGCCACTCCGGCCGCATTGACCAGGCCGTCGACGGCGCCACCGAAGGCCACCGCGGTGCGGACCAGCTCACCGACCGACGCCTCGTCGGTCACATCGACCTGGGTGAACGACCAATCAGCCGCACGGCCCCATTCGATGTGCGCCATGTCCGGCGGACCGGTGATGTCGGCTCCCAGCACCCGTGCGCCCTCACTCAGCAGGCGGTTCGCCGTCGCCCTCCCGATGCCCGAGGCGGCCCCGGTGACGATATAGGTCCGTCCCTGCAGTCCTCGCATCGGGCACCTCCTGGGTCGTTTGCGGCCGGGTAGACAGAATGATAAAAGTTGTTCATATGTCTAGCCGGGCGACGTCGGCTCTTGCCACGCCGCTGCAGCCGGTGCCGCCGCTCGAAGCGACCGGCGAGCGCATCCTGGCCGCCGCCGAAGCCTGCATGGCCCGGCTCGGTGCGTCCCGGCTCTCCATGACCGATGTGGCCGCCCAGGCCGGCGTGTCCCGGGGCGCGGTCTACCTGCACTTTGCCGATCGCCAGGCGCTGATCGATGCCGTGTTGATCCGCGCCGCCCATCGATTCGTATCCTCGAGTTCCGTGTCGGTGCGGCGGCGCCGGACCCTGGCTGGTCAGGTGGCCGAGGCAGCGGTCTTCATCCGGGAGCACCTGGGCGATCACCTGGTGACCCTGCGCCTGCCAGCCGATGAGGAGACCATGTTCGCCACCCTCCTGACGAGTCGCATGGAGGGGCTGGTGGAGGAGTGGATCGAGTTCTGGTTGCCCTATCTGGAACTGGCCGAGCACAAGGGGGAGATCCGGCTCGGAGTGGACCAGCGGCAGGCGGCCGAGTGGATCGTGCGCATGATGCTGTCCTTCGCGGTGATGCCAGCCGTCTCCTTCGACGCCGAGGAGCCGGATGACGTGCGCGCCTTCGTGCATTCGTTCATCGTCAACGGGCTGGGTCCCCGCCCGAAGCCACACGCCACCTGACCATGAGAGGGAGCACCTGACGCCATGAAGTTCGCCTTGTTCTACGAGATCCCCGTCCCCCGACCCTGGGAGCCCGACAGCGAGCTGATCGCCTATCGCAACACGCTCGAGCAGGCGGTGGCCGGTGACCGCTTCGGCTGGGACGCCTTCTGGACGGTGGAGCACCACTTCTTGACGGAGTACTCGCACTGCTCGAACCCTGAGGTGCTCTATGGCGCCATCGCGGCGCGCACGGAGCGGATCCGCCTGGGCTACGGCGTGCGTCTCATGCCCAAGCCGTACAACCACCCGGTGCGCACGGCCGAGTCGGTGGCAGTCCTAGACCTGCTCTCCGGCGGCCGCGTCGACATGGGCGCCGGGCGCTCAGCCACGCGGCTCGAGCTGGAGGGATTCGGCATCGACCCCGCCGAGAGCCGACAGATGTGGCATGAGGCCATCGGCCACATCGTGGGGTGTTGGACCAACGAGGAGTACGAGTTCGCGGGTGAGTACTGGCAGATGCCGAAGCGCCGCGTGCAACCCAAGCCCTGGCAGAAGCCCCACCCACCGTTGTGGGGTGCCACCACCAGCGATGAGGGGCACGCCCAGATGGGTGACCTGGGCCTCGGTCTGTGCTCATTCGCCGTCGGACTTCCCCCTTCGGAGGTCAAGCGCAAGATCGACATCTACCGGGAGGCGGTCGCTCGTTGCACCTCGCCCATCGGCTCCTATGTGCACAACCAGGCGGCGACCTTCACCATGGCCATCTGCGGCCCCGATCGCCAACAGGCGATGTCCGAGGCCCGGGAGTCATTCGAGTGGTACCCGAAGACGGGTGCGCGCCAGATCGCCACGCTGACCGATTGGATGGCCGAGCGCCACCAGGACCTCGGGAACTACTCCTATGCAGCGGAAATGAAGAGCCACGATGACCAGGGCATGCTCGACCTCCTCAGCCTGGAGTACCTCATGGGGGCCAATGCCTGTGTGTTGGGGACGCCCGAAGAATGCATCGAGGCCTGCCGCCTCTACGAGGAGGCCGGTGTCGACCTCCTTCTCTGCCTGGTCAACCCGTACAAGATTTCGCACGAGGCGGTCATGCAGACGATTGAGCTCATGGGCACCCAGGTCATCCCGGCGTTTCGGGCCTGATTTGCCCATAACAGGCGCGCCGGCCTCTGGTCGGGCAGGCTGTGGTCCATGAAGAAGGGCATCTACCTCTCGGCATTCACCCTTATGGCGGCTTGCGCGACGATCGGAACGGGCATGGTGCCGGCCGCCGCGGCATCCCACAAGACGAGCCACACTGCGGCCGCGCCCAAGCTGGCGCTGGCCGGTCATCGCACTTTTTGGGAGTGCTCCGGCAAGACGACGGCGATTCTCATCGTGGTCAACAAGTTGACCTTGCATCCAGGCGACACCCTCAATATGACGTTCGTGGTCCGCAACGGAGCGGCGGCTCCGTGTAACTATGTGGCGCCGTACGCCGGTGCGGCGCCGGGGCCGACGTCGACGGCCCTGCAGATCGGGCCGTGTGGTTCCATGGGATTCGAGATCCAGGGTTCCCACCACAGCAACGTGTGGCCCGGGTCCAAGCCGTTCAATTGCCCCGCGTTGGGCTTTGCGCAATTGCAGCCCAACGCCACGGTGCAAGGCGCCGGGTCATGGGCACAGACTCGGCCCAGCGGGTCGGGACGCATCCCGACCGGGAAGTACACGCTGGTGGTCGACGGGCATTTCTCGTTCCCGCTGCAGATTGCGCAGCACTGACCTGAGCTGAGCTGCCCGCCCGCGACGAGCGGGCCCGGTCGGTCAGCCGCCTGACTTGTTGAGCGTGTCGTTCGCCGGAAGGAAGCTCACGGTGATGCTCCCGCTGGCGGAGACGGTCAACGTCACCGCATGGCCCACCGGTCCGGCACCCAGCTGATTGGCCCAGGCCGGGTCCGACTCCGCCGTGATCGTTCCCGAGGCCGTGTAGGCCCCGCCACCGGTCGGCTGGAGCGTGGTCAGGCCGAAATCGACCGTGCCGATCGGCGTCGAGGCCGTCGAACAGCTGGGGCAGGCGATCGAGTCCGGAGCACTGAAGCGCGACGCCCCGTCGGCTCTCACAAAGAGGCTCCCGCCGTCAGCGGTACCCGCCACATACGAGCCGGCGATGGCCGAAAAGGTGGGCGCAGCGGTGGTGGTGGTCGGCGCCAGCGAGGTCGGAGCCGAAGTAGCCGACGTCGACGTCCCCCTCTTCGGTTGCCCGGACGGTGTGTTCGTCGCCTTGGTGGATGAACAGGCGGCACTCGCCACGACGAGCACGACGATCGGACTGAGGGATACCAAGGAGCGCCATCGACGGTCGGCCATGAGGCCGATCCTAGGTTCAGACCGATCTCTTGATTCCGCATGCCCCCGACCGAGTGTGAGCAAGTGCAGCGCGTGTCGGTGGTCCTTGGGAGCTCCTGCCGGGCATGTGGGGGTTGACATCTCGCCCTCATGTTCTACACTTCTATAGGTGACTAGAGAAGTATTGAAGCAGACCATGAGCTTCCAGCTCAATTCGGCCTCGGGGGTGCCGGCCTACCTCCAATTGGTGCAGCAGATCAAGCAGGCCTTGCGCATGGGCGTCCTGAAGGTGGGAGACAAGCTGCCCACGGTCAAGGAAGTAGTGGCCGAGGTGGCCATCAACCCCAACACGGTGATGAAGGCCTACTGGGAGCTCGAGCACGAGGGCCTGGTCGAGGGCCGTCAGGGTGTGGGCACGTTCGTGTCGCGCCGCCCCGATGGGCCGCCGCCCGGCACCCAGGCGCGCCTGGCCCGCAGCCTGGAGAAGTGGGTCCTGACCGCTCGCCAGGAGGGTCTCGACGAGGAGTCGATCGAGGCTCTCCTCCGCTCGATCCTGCGCTCCTCATGGATTGAGGGGGTGGCCTGATGGCGTCCGGCTCGGGCAGCACGACGGCCATCACGACCAAGGGACTCGGGAAGCGCTACGGATCCCTCTGGGCACTGCAGGATTGCACCATCTCGGTGCCCCGCGGTCGAGTCACGGCCCTGGTAGGTCCGAACGGGGCGGGAAAGACCACCCTGCTGCGCATGCTGGTCGGCCTCAGCAGGCCCAGCACGGGCGAACTGGCCGTCCTGGGCCGGGCGCCGCGCCAGGATCCCGAGTTCCTGTCCAGTGTGGGGTACCTGGCCCAGGACGTGCCGCTCTACCCGCGCCTGAGCGCGGAGGACCATTTGCGCCTGGGCGCGCACCTCAACGAGGGCTGGGATGCCGATGGCGCCCGGTCCCGACTGGCTGCATTGCACGTGCCCACCGATCGGCCGGTGGCCACGCTCTCGGGAGGGCAGAGAGCCCAGGTCGGGCTGGGGCTGGCCCTGGCCAAACGTCCCCGATTGCTCTTGCTCGACGAGCCGGTGGCCGCGCTCGATCCGCTGGCCCGCCGCGAGTTCCTGACCACCTTGACCGAAGCGGTCGCCGACGGCGATCTCTCGGTGATGCTGTCCTCCCACCTCTTGCACGACCTCGAACGGGTGTGCGATCACGTGCTCCTGCTCTCTTCCTCACGAGCCCAGATCTGCGAGGACATCGACGATCTCCTGGCCTCGCATCGCATGTTGTTAGGCCGGCGGCGGGATCTGACCGACATTGAGCGGAGCCTCACGGTGATCAAGGCCACGCAGACCGAGCGCCAGACTCGACTCCTGGTCCGTTGTGACGGCCCCGTGCTCGACCCAAGCTGGGAGATCACCGAAGTGGGACTGGAAGACATCATCCTGGGTTACATGGGTCAGGGCGACGTCCCCCTCGGGGGCCACCTCAACGCATTGGAGGAGGTGCGATGAATTTCATGATCTGGCGCCTGCACGGCAATCAGGCGTACTTCGCCGCGGCAGCCCTGGTGGTCCTGACCACGATCCTGCTCGTCACCGGCAGCGTGATGGCGCACGACTACGCCGTTGCCCTGGCCTCCTGCGGCGCCACCAGCAGTTGCGCGGACATCGGGAGCTTCCTCTTCCGGGGTGACGGCGCCATCATGGACCTGGTCGACCTCACCTTGGTCACGCCCCTGTTGTTCGGGTTGTTCTGGGGAGCGCCGCTGTTGGCCAAGGAGTTCGAAGATGGCACCCACAGTCTGGCCTGGACCCAAGGGGTGACCAGGGCCCGCTGGTTGCGGACTAATGTCATGTGGGCGCTCTTGGCCGCCGCCGTCTGGGGCGCAGCCATGGCGGCTCTCGTCACCTGGTGGCACAACCCGGAGAACGCGCTGGGTGCGCGATTCGGCACCTTTGACGTGCAGGGGTTCGTCCCGGTGGCGTACTCGCTCTTCGGTGTCGCACTCGGCATCGCGGTGGGTTCTGTCATCCGGCGGGTGCTCCCTGCTCTGGCGACAACGCTGGCCCTGTTCCTGGCCATCCGGGTGGCCATCGGGATCTATCTCAGACCCCACTATGAGACTCCTGTCGCCAAGCTCTACTCCCTCCTCAACGGAAAGGCCGGGCAACCCGCGAATTCATGGGCCATCTCGAACAGCATCGTGGGTCCGGGGGGCCACAACTATGGCGACCAGTTCTCGCTCAACGAGCTTCCCAAGGGATGCGCCTCCATCTTTCCCGGAAAGGGCGGCGGGGACGGTGGCATGAGCAGTTGCCTGGCCTCGCACGGTTTCCACCAGCTGGTGACCTTCCAACCCGACACTCGATTCTGGGCCTTCCAGGGGATTGAGGCAGCCATCTTCGTGGTGCTCGCCGCCGCCCTCATCGGATTCACCTTCTGGCGCGTGCTCTCCCGAGACGCCTGACCGTGGATCGATACCGCTAGGGGATCAACGCGATCTTGCCGACCACTCGGCGGGCCAGGAGGTCGTCGAGCGCCCGCGCCACCTCGTCCAACGGGTAGGTGGTCGGCACGACCGGGTCAATGGACCCAACGGCGACCATCTCCATCAGGTCGGTCAGTAGGGCCTGCTGCTCGGCTCCGTGCTGCATCGACCAGATGCCCCAGTCGACCCCGAGCACGGTGCGGTTGCGCAACAGGACCTGGTTGGCCGGAAGCGAGGGGATAGTCCCGGACGCGAACCCGATGACCAGGTAGCGGCCGCCATCGCCCAGGGCCCGCAGTGACTGCTCCGCCGCCGGACCACCGATGGGGTCGACCACCACATCGACCCCGGTCCCGCCGGCCCAGCTTCGGGCGGCGTCCTTGACCGATTCGGTCGAAGTGTCGATGACCGCTTCGGCACCCGCCGCCAGTGCGGCGGCCCGCTTGTCCCCACTTGAAGCCGCCCCGATCACACGACACCCCAGAGCACGGGCCACCGCAATGGCGGCCAGGCCGATGCCACCCCCGGCGCCCAGGACCAGGACGCTCTCGCCAGCGTGCACGTGCGCCCGGTCCCGCAAGGCGAACAGGCTGGTGCAGTAGCTCTGGGTGAAGGTGGCGGCCCGAGGGGCATCGAGCTGATCAGGCAGAGGCACCAGGGCGAGAGGTGGGACGACCACGTGGCTGGCGTAGCCGCCGAGTCCAGTGGTGGTCATGACCCGCTGGCCCACGGACACTCCGTGCACCTCCGATCCGACCGCGGCGACACGGCCGGCCACTTCGCTGCCTGGGGTGAAGGGGAGTGCTGGTTTGATCTGGTACTGGCCGGCGATGAAGAGGCCATCCACGAAATTCACGCCCGCCGCCTCGACGGCGACGACCACGCCCGCCGGCCCCGAGTCGGGGTCGGGCTGCTCCACAATCTGCAGGAGCGAGGGCGGCCCCAGTTCTCGGCACACGACGGCTCGCACGACCGGTCACGCTAACGGGGACTCGCCCACCCAGGCGGAGCCCCTGACCTGCTGCGGTACCGTCGGCCCATGGACAACGTCCGGGAAGCGCGGCCCGACGAGCTCTCCCTTCTTCCCACCATCGAGGAGAAGGCTGATGCCATGTTCCCGCCACTGGGCATAGGACCGCTGCCCCCGGCGGGCACGGTGGAAGAACTGGCCGCCGCCCTGGCCATACTGGTCTCGGGAGACCCCCCGCGCGGCTTCTGCCGGATCGACCGCGTGGCGGGAGGGGCCCATCTCGAACAGCTCTCGGTGCATCCTGACCACGGCCGCCAGGGTCGGGGGCGCGCCCTGCTGCAGGCGGCCTGCGCCTGGGCGACCGCACATCGATACGGCGAACTCACTCTGGCCACCTACCGCGACGTGCCCTGGAATGCCCCGTTCTATGCGTCGGAGGGGTTTGTGGAGGTGGGCCCGGCCCACGACTGGTACACCGCGCGGGGACTGCCGCCCGAGGAGCCGGTGATGGGACAGTTCGGCAGCCGCGTCCTCATGTGGCGCCCCCTGTGAGCTCGGCATAGCGGAAGCAGCTCACCAGGTGGTCGTTGATGAGCCCGGCGGCCTGCAAGTGGGAGTAGCAGACGGTGGGCCCGACGAACCGGAAGTCGCGCCGGCGCAGGTCGGCGCTGACCGCCTCGGAGATGGGGGTGAACGCCGGCAGCTGATCAAGGCGGCGCCACCGGTTCACCTTGGGACTGCCACCGACGAACCCCCAGAGGTAGGCGTCGAAGGAACCGACCTCGTCCTGCACGGCCATGAAGGCGCGGGCGTTGCGCACCGTGGCCTCCACCTTGGCCCGGTTGCGGATGATGCCCGGGTCGAGCAGCAGCTTCTCCACCCGGGCCGGGGTGAACCGGGCCACCTTCTCGACATCGAAGTCAGCGAAGGCCTTCCGGTACCCGTCGCGTCGCTTGAGGATGGTGAGCCAGCTCAACCCGGCCTGGGCGCCCTCCAGCACGAGGAATTCAAAGTGGGTCCGATCGTCGTGCACCGGCACGCCCCACTCGGTGTCGTGGTACGGGATGTTCCACGGTCCCTGGGCCCACCCGCAGCGGGGCCGGTCGTCGGTCACGACATCATCGCCCGGCAAGACAGGAGTCACGGCGCGAGAGTAGGCGCCGCCATCCACACGCCGGCGGCTGAAGTGGGCGACGGCATCGTGACGGCGACGGTGGTCCCCCGCACAGTCACATCCTCGGGTTGATCGACAACCCGCACTTCTCCGCCGGCTAAGTGGTCAGCGGGACGGAGCCTCGTCAATCACGCCGGCCTCGCCCGGTAGAGCACATGGCGCCGGAGCGGGCTGCTCTCGGGGAGTGAAGGATGGTCGAAGTCGGCCCCCACGTCGCGCACCATGCCGATGCGCCCCATCACGGCCTGAGAGCGCACGTTCAAGAGGGTGGTGAAGGCGACGATCTCGTTCAGGCCGCCTCCATGGAGCTTGTTGAATCCGTAGCGCAGCGCCATCGTCGCCCCCTCGGTGGCATACCCCAGTCCCCAGTGCTTCGGGCTCAACCGCCACCCCACCTCGACCGCCGGGGCGCACGGCAACGCGGCACCGACCCGGTGCAGCCCCACCATGCCCACGAAGGGCGCGCCGCCCAGCACCTCCACCGCCCACAGCCCCCACCCTTCGACCAGCAGCTCCGCCGAGTACCGCTCGACCAAGGCGTCGCTCTCGGCCCGGGTGGGCGATGTGCCCAGGGACTCGACCACTAGGGGGTGGGCGTTCAGGGCGGCGAACGGGCCCAGGTCGGACTCTCGGAAGGGGCGGAGGACCAGGCGGGCGGTCGAAAGGGTGGTCGTCGCTCAGGCTTCCCCGGCCGTCGCCTGCTCGGCCGCCCAGCGGTAGTCGGCCTTGCCCGAGGGTGAGCGCTGGACCACCGGCACGAAGACGACCTCCTTGGGCAGCTTGTAGCGGGCGATGAAGCCCGAGGCATGCTCGACGATGGACGCAGCGGGCGTCCCCGCCCACTCGGGCCCCTCAGCCAGTTGGACCACGGCCACGACCTCCTGGCCCCAGCGCTCGCTCGGACGGCCCACCACCACCACGTCGGCCACAGCCGGATGGCCGGCGATGGCCCGCTCCACCTCCTCCACGAAGATCTTCTCGCCACCCGAGTTCACGGTCACTGAATCACGCCCGAGCAGTTCGATCTGGCCGTCGGCCAGCAGCCGGGCCCGGTCGCCGGGGATGGAGTAGCGGACGCCATCGATGACCGGGAAGGTGCGAGCCGTCTTGTCGGCGTCTCCGAGATACCCCAGCGGGATGTACCCGGTCTGCGCCAGCCACCCGTTCCCCTCGTGCCCCGGGGCCAGCACGGTGGTGAGGGCCTCGTCGACCACCACCGTGCCCGGGCCCGGCAGGAAATTGCCCGCCGTCGTGGTGTCGTCGCGCACCACGAACATCTGGGCGCCCGTCTCCGAGGAGCCGCCCGAGTCGGAGATGATGAGGTTGGGCAGGCGGGCCAGCGCCAGGTCGCGCACGGCCGGGGTGAGTGCCGCGCCGCCGTTGCCCACGGCGAAGAAGGACGAGAGGTCGTAGGTGGCCTTGTCGAGCTGGAGGATGAGGGGCCGCAGCACGGCATCACCCACGATGATCATGGTGTTGACTCTCTCCCGCTCGACGGTGCGCCACACATCGTCGGGATCGACCCGGCGGGGGTCATCGGGGAAGACGAGGGTGGCGCCCTGGGCCATGAGCATGAAGGACGCCCACTGGGCGGCGCCGTGCATGAGGGGCGGCAGCACCAGCAACTTGAGCGGGATGCTCTCGGCCAGGCGCTCGGTGATGCCCTCGTAGCTCTTGACGGTCTCCCAAGTACCGACCTTGCGGCCGCCCATGGCCGCCATGAAGATGTCGTGCTGTCGCCACAGCACGCCCTTGGGCATGCCGGTGGTCCCCCCCGTGTAGAGGATGTACAGGTCGTCGGGGGAGGGCTCGACCGGCGCGCCGTCAGGCGATGATCCGGCCAGTGCCTCCTCGTACTCCACGGCCCCGGGGAGGAGGGCGTGACCCGTTTCGTCCGCCACCTGGAGCAGCACGTCGGGCGGCGAGTCCAACGTGGGCAGCACCTCGCCCAGGGTGGGGGCCAGGGAGGCGTGGTAGATGAGCGCCCGCGGCGCCCCGTCGTTGAACAGGTAGCGCAGCTCCTCGCCCACGTAACGGTAGTTGACGTTGAACGGGGCCACCCGTGCTCCATAGGACCCCAGCATCCCCTCCAGGTACTCGTTCCCGTTGTAGAGCGCCAGGCCCACGTGGTCCTGGCCCGACTCGTGGCCGGCCAGGTGCGCCCGCTCGGTGTGCACCCCCAGGCCCCGGGCGTGCAGGTAGGCGGCCAACCGTTTGGAGCGCCCGGACAGCTCGGCGTAGGTCAGCCGGCGGTCACGCCACACGATGCACTCGCGCTCGGCCAGGGTTTCGACCAACGTGTCGAAGGCTCGGGCCAGGTTGAACTGGACGGTCTCGGTCTGGGCCACGGCGGAACTGTACCGGCGCCTCCGGGGCCGGGTTGGGGCGACAGCGTGCCGATCGGCAACAATCACACCGTGCCGAGCCCCACCGCCATCCTCAATCCGGCCACGGGAGCGGTCATCACCTCGGTGGAAGGGCTGACCGAGGGCGAGGTCGACGCCGCCATTGCGCGGGCCTCATCGGCGTTCGAGACCTGGCGCGGCGTGGCACCGGGGGACCGGGCCCGCCTGCTGCGCCGCTTCGCCGCCGCCGTCGATGCGCACCGTGATGAGCTGGCCCTCCTGGAGGTGGCCAACGCCGGGCACGTGCTGGGCAACGCCCTGTGGGAGGCCGGCAACGTGCGCGACGTGCTCGAGTTCTACGCCGGTGCGCCCGAGCGCCACAGCGGCCGCCAGATCCCGGTGCCCGGGGGCATCGACATGACCTTCTACGAGCCGCTGGGGGTGGTGGGCATCATCGTGCCCTGGAACTTCCCCATGGCCATCGCCGGCTGGGGGCTGGCGCCCGCCTTGGCGGCCGGCAACACCGTGGTGCTCAAGCCGGCCGAGCTCACCCCGCTCAGCGCGCTGCGCCTCGGAGAGCTGTCGCTCGAGGCCGGGCTCCCCGACGGCGTGCTGCAGATCCTGCCCGGCCCGGGCCGCGTGGTGGGCCGGCGCCTCGTCACCCACCCGGCGGTGCGCAAGCTCTGCTTCACCGGGTCGACCGAGGTGGGGCGGACCATCATGTCCGGGTGCGCCGAACAGATCAAGCGCCTCACCCTCGAGCTGGGCGGCAAGAGCGCCAACATCGTCTTCGCCGATGCCGACGTTGAGCTGGCGGCGCCCCGGGCGCCTTACGGGGTCTTCGACAACGCCGGCCAGGACTGCTGCGCCCGCTCCCGTATCCTGGTCCAGCGCTCGGCCTACGACCGCTTCATGGAGCACCTGGAGCCCGCGGTGACCGGTGTGGTGGTGGGCGACCCCACGCAGGCGACCACCGAAATGGGGCCGCTGATCTCCCCGGCCCATATGGCCAGCGTGGCCTCGTTCGTGCCTGACGGCGCGCCGGTGGCCTTCCGGGGCACCTGCCCCGACGGCCCGGGCAATTGGTTCGCCCCCACCGTGCTGGCTCCGGTGGACCCGTCCGACCGCGCCGCCAGCGAGGAGATCTTCGGGCCCGTGGTGGTGGTCATCCCCTTCGACGACGAGGCGGATGCCGTGCGCCTGGCCAACGACACCCCCTATGGCCTGTCGGGCTCGCTGTGGACGCGCGACATCGGGCGGGCGCTCAGGGTGGCCCGCGCCGTCGAGACCGGGACCCTGTCGGTCAACTCCCACTCGTCGGTGCGCTACTGGACGCCCTTTGGCGGGGCCAAGCAGTCGGGCCTGGGGCGCGAGCTCGGTCCCGACGCCCTGCACGCCTTCAGCGATGTGAAGAACGTCTTCATCAGCTCCGAGTAGCTGATTCTGTACGAAAACCAGTCCGACGCAGCGAGGAGATTCATGAGCGAGACCATTCCCTACGCCTATCGCCTGGCCGACAAGGTGGCTGTGGTCACCGGAGGGACGGGTGGCATCGGTCGGGCCATGTGCGAGCGCTTCGCGGCCGAGGGGGCCATGGTGGCCGTGGTGGATCTCGACGAGCCCACCGGCACCGCGCTGGCGGCGTCCATCGACGGCATGTTCGTGCGGTGCGACGTCACCTCGGCCACCGACGTGGAAGCCCTGTACGAGGCGGTGTCCTCCCGCTATGGCGGCATCGACATCTGTTGCAACAACGCCGGCATCAGCCCGCCCGACGACGACTCCATCCTCGACACGGGGCTCGACGCCTGGGAGAGGGTCCAGACGGTCAACCTCACCTCGGTGTACCTGTGCTGCAAGTACGGGCTGCCCCACCTGTTGGCCCGGGGTGGCGGTTCGGTCATCAACACGGCGTCCTTCGTGGCGCTCCTTGGCGCGGCGACCAGCCAGATCAGCTACACGGCCAGCAAGGGGGGCGTGCTGGCCATGTCGCGTGAGCTGGGGGTCCAATTCGCCCGGCAGGGGGTGCGGGTCAACGCCCTGTGCCCCGGCCCGGTGAACACCCCGCTCCTCCAGGAACTCTTCGCCAAGGATCCCGAGCGGGCAGCCCGGCGTCTGGTGCACATCCCGATGGGCCGCTTCGGCGAGGCCAGCGAGATCGCGGCGGCGGCGGCCTTTCTGGCGAGTGATGACTCGTCGTTCATTACTGCGTCGACGTTCCTGGTCGACGGCGGGATCTCCGGTGCCTACGTGACGCCGCTGTAGGACGGGGATGCGGCGACCGGCCGAGATGGTGCATCTTTCGGCTCAGCATGTGGAGGAGTTGGGGATTCTTTCGGCCACCGTTGGGGATGACGGATGAAAAGGTGGGGAGAACATCGGGATTTCGCGAATAGCCATTGACCTTGTGTGACGTATGGCGCAATCTGTCGTCAGTTCGGAGACGAAAGCCCGCCGAACCCCAAGCGACCGCCGCAAGGTGGGAGTGCGGGAAGCCGGAAGGAAAGCCGCAAGGCGGAACAGATGGTGGCCGAGAGAACGCCGCAAGGCCGGATCGAGGGTCGGCTTTGAGTCCCGCAAGGGGCTCGCGGTCGGAGCGGGGGGAAGTGTCCGATCGATGATGGTCCGTGGTGTGGAACGGTGACTTCCCTGGAGTTGCCGAACCCGGCCCGGGTTGGGATTGTCCGACACGATCCCGGCACGAAGCCAGCGGGTCATCGCAGACGTAGCCCCGAGGAGCACGGGAGGCTTCGGCCGAACGGTTACTCGGGGTTGCGTCGCGTCCGGGGGTCAGTCGGCGGCGGCCCAGAGCGTGGCCGGGCGCTCGCCGCTTCCCACCTGGCGGTCCAGCTCGGCCTGCACCAGAGCGAGGTCGTCGGGGTGGGTCACCCCGATGCAGCGCCCCTGGGCGTCCAGCACGGTGAACGAGTCCGAAGCCAGCGACTGGGCCACCACTTCGGGCAGCAGCACCTCGGCCTCCTCGGAGGCATCGACGGCCGCCGCCATGGCGGCTTGGAGGGTCCGGTGGAAGCCGGGTGTGAAGCCCCACAGGTTCATGGAGACCCGGGCGTCGGGCGAGAGCGCGCTGGGCTGGCACCCGTCGTCGGAGACGAAGCCGCCGTCACTGCGGGCAGTGACCTGGCGGCGCTCATCGACGCCGAGGAGCTGACCGTCGTTGGACACCCGGCAGATGCCGCGCGTCACAGGTGACTGGCCGATCACGGCGTCGGCCAAGCGGTAGCCCACCAGGGCGTTGGACGCCCCCTGGCTCTTCAGGTGGTGGGCCAGCAGGGTGCACCCGGCCTGCCCGTAAATGTCGTCGGCGTTCCCCACCCCGTAGGGCATCTTGCCCACGTGCTCCGATGCGGACAGGACGGCATTGACCGTGCCCAACGGAGCGGGCTGCAGCGCGAAGCGGACATCGACACTGCGGGGCCAGACGCGTTCTATGTGGTAGCGAATGGCCGGGCCGGTGTCGGGACCGAGCACGAGCACAATGGTGCCGAAGCCGGCCGCCAGGGCGTCGCTGGCCACCAGGTCGATGACCGCCTCGCCGCGTGGCCCGACCGGGGCCAGGGGCTTGCACCCTCCGTAGCGACGGGCCCGCCCGGCAGCCAGGATCACCAGGGAGGGGTCCGGTGTCGGTGACGCCGACCGGGCGCTCACCCGCCCCAGCGCAGGACGGCGCTGGCCCACGTCATGCCTCCGCCGAACCCGGTCAGGAGGAGGTGGTCGCCGTCGTGCACCCGGCCGCCCACGATGGCATCGTGCAGGGCCAGGGGGATGGAGGCCGATGACGTGTTGCCGTAGCGGTCGATGACCACGGCGGTGCGCTCCTCGGGAATGCCCAGACGCTGGCAGGCTGCTTGAATGATCCTGAGGTTGGCCTGATGGGGCACCAGCAGAGAGATGTCGTCGGGGCCCAACCCGGCATCGGCCATGGCCCGCTCGGCTGACTCGACCACCACCCGGACGGCCTTGCGGAAGACCTCCTTGCCGTCCATGAAGAGGGTCCCTCCGTGCTCGCACTTGAGCAGGTGGCGCAGGGAGCCGTCGGAGTTCAGGTTCCAGCTGAGCAGCCCGCCCGCACCATCGACCGGCTCAATGATGACGGCGCCGGCTCCGTCGCCCACGATGATGGCAATGGCGCGGTCGTTCATGTCGGTGATATTGGAAAGCGTCTCTGATCCGATCAGCATGATCGGTCCAGAGCCGGCCGCAATGAGACCGGCTGCGGTCACCAGCCCATAGACGAAGCCTGAGCAGGCGGCGTTGATGTCGAAGGCCCCACCCTTGATGCCCAGCGCGTGCTGCACGCTGGGTGCCGTCCCGGGGACGATGCCGTCCGGCGTGGTGGTGGCCAGCACCAGATGGTCGATCTCGGCGGCCGTGCGACCGGCGCAGTCCAGCGCCGCCTGCCCGGCTTCGATGGCCAGCCCCGACGTGGTGCCGCCGATGTGGCGCTCACGGATGCCGGTGCGCTCGACGATCCAGGCGTCGCTGGTGTCGAGGTTGAGGGCCATGTCGTCGTTGGTAACCACCTTGTCGGGCACGGCAATGCCCCAGCCGGAGATCCGGATGCCCCTCACGCTGGTGTGGACCCGGCCCGTACGGCATGGATGCCGACGAATCCGGCGTCGCCGTCGATGATCCCGCCCGTGTTCACGGCCAGTCCAAGGCGGGCACCATCGACCTGCCGGGCTCCGGCCCGGCCACGGAATTGCGCGGCCAACTCGACCACCTGGGCCAATCCGGTGGCGCCCAGCGGGTGCCCGCGCCCGACCAAGCCGCCGCTGGTGTTCACCACCAGGCCCGGCGTGTCCACGCCGGTCCGGCCCGCCTCGGTGGCCGCCCCAGCTTCGCCCGGCTCAAAAAAGCCGAGCGACTCCAGCGCGTAGAGCTCCTCCGCCGCGGTGGCGTCGTGCAGTTCGACCAGGTCGATCTCGTCAGGCCCGAAGCCGAAGGCCTCCCAGGCGGCGTCGGCGGCTTGGGTGAGGCGATCGTGGTAGTCGAGCAAGCCATTTCCGGATCGGGCCACCGAACCGATGATACGCGGGGCCGACGACGGTGCCGGTACGGACGGGCCGGCGACCACCACCGCCGCCGCACCATCGGTGAACGAGCTGCACATGAGTCGGGTCAGGACACCCGCCACCTGAGGTGAGTCGAGCACTTCCTCAATACTGGTCGTGCGCTGGCACTGGGCCAACGGGTTGCGGGAGGCATGGTCGAAGGCCTTCACGGCTGCGGCGGCGATCTGACGCGCCGTCACGCCCCGTTCGGTCATGATCCGCTGGGCCCAGGAGTTGTTGAGCCCCATCAGGATGCTGCCGGCCGGGTTGTCGTCGGCGTGCCGTCGATCGTGCAGGTCGTGGCGGTAGTCGGCCGGCAACCCGTCCTCGATTCCGGCGATCGTCTCGGCCCGGTTGCCGGTCCACATCTTCTCGACGCC
>PNAT01000010.1 GCA_003169675.1 Acidimicrobiaceae bacterium
GACCAGACCCATCGTGCCAGCGTACGTGGGTAGTGCTTCCTCCCTGCCTGGCTCCGGAATCATCCCGTTCGCGGGCGAGGACGCGGGGCGTGGCCCTGGAGCCGGTCCACAGAGCCAACGCAGCGCGTCACCCACCTGACCGGCGCAGTCCGGGAGCGGCAACTGTCTCGACCTGACACGCCGTTCCACCGGTCTTCACCACTCCTCTACCCGTACGCGGCGGTGCTTAGACGCTTTCGGGAAGGTCGGCCCAGAGAATCAGGGCGTCTTCGTTGATGCGTTCGTAGTAGTTCTTGCGCACGCCGACCGGGGCGAAACCGTAGCGGTAGTAGAGGGCAATAGCGCGCTCGTTGGAGACGGCAACTTCGAGGGAGAGGTGCTTGACACCCGAGGTGAGCAGGGCGCGGATCCCGTCGATGATGAGCGTGCTGCCCACCCCGGTGCGTTGGTAGCGGGGTGCGGTGGCGATCGTCGTGATGTGGGCTTCCTCATCGAGGATCAGGAAGCCTATGTAGCCCGCCAACTGATCCCCGTCCCAGGCGGCGCGATAGAGCCGACCATGACGCAATGCCAATTCGGAGTTGAAGACGGCCACCGTCCATGGCTCAGGGAATACGGTCGCCTCAATCGGAAGGACGTGGCGCAGATCCCGTCGTTTCAGCTTCTCCAGGCGAAGGTCCATGGCCACGCCCGGCTCAGGAGGGCGCGGCCGAGGGGCTGCTCTCGGGACGGTCAATCTGGGCGAAATTGCTCCGGGCGTCTGCCTCGCGCATATAAAGAGGAACGACGAGTTGTGGCTCAACCGGCGCTGCTCCTTCTTCAAGGAGCGCTGATGCCATGGCCAAAAGGGTCAACGGTGGAGGGAACCCGAACGCCTGCAAGACACAGGAAACGCCGGGCACCGCACCAACCACCTCGGAGTACCTCTGTGCGCCATCACCGACGGCGAGTATCGGTATCCCGCCAAGTTCAGCCAACGCCGCCGCCAACTCAAAAGGCGCAAAAAGCCCGGGTGAAAAGATCTCCTCGGTCTCACCATCGGCAGAACGCACTTCCCCGAGGGCGGCGAACACCTCACCTCGCCGAGCGTCAACCGCAGCCAGGACGTGGCCGCGCTGGCCAGACTGGGCGGCGGCGCGAATGAGGATGTCCAGACTGGTCAGGCCCATGACGCCGATACCGAGGGCCTGCGCCAGGCCCTTGGCCGCCGAGACGCCGACGCGGAGGCCGGTAAAAAGCCCGGGACCAAGGTCGACGGCCACGGCATGAAGATCACCGACGTCGAGTCCCACCTGATCGAAAAGATGCTTCATGGCCGGCGCCAGCGACTCGACGTGGCGCCGCCGTCCGGTCAAGGCGAACTCGGCCTGCACGCCACTCTCGGTGCGTACGGCCACCCCAACCGTCTCAGTAGCTGTCTCAATGGCCACGATGTTCACGGCGCAACCCGAGAGGTTGCGGAGGGCAGGACGCGGGCCACCTCGTCAGCGCGCCAGGCCCAGCGCCCACGGCCGGTGATGCTGATGGTGCGCTGTTCAGCGGATGCGGACGAAAACGGCTCGGGCCAAGACAGAGTGACCTCAATGGCGTCGTCGCCCAGCGCTGGTGCGGCCATGTCCCCCCATTCAATGAGGGCGACGGCCCGCTCTTCTACCAGCTCGGCCAGGGCCAGATCGAACACCTAGGGAAGGGACTCGGTGCGGTAGACGTCGGCATGGATCAGGGTTTCGATCGGGTTGGAGTCGGCGCAGCGATACTGACGGACCAGCGTGAAGGTGGGACTGGTCACCGGACCCTCTACGCCGAGGGCGGCGGCGAAGCCTTGGGCGAAGGCGGTCTTGCCTGCGCCCAGCTCACCATTCAGGAGAACGATGTCGCCACAACCGCAAACCGACGCCAGGCGTGCGGCAACATCCTTGGTTTCCTCGGGCGAATCAGTGCGGACAAGGAGGGGCCAGTTCATCGGTCGCTCAAGCCATCAGTCGCTTGGCGCGTACCATATCGGCTCGCATCTCGGCCAGCGCTTGGCCGCCGGCGCGCAGGGCGTACGCCGGGTGATACGTCGGCACAAGATGGCCCGCCCGGTAGGGAAAGGTCGAACCGCGCAGTTGGCGGATGCCCTCGGAGCGCCCCAGCAGAAGTCGGGTGGCAAAGTTTCCCAGTGTGATGACGACCGAGGGGTTGATGAGAGTGATCTGCTCTTCGAGGTAGGGGCGGCAGGCCTCTATTTCGTTCGGTGCCGGATCTCGGTTGTTGGGCGGCCGGCATTTCACCACGTTGGCGATATAGCACTGATCCCGGGTGAGCCCGATCTCTTCCCACATGAGGCGGTCGAGGAGTTTGCCCGAGCGCCCAACGAACGGCTCGCCGGCCAAGTCCTCTTCACGGCCCGGTCCCTCTCCCACGAAGAGGAGTCCGGCCTCGGGATCCCCCACCCCGAAGACAACCTGGGTGCGCCCTTCTGCCAGCAGGCATTTGGTGCAAGTGAGGGCGGTTGCACGCAGCTGTTCCAGCGTCGTTCTACCGCTATCAGCCACCCCCAGAGCGTACCGGCCGGGCCGGTCGAGACGACAAACGTCTGGGGCGATTGGCGAGTGTCTGGAGCTGAGACACCGTTTTGGCCCGATGCGGCTC
>PNAT01000193.1 GCA_003169675.1 Acidimicrobiaceae bacterium
GCGATTGTTCAACAGTCTCCTAGGCCCAAAGTGCCGAATCGATGGCCCGGTAGAAGGTCGGATAGGCGTAGATCATCTCCTTGAGCGTGGCTACCGGGATCCTGGCGTGGACGGCCAGCGCCAGCAGCCCGAGGACCTCCCCGCCGCTTGGCCCCATGGATGTCGCACCCACCACCACTCCGTCCTGGGCCACTAGCTTCACAAAGCCCTCGCCTTTGTGGATCCAGCCGCGGGCGGAGGAGGCGATCGACTCGTGCATCACAGTGACCTGGCCCTCCCCCCGACGTGCGTCCGCCTCGGTTAGTCCCACCGAACCGATTTCGGGGTCGGTGAAGGTGACGCGGGGCAAGGCGCGGTAGTCCGCCTCACCGATAGGGTGCCCCAAAATGTCGGCCACACAAATGCGGGCCTGATACATGGCGACGTGGGTGAATGCTCCCTTTCCCGTCACGTCGCCCACGCCCCACACCCCCGGCATCACCCTCATGCGGGCGTCGACGGGCAGGCCGGCGGCGCTCTCGTCCAGCCCCAGTGCACCCACTCCAAGCCCGCCCAGATCGGTGCGACGTCCGGTGGCCACCAGCATGCGTTCAGCGGACAACGACGAGCCGTCCCCAAGGTGGACCGTGGCTCCCGTGTCACCCCATCCCTCCACCCGCTCGATCTTGACCCCCGTGTGCACCGCCATGCCCTCCCGGCGCAAGATCTCGGTGATCAATGCGGAGGCTTCGGGTTCTTCGGGCCCCACCAGGCGGTCACCCATCTCAATGATCGTGACCTCGACGCCGAAACGAGCCATGGCTTGCCCGATCTCCAAGCCGATGGCCCCGCCGCCCACCACGAGCAGTGACCCCGGCAGCGTCTCGGCGGCAATGGCGTCGCGATTGGTCCAATGCGGCACGTCCCTGAACATCGGCGGGATCCACGCTCGGGCACCGGTGGCCAGGACGAGGGCCTGTCGGGCGGTCACGGTCTGCCCCTCTACCTCGACCGACGTGGTGCCGACCACACGGGCCCGACCACGGATGAACGTCCCGCCCTTGCCCTCGAAACGGTCGACGGCTACTTGGTCATTCCACGAGTCCGTGGCCTCGTCTCGGATCCGCCGCGCCACCGGAGACCAATCGGGCGTGATGACCGACGATCCCGCGTTGCCCGAAATCCGACGACCCTCGGCCAGGAGATCCGACGCTCGCACCATCATCTTCGAAGGGATACACCCCCAGTAGGGGCACTCCCCGCCCACCAGCTCCGCTTCGATCCCCACCACCTCGAAGCCAGACTCGGCCAGGCGGCCCGCGACTTCTTCGCCGCCGGGACCTAGCCCGACGACGATGGCATCGACCTCCATCGGCCTACAGCTTGGCCCAATTGGTCAACTTGAAGGGCGCCACGATCGCGGTGCCGACATCGAGCTGGATCTGGTAGTGGTCGCCCAGCGGGAGGTTGGCCGGGTCCCCGTGGTAGATCCCCGGCGCGTTGCCCGGAGAGGCGAAGAACGCAGTCACCTTGCCCGTCACCGGCCCCATCTGGGTGCTGCTGAGAGGGATACCCCACTCGGCGAAGAACTGGCCCAGGGTGAACGTCTCGGTCAAGCTCGGCGACTCGATGTGGATGATGCCATCTTCGGCGTGAGTGTGGAGCCAGTAGAAACAATTCCCCGCCCCCACCGCGACACCCTGGGGCGTGGACTGGGCCTGGAATCCAGGAATGCCGATGCCATAGGGAACCACTTGCGCCTTCCCGTTCACGAAGATGGTCAAGTGCGTGTGCACGTGGGTGGCCGTCTGCTCACCGGTGCTGCACTGCACGCCATCGACCGTTTGGCCGGTGGCCGCATTGATCAGCGTGGCCAACGTGGGTCCACTCGGCATGGGGATGCCCTCGGGTCCCAGTGAAGTCGCCGGAGGAGCAACCATGACGAGCGAGGCCGGAATGGCCTGGGTGGTGATGTGAGGATTCTTCTGCGACGGTGGGACCCCGGTCGAAGTACCTCCGGTGGCCAACTTGATGACCAGCACGACGGCCGCCAGTGCCACCACGATGGCCCCGACCCGCGAAGCCTGACTGACCCTCTTCTTGCGTAGCTCCGCCGCCCGGCGCTCCGCTGCTCGCTGTTGCGATTCCGCTCTGCGCTGGGCCTTTGACTGCTTCACATTGCTCATTGGGGCGATAACTTATCGAACCAACCCCACTGAGAGGCGTCGATGGTCTCGAGAGGCCCGGCCCACTCCGGCGTGCTCCCGGCTCCCAGGCTGAGATCGGACAGATCGGCCGTCGCCCGATACAGGTCTCCGTCGACGAAAGCAACGGTGATGTGGCGACCAGTCACCCCGTCGGCAAATTGCCACGCCCCGGCCACCTCTCCTTGCTCGGCCATGGCCGCCCCGTCGACCATGGGGCCGACCACGATGTACACACCCCGAGCGGGACGGAACGGTACGGCGTCGGGCGACACCCGCACCCGGGATGCCGCCCAGCGTTGGCGGACCTCAAAGGGACCGTTGAGATGGGAGTGGCGGGCGGCGAAGAAGCGATCCTCCTTCCAGAGGCGGGCGGCCAGGGCTTTGAATTCGGGTATGACCCCGGCATCGCGCATCAGGTAGAGGGTCATGTACTGGCAGGGTTCAAGGAGCGGGCTGACACTGACCCTGGCCTCAACGCACCGGGGTGTACAGACCCAACGCTGACCGAAGGTGACGCCCTCAATGGAGAATTGTTCGGGCATGTGGTCCATCTGGTGCCACTCGTTGTACGCACGGTGCGCTGAAGGGTCGGTGACCTCGGTGAACGAGAAGAAGCCGAGCACTCCCGCACGGTACCCGTCTTTGCAAGAAGTGCAAGAATCTCGGTCGAATGGCCGCACTGGTAATGACCTCACTTCTCTCTGGCGTATCTGTGCTGGACCTGAGCATCTGGCGACCGGGGCCCTATGCCACGTCATTGCTGTGTGCTCTGGGGGCAGATGTGCTCAAGGTCGAGCCACCAGGTGGTGACCCCATGCGCCACTATGCCGAGCTCTTCGAGTCCGTCAACGCCGGTAAGCGCAGCGTGGTTCTCGACCTCAAGGATTCTGGGGACCGGGCCCGGGCCCTGGTATTGGCCGCTGAAGCCGACGTCGTCGTTGAGGGTTTCCGTCCCGGGGTAATGGAGCGGCTGGGACTCGACGAGCCCGCAGTCCGAGCTGTGAACTCCAAGGTCATTTACTGCTCGATATCGGGATACGGGCAGAACGGTGCGCTGTCGCGTGCTCCGGGCCACGACATCAACTATCAGGCTTGGGCCGGGTCCCTCGCGCCGGAAGGTGGTGGCGCGACCATGCCACCACTCCCCGTCGCCGACCTGGCCTCAGGGATGACCGCTGCCTTCGGCATTTGTGCCGCACTCCTGGGGAGAGATGCGGGCGGGGAGGGCACGTATCTCGATATCTCAATGACCGATGTCATGTCCACCTGGACCGGCTCAATAAGCGCTACATCGGAATCGCGCTCGACGCCTGTGCCGGGGTACGGCCTCTTCACCACACTCGACGGCGGCCAGTTGGCCTTGGGCGTACTCAACGAGCAGCATTTCTGGTCCGCCCTCTGCCTCGAGCTGGGCCTGGCCGAGCATGCGGATATCCCCTTCGCCGAGCGCACCATCCGCGGAACCGAACTGAACAATGCGGTCGCCGCCTCCGTGGCGGGGCGCGAGCGCGACGAGGTTGTCGCCGCGCTGCTCAAGGCAGGCGTGCCGGTGGCCCCGGTGCTCGACCGGAGATCCATGGTGGCCGCCACGCCATTCCCACCGTTTCCCATCCGCCTGCCGATGGGGCCGCCACTGGCAGATGCGCCGACATTGGATCAACACCGTGGCCAAGCGTTCCGCCGGTGAACGTGACCTTGGGACGAACCAGGTTGTGCTGGCCGCCACCCGAAGTGATTCACTTCATGCAACCATGACGCAGATCGCCGAACTTCTCACGGCCAACCGTGGCTACGCAGCTGCCCGCTCCAATGTGGCGGATCCACGCCCGGGACGCCACATGGCCGTCATCACGTGCATGGATGCCCGGATCGATGTGTTCGCAGTTCTCGGTCTCCATCTGGGGGAAGCCCATGTGATCCGCAACGCCGGAGGCCGGGTGACCGACGATGTGCTTCGTAGCCTGGCTCTGTCGAGCCAGGTTCTCGGCGTCGACACCGTGGTCGTCATGCAGCACACGAAATGCGGACTTGTTGGCATCACCGATGATGAGTTGCGGGACCTGACCGGTGCCGAACTCGGGTTCTTCCCCATTGACGATCACGCGGCCGCGCTACGAGAGGATGTGGACCTGCTGGCCCAGACGGCGTATCTGGCTCCGCTCGTCTTGATCGCCGGCTTCATTTACGACGTGGAGAGCGGGGAAGTCGAAGATGTCGTCCACTGGGAGCGGCCGGCATAGGTTCCTGAGCGTCAGCCGGCCTCGTGGTGTGCCCAGTAGCATCGGTTCGATGAAGCCGGCCCACACCGGTCACCAAGCGGGGGCGGCAGAGGCCATCGTGACCCGCCTAGAGGATGGAGCCAGCGCTGCTGGACACCGAAGTCCGTCCACGGTCTCAGGCAGCACCGACGTAAGTGCCGCCATGGCACTTGGCCAAGCCATTCTGGACAACCTCGGTCAGGTACTCCTCGGGGCGCATGACGCATTGCACGCGGCGGCAATCGCCACTCTCTCGGGCGGACACCTCTTGATTGAGGATGTCCCGGGCGTCGGCAAGACGGTATTGGCACGAGCCCTGGCCACCTCCCTCGGAGTGGAGCTGTCGAGAATTCAGGGCCACCCCGACCTTCTCCCGACCGACGTCACTGGCGTATCGGTCTTTTCGCCCGACACCAGCAACTGGGACTTCCGACCCGGGCCGGTGTTCGCCCACGTGGTACTCGTCGACGAGCTCAACCGCACGCCTCCCCGCACCCAGTCGGCGCTCCTGGAGACAATGGAGGAGCGGCAGGTCACCGTTGATGGCGAGTCATGGCCACTTCCCGAGCCACATCTGGTCATCGCCACCCAGAATCCGCATTCACAGAGGGGCACGTTCCCTCTCGTGGAGAGCCAATTGGATCGCTTCGCCATCGGCACCCCGATCGGCTATCCCGACCACGCGCATGAGGCCCAGCTGGCACTCCATCAAGGTGGGAAGTACGCGCTGGCGAGCCTGCAACCGGTCTGCACTCCTGAGACCTGGAAGGAGGCGCAGGACGCAACCGAATCGGTGCTCGTGAGTCCCGCGGTGGCCCAGTACGCTGTCGCAATCTGTCGGGCGAGCAGAACCGCTCCAGGCGTTCTCCTCGGAGCCAGTCCCCGGGCTGCTATCTGGCTCATCCGCACCGCCCAGGCCCACGCAATCCTGTCGTCGAGGTCCTATGTAGTGCCTGGTGATGTGAAAGCTGTCGCCATCGGATGTCTGGCTCATCGCATCATCTTGGATGACGGCGACGAGAGAATTGGGCATGCAGTCCACGTTGTGAGAGGTCTTCTCGAATCGACACCGACGCCGAGGCCATGACCCGCAGGGGGCGACCAGCTCGACCGCTGGCGCCGATGCCCGTGTCGGCGATGATTCTGGTCATTTGGTGGCTGGTGGCCCACAACAGTGGGTCAGGCTGGGTGCAGGCGATCGGAGATGTCGCCTTCGGAACGCTCACCATTGGTGTCGTCGGCCCATCGGTGGTTCTCTTCCGCGCCAAGGTCCGGATCGTCAGTGCACCAAATGACGCAACGGTCGGACTCCCGATGGAGGTTCTCGTAGACGCCTCGACTCGCCTACGCGTGCGCGCTGACCCGCCATTTGATGGCGAAGGCCTGGTCGGACCAGGTGGGAGGCGGCGAACAGCCGATGCCCGGATCACGCTTGTTCCGCAACGTCGAGGGGTGCATGACACCTTGACCCTCGACATCGCCACTGCAGCGCCGTTCGCCCTGCAGTGGTGGAGCCGCCGCATCGTTCTCCCCCTCCCGTCGGCGCTCCACGTCGCTCCACGGCGGGGACGACCGCACGTACTGCCCGTGCAACCCCACGAGGACGCCCACGTAAGCGTTGCACGAGCGGCGAGAGACACCGGGGAACCCAGAGGCGCTCGCCCGTATCGCCCCGGCGACAATCGCCAGCAAGTCCACTGGCGGGCGACCGCCCACACCGGGGAAATGATGGTCAGGGAGTTGGAGCGACCATCGGCTGGGCCGGTCACCCTGACCGTCACACTCCCGCGCGATCCTGAAGAGGCCGAAAGGGTGGCCGAGCGCGCACTGGCCACGATTGTGCTGCTCCTGGACAAGGGCACTTCGGTGCTCCTAGCGACGCGAGAGGCATCGGGACAGGTCCTGGCCCCAGTGTCGGATCGGCGTGGGGGTGGCCGTCGGCTGGCCCGCGCCGTGGCCGGTACCGGGTCCAGCGACCAGTTTGGCCAGATCGCCGTCTCGCCGTGAGAGCCGTCGAAGCGATCCGCCGAGCCAATCAATCGGGGCCTCCAGAGAACTCGGTCCTCTTGCGGGCGGCCTGCCTCGGGACGGTCCTGGTGGCGATCGCCGCCTGCGCGGACATGGGCGAGGTGTCATGGGCAACCGCTCTGGGCGCCATGTCCTTGGCCTGTCTCGGCATGGCCTTCTCGTACGTCACGCGGTCCCGCCCGCCGGGGTGGATCAAGATCCTGGTGGCGGTGGGGGCCAGCGGTGCCTTCGCCTGGTTCTTCCATGCGGTGAGCGCTCCCGTTGGTGGCATCACGTCGGTGGTCAACCCTCTCACGGTGCTTTTGGTGTCGGTTCTGGCGGTGCACTCCTTCCACGTGCCGTCGCGACGAGATCTGTTGTTCTCTCTTGGAGCGTCGGCCGGCCTAATGGGAGTCGGGGCGGCACAGGCCATCCAACTTCGATACGGCCTCTTCGTGCTGGTGTGGGTGTTCTTCAGCCTTTGGACCTTGACGGAGATGTGGTCCTCCACAAGTGGTGGTGGACGCATATCCGCCACAGGGCTCATCTCAGCGATCGCCGCGTTGACCGTGACCGCTGCCGCCATCTTCCTCGTCCTTCCGGCGCCCGTGGTGGCAGCCAAGTTCAACTTCTTGGCCCAGGCGGGGCTGGGAGGATTCGTCGGCGTACCGGGAGGGTTGGCTGGTGATTCGGGGTCACCCACCCAGCCCTCCCGAGCCGGAAGTCCCCAAGGTCCCACCCGTGTCGGTGGCTACCTCGGGTTTGCCGACAGCCTCGACACAGCGCTTCGTGGGAAATTGGGCAGCACCACAGTGATGTTGGTTCGGGTCCAGCGTCCCTCCTACTGGGTGGGTAAGACCTTCAACCAGTGGGACGGTGAGAACTGGACCGCCACCCTGAGCTCCCCCCACCCCCTTTCCCAACGATCGCCGTTCGTGCTACCGGTGCCTGAAGGGAACAATCTGTTCGGCCAATCAGACTTGCAGACCTTTTACGTCGTAACTTCAACCGCAGATCTCGTCTTCCACGCCGAGAGCGCAGATCAACTTTGGTTCCCGGCCTCGAAGGTCTTCTATGCCAATGATGGGACCATCGTGTCGCCGATCGGGCTCGGGAGCGGTGCCATCTATACGGTGGAGTCACAGGTCACGTCCCCCAACCCGGCACAGATCCGGAGCGCAACAGGCCAAGCGGCGTTACCCCTGAAGAGCCAATCGGCGTACATTCAGCTGCCTCACCCCTACGCCCGAGTCCATGCGCTGGCACTGTCCATCACTGCCGGCGCCCAGACGAACTACGACCGGGTGCAGGCACTGATCGCATGGATCGGTGCCCACACCCACTACTCCACTGACATACCGCCATTGCCTGCTGGCGCCGACACGGTTGATGAATTTCTCTTCGGAAACCGGGTCGGCTTCTGCGAGCAGATCTCCACCTCGCTGGCAGTGATGCTGCGGACGCTTGGCATTCCCGCCCGGGAGGCCGTTGGTTACGTCCCGGGCCCGTACAACCCGATCACCGACCTCTACGAAATCCGGGCTGATGACGCCCATGCGTGGGTGCAGGTGTGGTTACCAGCCTCAGGGTGGCAGAGCTTCGATCCAACTGCGGTGGTGCCACTTGCCAATCCGGCACCAGGCACCATCGCGTTAGCGGACATCGGGCGTGTGTTGGCCCGCATACCGCTGATTCCGGCAGGAACATTCGTTTTCGGAGCAGCCCTCATGGCCGCTTGCGTGCGGTGGCGTCGGAACCGGCCACCGACATGGGCTGGTCGGATTGCTCGTCGCGTTGAACGAGCAGGGCGGCGGGCCGGGCATCCTCGGCGGCCGAATCAATCCCTTGGCGAATACGCCATGATGCTCGACACCGCAACGGGGAGCGGGTCGGCGACATGGAGGGTTTTGGCGTCTGTTCTCGAGGCCAGCGCCTACGGAGGTCTCGAACCATCTTCGCAAACCAGACGATCGCTGATTGCCATGGTTCGGCGGAACGGGATACGACGTCGGACCGTCTCGCTGGGGACTCAAAAGTGGGCCGTACAGGACTCGAACCTGTGACCCCTTGCGCGTCATGCAAGTGCTCTACCAACTGAGCCAACGGCCCCACTGTCTACTGTTCCTGCTCAGAGGCTACTTTTCCTCTGTTCTGCAAACTGCAATTCCTCTTGGTAAGTAACGGCGCAGTAAGTAACGCTGCACGTTGCGAACATCGGAGGGACCCCAACCCTAGTCGTCGCCTAAGTCGTTCCCAGGTCTGACGCGACCGGGTCCTACGGCAATCTCCACGGACCGGCTGCCTACCCCGTGTTGCCCGTTATGGCACTGATGAACCCTGTGTTGCACGAACTGCTCGCTCGGACCACTACGGACGCGCTGGCCGGTGGCGCCGGGCGTGGGGGTGCTGGCGGAGCCGCCTGGGGCCCAGCCGGCGAAGTGGCTGGTCAGGGCGCCGTGGCGCTATCTGCTCTCAGAGTGGCAGAACCGTACTGAAAACGGTACGGAATCGTCTACACTTTTCGGTGGCAGAACCGCCGCGCCAAATGTCGATCCCCGAACCATTGTTAGAGGGCACCCGTTTCAGTCTCCCCGGATTCGGCTGAGTCAGGAGCAACCTCGCTGAGGATGATCGCGCCGTTAGTGCCTCCGCCCCTTTTCATTGTGCTCGTGATGACACTGATTTGGTCACGTGTTCGACTCAGGCCAAGCGCTGGCGGTCGAGCTTGACATTCGGGAGACCGATCTCAACCGCCGACCTCCCGAAATTTGATCCCCCCGGCAGAGGACGGAACGGGCACCCCCCGTTAGCGGCCGCGCCTTCTGGGTATAGATTCCTCCACACGACCACGGGAGAATAGGTACCAATACCGATGACCACAGCGGAGGACCCAATCAATACCGTCGCAACGGCACTACGCGGCGCAGTGGATAAAGCAGTGGATCTGATTGACTCGACCCATCTCCACTCCCTTGGAGACGCCGGGCACGAGGTGGCCTCCCGAGTACTGGCGGGTACACCGGACCTGACTGCACGCTTGGGCTCGGCTCCCGTGGATCTGCATTCGCTCCGCGTCTCGACCGCTCGCCGAGCGCATCAGCTCGCACACTCGATTGACGACCGAGCGGACGCGCTCGCCCCCACAAACTCAGGCGGCTACCGATGGCACAAGCGGTTCTTGGTGCTCGCACTTGCTGGCGCAGCAGCCTTCTACCTCAGCCGGAAGCTGACCCAGGGGAAGACTCCATCGCGGCAGGTGAACGAACCACCCGTTGAGATACGGCATGAGGAAGTGATCGCTGACGGCTCATCCACCGGGGCCACCCCAGGGGAGCCAGCCGACGCTGTGGCGACCACACTCGGTCCCAAGAGCAGCTCGAACGGCGCACGATCCAAGAAGACTGAGGCCAAGTAGCGTTCCAATTCTCCGGCGTGGCTCGTGGGTCCGGGAGTGACTCGCCGAAGAGCCGTCCGTTCAGGGTGTAGAACCGGTCACGCTGGCTATAAGTCGTTTCCGATTGTCTGAGGATGTCCACAACGGTGCACGCCATCTTCACGTAGGGATCGGCTTGCGGTACGGGCTGTTGACCCCTGTCGGCCGACCTCGCAAGGACGCGATGACTGTCTGATCTGGTGCACTCGGGCGCCGATCTCAACTTGCGGTCCGACTGACCGGATGGAGCGATCTGAACCGCTTGCTGGAGTGAACAAGTGGCCCAGCACCGTGCCAGATATCGATCCCCGAGCCGGCGATCGGGGACATCTCGACTTCGGGCTGGCGGCGCCAGCCCGAGCCGCTGATCTATGCAGCGCCGATGACGTCGCCGAACTGGACGGTGTCGAGCTTCACCCCGCCCATTCCCGGTCCGGTCTCAGGCGGCGCGGCAGCCTTCGCCTGCTCCTCAGTCTCAAAAACCTGGATAGAGACGCCGTGGGTGTCATCGACGGCGACAAAGTACGCGCCCACGAATCCGGGGGATCCCCTGAGCATTGGGATGAACTCTTGGTCGAGCGCACGCTTCGCCTCGGCCTGATCGTGGATGTTCACATGGACAACGGTGGCATGCATGATCAACCTCTCTCTTGTTCCTGGCCAGCGCCGGGATATTCCGGTGCAGTATCACTGTAGTGATAGCTGGTAGTATGAATCCAATGGGTGGACCTGTCAAGCGGCCGTACCGGTCGCCCCTCCGGGAGCAAGCAGCCCGGCGCACGCGCACCCAGATCCGGGACGCCGCAGCTCGGTTCTTCGTCCAGCAGGGCTACGCGCTCACCACGATGCGCCAGATCGCCGACAATGCGGAGGTCTCGGAACGAACGGCCTATCTGGCGTTCCCCTCGAAGCTCGATCTCTTCATGGATGTGATCGGGGTCGCCACCGCTGGCGACGATCAGCCGATCCCAATCGCCGAGCGTTCCGAGTTCCAATCTGCCTTGTCTGAACGCGACGGCAAGAAGGCCCTGGGACTCCTCGTCTCAATGGTCACGAATGTCAACGAGCGGTCTGGTGCACTGGTCATGGCCGCCCACGAGTCGGCAGGGGCCGACGAAGCACTACGCGAGGCTGTGATGCAAGGGGAACGAGCTTTCGCCCGGGACATGGCCTTGATCGCTCAGGCGCTCCATGCCCATGGAGCTCTCCACCCGGATCTCAGCGTCGAGGAAGCCACCGACATCCTTCTCCTCCTCGTCTCCCCACAGGCGCACCAGGTGCTTCGGAGAGACCGAAAGCGAAGCGTCGCCCGATACCGGAGCACTGTCCTCAAGGCGCTGGAGCGCGCGCTTCTGCACGAGTAGGAGACCCGGTGCTGACGCCTCAGCCGTGTCCGTTGCTGTGACAACCAATGCCGATGCAAGTTCCCACCTTCTCATGCCCCATCATGCGAATGGCCGCAGCCAACTCGTACCGATAGAGACCTCGTCACCAGCCGCCGGAAAGACGACGTAGCGTCAGTCCTCGCAGTATCCCGAAAGTGCCGGTCGAGGCGGGTTATTAGCTGATGGCAAGCATCGGGGTGCTCGAGGTGCGCTCCGAGCCGGCGAACGGGGCGAGGCTAGGACGCCGATGGTCGTGAATTTATGGGGGCAGGCTGCGGGATGTGCATGTCGGTGAGAGCGCTGCCTCAGGGGGCGCTGCCTTCGGCCGTGGCCCTCTGTGTCAACCTTCAGTG
>PNAT01000190.1 GCA_003169675.1 Acidimicrobiaceae bacterium
CGATTAAATCAGCAGTCTCTTAACGGGTGGGCGCACGCCATGGGCCGGATTCCGTACTACTCGCGAAAATAAGCAGCAGGGACATTGAAACCGATAATTCCCGACCCCAGGCCGGCAATGTACTGGGCGCCAGTCGGGTGGGCACGTCGACCGATCCAGGCGAGTAGATGTGATGATGTCGAGGTCAGGGTCGCGAGTCCACCTTGGCTTCTGTCGACTCATACAGCGTTTAGTTGAGACGCCCGCAGGAGCGTTGCCGGCTTCGATCGGGTCGCTACTAGCGCAGGGCCGATGGCGAGGAGATTCGCGACCACGATGACACCCGCCACCAAAGTTCCCACGAGCCAGATCGGCACGACGGAGACTGGGACAACCCCGAGGTTGTTGGCGAACGCCTTCCATGTTGCCTGCCCGGCTGCCACCCCCAGAGGGATCCCGATGATGATTCCAATGAGGGCCATAGTCGTGGCCTGCCAGGCCACGGCCGAGGCAACCTGCCGTTTGACGAACCCCAGCACCTTGAGGAGCCCTATCTCTCGACGGCGGCGCGCCACACTGACCACGAGGAGATGAGCGAGCGTCGCCGCACCGACCACTGCCAACATGGCGCCGAAGATGAGCGGGAAGTTGACCGCCTCGCCGAAGTTGATGAGAGAAGTCGGGGTAATGGCGAGGGCGGGGTTTGATAGGTGCGCATCGAGATAGCGGTTGATCGCTGCCTTTCCCTGCGGGCCGGACACCACTTGAACGAGCATTCCACCGCCGCTGCTGGCCGCCAATGTGGCCGTTATGCATGCCGCTCGCGCGGAACTACGAGAACACGCGGTCTCTTCGTAGCCAGCCGTCGTGAACACCGCGCCGGAGCCCAGGCTCACGACACCTCCTCCGAGCACTGGGAAGGAGACCTGAGACACCACGTGGAACGTCGCTGTTCGTGTTCCACCCGACGGCGACGACACGGTGACATGGACGATCGAGCCCACATGCGTCCCCACTTGGCGCATAGTCGTCTCACCGAGACCGATCTGATCATTGGTGACCGGAAGATGCCCATTGACCGTTGAGAGGAGGAGCTGACCCCGGATGGCCGTCCCGGCGATGGCCGTCACCGCGACCTGATTCACGGAGATCTCAATGGCGATCCCCTCGGTGATCGCGGTGACGGCTTTGTCGTGCTCAAGGCTCCTCAAGAGGGCGGGGTCCGGTCTCCCGCCGGATGGGTCAGTGAAATTGAGCTGGAACGTATCGCCGTACAGCCTGGGAGTGGCCGTCAGGTGCGAAAGACTGGCCCCGAACACCACGGTCGCACTCAGCGCCGTGACTGCAAGTACCGTTCCGAAAAGGGCGCTCCCTACTGGAATGGTCGCCCCGCCGGTCCTTCGCTCCAACGCGTTACGGACGCCGATCACCGCACTCGGAGGTGCACCCGTCGCCGCGAAACGCGCCACCACCGCTGAGGGAGCCGAAGCAACTCGGCGTTCGTCGGTCCGCAAGGCACTCGCTGCCCGCCAAGCGGGCCAGAGGCCAAGAACGAGCACCACAGCCACCGTGGTGAATGCCCCCAGCAAAAGAACCGGCCCGTCAAACGCGATACCGGTGGAGGCCTCGGCAATGCGCGCTTCGCCGAGGGGAGCGATCGGCGAGAGCACGGTGGCCACTGCCACGGCTCCGGCGGCGCCGACCAGGCCCACCACCATGGTCTGCGCCATACTGAGCGCCATCAGCTGACGGCGATTCGCGCCGAGGGCGGCCAGCGTGGGATAGTCCTCGCTCTCGGCGGTGCTCTGACGGGCCAATGCCTGGCCCACCACCGCCAATCCGAGAAGGGCGGCGAGCGCAGCCAGGATCCACCACCCGATAGCCTGGGGATGGATCGAAGTCTCGACCGAAGCGACTGCCGCATCTTGACTTTGACCACCGACCACGCCAGCTGCACGCAGTGAGGTGACTGCAAAGTTGAAGCGGGGAAGGCCAGCCGCACCGCCTCGCAAGCTGACCAAGTACTCATAGCTAACTGGCGTCCGTGGGAGGACGGTGCGTGCGAACGCCGGGGTGGTGTAGAGGTCGTAGGAAGGGGCAGCCCCGGAAGGGAATTCGAATTCGGTAGCTTCGAACCCGACGACGTGGAGATCGATGGTCGGGCCTTTGGGTTTCGGTGGAGCGCCGGTGGCGTTGTTGTAGGCCGACGCCTGCGACAACGCGTAGAACGGCACGCGAATCACGCTGCCCAGGCGCACCCCGTAATCCTGTTGAAGGGTGAACGATGCCAGCACCTGGTCGGGTGCCGACGGATCAGGCAGGCTGCCTGAGACGAGTTTGAACGGTGATTTACCCTTTTGCGGGAGGACCATGACGAAGAATTCCGTTGGATTGATCGGATGCGTGCAGGCACATGTCGGCTGGCCGGTGTCGGGGCCGATCAGTTCGGTGGCAGAGATGACCCCGGGGAGCTTGGCCACCTTGGCCACCGGATGGAAGGCGTACTCCACGGTGTCGAAGCCGTGTCCTGCCACAAACTGCGAGAATGCCGTCTCCGTCCGACGACCGGCGGCCGTGGCGGCTAGCACTAACCCGCCGACGACGCTGATCAGGATCGCAATGGCCAGCCAGGTTCGCCATCGATGGCGCAACTTGGCGCGAAACGCCATCCTCACGGCTCCCAATGCCTTCTCCTCGCGTCAACCTTTGTGTTCATTGTGTCCCCCAGAGGGTGGGGGGGAAAGGTGGCTAACCTCCAAAGCACGCTCGTGCTACCACCACATGCTGTCGAACGCGGCCGAGCGGCTCCGGCGTTCCTCATTTCGTGTTTCCCGTTGAGTCCGGGTGCTCGCCTAAGGATCCCGTTCCGAGGCGTCATTCAGGTAGCTTCAGGTGCAGCCAAATGTTCGACGGCGAGGACTCAGAGGTGCCCCACTCGTGCCGGTATGGGCGCAGCAACTGGAGCAAGCGCGGGCGGCCACCAGATCCCGCTGAGGTTCAGGTGCCGGACACCTCCAAGCACTACCGCTCCCCAGTTCAACACGAAGAGCCGCTTTGCCGTTAGTGCTTGCAACCGTGTCGGTGCAGTTAGCACCAGTAAGTAACGCAGTAAGTAACGGCACCCATTTTAGGAACCCTGCTCAGAGGCACTGGCAAGGGCAAAAGGCCGATTTACCAGGAAGTCTACGTAAGTCAGCGTAAACCCACGTACCATCGGAGCGAGAGCGTCATGCAAGTGCGCTACCAACTGCGCTAACGGCCCGTCCGCAATGACCCTACCACCAGGCCATATCCGGGCGATCCCCAGGTGAAAGCGCTTTGACCTCACAGTCTCTACGATTCAGGGCGTGACGAACGTGAGCACCAGCCCATTGCCCGACATGGAGGAGCACCTCCTCCGTATCGCGGAGGACGGCTACACCGTCCTCGAGAATGCGATTGAGCCGGACTTCGTCAGTGAGATCGACGAAGCCCTACTCAAGCTTGAGCATGACCTGAGCATCGTTCCGGCTGACAATCTTTTCGAGGGGATCCACACGACCCGGGTGTACAACCTGCTGGTCCACGGGGCCACCTTCGAGAAGATCCCGGTGTATCCCAACGTCCTGCCCGTGGTTGAAGGCGTGCTGGACCCGGGGGCTCTGATTTCGTCACTCTCCTCCATCGCCATCGGGCCGGACGAGCAGGCTCAGCCCATTCATGCCGATGATCAGCTCATCCCCCTGGTGCGACCCCACATACCGATCATCTGCAACACCATGTGGGCTATCACAGAATTCACCGAGAAGAACGGTGCCACTCGCTTGGTTCCTGGCAGCCATCTCTGGCCCGAGGCGCCCAATCCTCTGGAGCGCTACGACACCATTGCGGCCGAAATGCCCAAGGGAAGTGTCCTGGTGTGGGTAGGCAGCCTCTGGCACGGAGGCGGGGCCAACCTCACCCGTGAGCGACGGGTCGGCATCGCCATGAACTACTGCGCCGGCTACATCAGGCAGCAAGAGAACCAGCAACTTGGCATACCGCCCAAATTGGTCAAAACCTTCCCGCGCCGCCTCCAAGAGCTCATCGGGTATTCGGTCTACAACGGCCTCATCGGCCACATTGACAAGAAGCACCCCGCCAAAGTGGTGCTCAGTGAGGAAGAGGGCGTGGAGATGGTCTGGGATCTCCTCAAAGTCTGAGGAGCATCATGCCGCCGGAAGCACCGCTGGTGCCAAAGGCCACACGTAGTCCCGAGGATCCATTGGGTCCATTCCCTTGGTTGATCTCCACTCGTCGTAGCCCTGCGCCCACTCCCGGTGCCATGTGACTTGGCCTTCGTGAAGGTCGGCCAGTTCCGCTTGGCGTAAATCCTTGAATCGGGCTGCCAGAGCTAGCAACACCTTGACTGAGGCAATGGCGTCTGCCGATGCGTCGTGCGCATTCTCAATGACAACGCCGTAGTGGGTGCACAGCGCCCCCAGGGTCCGACTTCCCTTGCGGTAGCGGTCGAGATGGCGGTCGAGCACGACCGCGTCGAGCACGGGCCCGGTCCATCCCTGCTCGACGATGCCCTCTCCGCCAAGTCGATGGGACTGCGCATTGAGAATCGTGAGGTCATAGTCCAACTTCATTCCCACCAATGGCACGCCCCGTGCGCTCGCCGACACGACGGCATCCGCCACCTTTGTGATGGCGTCGGTCAGCGGCATGCCTTCCCGCCGGGCCTGCTCGGTGGAAATACCGTGCACCTTGGTCGCCCCTTCGGGGATTTCTCGCCCGGGATCGATGAGTCCGGCCGACGACGACACCACCTCGCCCGCCACCATGGAGACCAGCGCGTAGGAGACCGGTACGTCATTGAAGCGATCGACGCCTGTGGTCTCGAAGTCGAAGCCAAGCATCTCGCCAATGGTCCAATTGCCCATAGGATGAGCTTGCCACGAGGCTGTATCAGGGGCGTGGAATAGAGGAAACGGTCAGCTCACGGCCCTGACGGGGTCCGAGGTGGAGCCGGTGTCGGGAACCTCGCCCGTCTCGACCACGTTGCGGGCCACTTCACGGAGCTTGAGGTTGAGGTGCTGGGAAGCCCGACGGAGAATGTCGAACGCCTCGGCTGCGGTGATCCGCTCCCTTTGCATCAAGATTCCCTCTCCCTGGCCGATCATCTGCCGCGTGAGAAGGGCTGCTTCAAGATTTTCCGTCCGTCGCTCCTCGTATTCATGAGACTGGGCAGCCGAAAGAGCCATCGACGCCAACGAGGCCAGCACCACGGCTTTGCCCCGGTCGACGACACCGAAGGCAGCGGGATAACGGGCATAGAGATTGAGGGCCCCCTTTTGTCCATCGTCGACCAATGGAAGTGCGAGCACACTGCGGATACCGGCGGCAATCGCCTCGGAAGAGAAACAGGTCCAACGCGCGTCGTTCTCGAGATCGTCGGCATAAAAGATCAGTCCGTGATCGATGGCGTCGATGCACGGCCCTTCCTCGCTCTGGCGTTGACACGCGTCAACCTCGACGACAACTGGATCAGTACACACCGGCGTCAAGAGCTCGCCATCCTCGACCAGCATGAGTCCCGCGAAGTCGCAACCTTCAATGGTGGCCACAGCCAACTCGACCTCGCTGCTCAAGGTGTTGGTTACTCCCCTGGCCGAGAACAGGATGCGCGCCGTTTCTGAGAGATTTCCGGTGACTTCGGAAATGACGTCGACGTCGAACTTCCGCGTCTGTTCGGTGGACTCCATCACCACCGCCCCGGATGGGTCCGGGTAGTCCGGAGGTTATCGGGCATCCAAGCTGAGGGACCAAGCCGACGGCGTCCCGGAAGTCTTGAGGCGAACAGATTGCGCGAGGCGGTCCAGAAGTTCCTCGGCGTTCTCGGAGTCTTGAGCGTCCACGGTTCCCAACGTCGCCCACATATGCACGGCGTGATCAGCCAGGATGAACTCACTCTCAAATACGACCAGGAGCCGTTCCGTGACCGGGGCCACCGCCGCATCGTCCGGCAATGACACCGCAACCAACAGTTCGCTCGGTCCTACCCGACCTACGGTGTCCTCATTGCACAAATGGGAAAGGAGGCGGCGAGAGATCTCTTTGAGAATTGAGTTAGCCGCATTGGCCCCCAGCTGGTCGTGCACGAATCCGAAATTATTCAACTGAATGTGGATTGCCACGACATTGCCACCGTGCAACTGGCGCCGCGCCAGTGCCTTGTCCAAGCGGTCGAGCAACATGAGCCTTCTCGGCAGCCCCGTCAGCGGATCGGGCGAAGGACGTATCGTTTCATTCTCAACTGTCACCGCTGGGCGGGGGCTGCCCTTCCGGCGCTGGTCGCTGTGCCTCTCGACGACGACCTCGGGTGGGAGTCCACCAGATCTCTCGGGCAGTCGAGTCATCTGCTCGAGTATGTCCAGCCCAAGTCTGCCCTCCTTCGGTGTTGCGCCATTTGTTTGTGGCGCCTCTTCCCGGCGGTCTGCCTTCATGCGAACCCCCCGGACCTTGTCCCCGGCGAGACCCTCAAGATTAGCCAATTGAGCATCCATTGAGATACCTGCCTGAACTCCGGAGCATCTTGTGCGGCCTCTTGGAGGCGGCGCCCGGAATCGAACCGGGGTACGGGGCTTTGCAGGTTGAAAAACGGGGTTCAGAGGGGTGCGCTGAAGTACACACACTCCTGGTCAGAGTACACATGGGTTCGCGGGCGTTCAGGCTGATTCAGGGGGTGCCGCGTATCCACGCGGTATGGAACTCGGCTCTATGAACACGTCCTCGGGAACCACAACCAATCACCATGCCGCGGCTTGCATGAGAGTCACACCCCCGACTTACCCTTCGATCTATGTCCGACGAGTTACCGACGAACACCCTCCACCCGAATCATCAATACCCGGGTTGCTGCGAGTCTATGGATCGGGACCCTGATCACGAGGCAAACAAAACGAATCGTCCAAGAGTTCAAACCAACCATTCCGGAATCATCGGCTACTAGTGCGGTGACACTCAAATAG
>PNAT01000167.1 GCA_003169675.1 Acidimicrobiaceae bacterium
TGGATCTTCTACATCAACGTGCCCATTGGCATCGTGACACTCGTGCTGTCTTGGCGGATCCTCCCAAAGGTTGAGGAGAAGGTGAGAACCAACTTCGACACGCTCGGTTTTTGCCTGCTCTCCCCTGGTCTGGCCGCCCTCGTCTACTCCCTCTCCGAGGTGGGGATCACGGGCAGTTTTACCAGCACGCCCGTTCTGGTGAGCTTCGTGCTCGGTTTTGTCCTGATGCTCGGTTTTGTCCTGCACGCGCTGCGAGTCAAGAATCCGCTCCTCGATCTGCGCCTCTTTGCGAACCGAAACTTCACCATCGCCAACATCTGCATTTTCGTGCTCGGCGCCACCCTCTATGGCGCCATGTTCCTCCTCCCGCTCTACTACCAGATAGCCCGCGGACAGAGTCCGCTGGCTGCTGGGTTGCTCATGGCCCCTCAGGGCATCGGCGCCGCCTGCATCATGCGATTCTCGGGGTCGATTACCGACCGAGCGGGTCCGCGTCGTGTCGTCCCAGCTGGGATCTTGCTCATGGCTGCTGCCACCATCCCCTTCGCCTTCGTCACCACCAACACCTCCGAGGTACTGCTGGGCGCCACCCTCTTCGTCCGTGGTCTCGGGCTTGGGCTCTCCATGATGCCGATCATGGCCGCCGCCTACTTCGATCTTTCCCATGCTGACATTCCCCGCGCCAGCACGACGTTGAACATCGTGCGCCAGATCGGTGGTTCGGTGGCCACCGCGCTGTTCGCCGTCGTTCTGCAACGCCAGATTGTGGAGCAAGTGGGCTCGGGATCAGGCCGTGGTGGTCTGTCATTGTCCGAGACAGCAAAACTCCCACCGGAAGCGGCCGACAAGGTGGCGGCGGCGTTCGCTCACACGTTCTGGTGGGACGTGGGCACCATCCTCATAGCCTTCGTGCCCACGTTGTTCCTGCCCTCCCACGCGGCCAAACCAACGCCGAACGCGGCGCCGGATGCGCGGTTGGACGCCGACGGTGGAGGGCCCGTAGGGGCGGCACCGGTGACCGGAACGATCCTCGACTAGTTGTGCTGGCTGACCCGCTGGGTGCGCCGGGCGGCCGTGGCCCCGAATGGCACAACGGACCCCGACGTTGGAGTATGGGATGGCGCACATCTCATTGCGCCGAAATTGATCGGAGTCGCCATCAAATGCCCCGAGGGGACTGGCGACTTTAGCCGTCAGGGGAATCGGGGTTCGGGGCGCAGCCCCGACTCTCGGGTCGGTGTCACAACCCCTCCGTAGGCTCTTGAGTGATGAGTGACGTCCGTATTCGCCGCAGCGCAGGGGCCGTGGTGTCCTTGGGGCTGCACCTGGTGTGGTGCCCCAAGTTCCGTCGCCGCGTCCTCGTTGGCCGAGTGGCGCAACGGGCGGAGGACATCATCTACCAGATCGCAACAGAGCACGGTTGGGAGATTGTGGCACTTGAAGTCATGCCCGACCACGTGCACGTATTCGTGCGGTGCCGTGCAGCTGATTCGCCGGCCGACGTCGCACAGGCGTTCAAAGGCCGGACCTCGCGTGTCCTCCGGTCCGAGTTCGCCCACCTGTCGCGCCGTCGGGTGTTGTGGTCCAAGTCGTATTTCTGCGCATCGGTTGGCTATGTCTCGGAGAGCACCGTGCGCCACTACATCGAACACCAATGGGACGCCGCGGCATGAGGCGCGCCTACAAGTTCCGCCTTCGCCCGACGGCCAAACAGCACGTGGCACTGAACCGGTGCCTGGCCTCGCACCGTGAGCTCTACAACGCCGCGCTGCGGGAGAGGCGCGACGCCTACGAGGTCGTGGTGCGGAACGACCCGGGCTACTTCGGTCCCACCCGGGCCACATGCCCCGTCCGATATGGCACCCAGTCGGCCCAGCTCAAAGGCATCCGCGAGGTCCGGCCGGAAGTAGCGGAGTGGTCGTTCTCGTCCCAGCAGGCCACGCTGCGGCGTCTCAACAAGGCCTTCGAGGCCTTCTTCCGCCGGGTGAAGAACGGTGAGACCCCGGGCTACCCCCGCTTCAAGTCGGCCCACCGGTTCGACTCCGTCGAGTGGCCGAGCAACGGTGACGGGTGCCGCTGGCACCCCGAAGCCGGCCGGGTCTACCTCCAGGGCATCGGCCACGTGAAGGCCACCGTGCCCCGGTCAGTTGAGGGCAAGGTCAAGACCGTCTCGGTCAAGCGGGAGGGCAACAAGTGGTATCTGGTGCTCTCGTGTGACGAGGTGCCGGCCAAGCTCCTCGAACCCACCGGGCAGACCGCCGGCATCGACGTGGGCATCGCCAGCTTCTTGGTCACCTCCGAGGGCGTCCACGTCGAGAACCCTCGACACGCCAAGGTGGCAGCCGAGTCCCTGGGCAACGCTCAGCAGGTGCTCGCCGCCAAGTTGCGGGGCTCGAACAACCGCAAGGTCGCCCGGGCCACCGTGGCTTCCCGGCACCGCAAGGTCGCCAACGCTCGCCGGGACTTCCACCACAAGACGGCGCTGGCACTCGTCCGCTCCTTCGACGTCCTCTTCCTCGAGGACCTCAAGGTCACCAACATGGTCCGTCGGGCCAAGCCTGTTCACGACCAAGACAACCCCGGCCAGTTCCTCCCCAACGGGGGCAGCGCCCAGACCGGACTGAATCGCAGTATCTCTGATGCGGGCTGGGCACAGTTCCGCTCGATCCTTTGCGCCAAAGCGGAAGACGCTGGACGCCAAGTGGTGAGCGTGGACCCCCGGCACACCTCGACGACGTGTCACCGCTGTGGTCACGTCGAGAAGGCCAACCGCGTCACCCAGGCGGTGTTCACCTGTCGGTCCTGTGGCTTTAGCGCCCACGCCGACGAGAACGCTGCCTGGAACATCCAAAGGGCTGGACTGGCCCTTCTGGCTGCCTCACAACAGGCTGCCTGAAAAGAAGCTGGCGGCTTTAGCCCTCAGAGAAGTCACGGTGGCCCAGTCTTCCAACCTTTTGGGACCCTCTGGCCGCGCTGGCCTTATCATCGGCCCCCGTCACTGCGCGAAATGACGTACTGGATGTTCACTCGTCAATTCGGTGCAGCCAGCGGATGGGTCAGAGCGCGAGTGCGGCATTGAGTTTGTCTCGACGTAGCGCGAAAGAGATACCTTCACGCAAAAGAGGGATTCATATCGTGGAGAATTGTGGTGCGTTAGGGGCCACGCTGTCGCAGTGGCGTTTTGTCGTCATCGTGAGCGGGTGCGCTAGCGGCGCGGTCAGCGTGGCGGTGGAACGCTCGCAGCAAGATGGCGCGCTTCCACTTTGCCGCGCTGGGTGCTGATCGAGCCATCGCGCTTATTGTGAGTGACCGGGCGGCAGGTTGCCGCCTAAGCTCGGCTCGTGCTCCCCGAGCTCAGTGATGGATCAGAGCTCCGGGCGCGCCGGTTTGTAGCCCTCGACATGCTTCGAGCCGTCGCCGCCATTGGTGTCGTCTTCACC
>PNAT01000056.1 GCA_003169675.1 Acidimicrobiaceae bacterium
GACTGCAAGGATCTGGACGAGGCCATTGAGGTCGCCGCCAAAATTCCGGGAGCGCGCCTCGGATCGATAGAAGTGAGACCGATCTGGGAGATGTAAGGCAGGACGTCGCATCGGCACTCCATGACGCGTTCCGGGCTGAATGGGGTCGGGTCGTCGCCACATTGATCCGCCTCACCGGGGATTGGGAGGTTGCCGAAGAGTCTGCGCAGGACGCCTTCGCGATTGCCCTGGAGCGCTGGGTGCGCGACGGCGTCCCGCGCAATCCCGGCGCCTGGCTCACCACGGTGGCGCGCAATCTTGCCGTGGACCGGCTGCGGCGCACGAAGGTTGGCGTTGCCAAGCTGCAGGAGGTGGCGGCCATGCCGGTCGCTGACGAAGCCCAACCCGAGCGAGAGCCCGATGACGGAGTGCCCGACGATCGGCTCCGCCTGATGTTCACCTGCTGCCACCCGGCCTTGTCCCTCGAAGCTCAGGTTGCGCTGACCCTGCGCACGCTCACCGGGATGTCCACCACCGAGATTGCGCGGGCATTCCTTGTGACCGAACCGACGATGGCCCAACGCCTGGTCCGGGCCCAGAAGAAGATACGCCACGCCGGAATTCCCTTCCGGGTTCCACCGGCCCACCAGCTGGTGGAACGGACCGGGGCCGTCCTGTCGGTCCTCTATCTCCTCTTCAACGAGGGATATTCGGCCAGCGCCGGTGCCGACCTGTTGCGGCAGGGATTGACGGTCGAAGCCATACGGTTGGCGCGCACCCTCTGCGTCCTCATGCCCGACGAGTCCGAGGCAATGGGGCTCCTGGCCTTGATGCTCCTCCATGATGCTCGGCGCGGGGCGCGGGTGGACGCCCACGGTGACCTGGTCCTCCTGGAAGCACAGGACCGGACGAAATGGGACAGAGACGCGATCAAGGAGGGAACATCCGTCCTCGAAGCTGCCCTCCGCCTGCGCCGACCTGGACCGTTCCAAGTGCAAGCCGCCATCGCGGCCTGTCACGCCGAGCCAAGCGATCCCGAAGGCACCGATTGGCGGGAAATTGCCGCGCTCTATGGCAAGCTGGCCGCCATGGCACCATCATCGATTGTCGAGCTGAATCGAGCCGCTGCCGTGTCGATGGCCGAAGGCCCCGAGGCTGGACTGGCGCTCATGGATCAACTCGACCATGCCCGTGAGTTGAGCGGTTACTACCTGCTCCCCGCGGCCCGGGCTGACCTGCTTCGCCGTCTCAATCGAACCGCCGAGGCTGCAGACGCCTATCGAGAAGCCCTCGCGTTGGTGGCCACCGACCCCGAACGGAGGTATTTGGAACGTCGCTTGCATGAGGTCACGGCTTGACACAGCGCGTCAATCTGGTAAACGCTCGCTTCCTACATGGCCCAAAGACCCTTGCGGGTGAATGGGCGGAAACAGAGGGGATGTTGAATGTCAGAGCGCACGTTCGTCATCGGCGTGGGAATGACCAAGTTCGAGAAGCCGGGTTCGGTGGACTGGGACTACCCCGATATGGGCCGCCAGGCCGGCCAGAAGGCCCTGGCCGATGCCGGCCTGGCCTATGAGCTGGTGGAGCAGGCTTTCGTGGGCTATTGCTATGGCGATTCCACCACGGGGCAGCGTGCCCTCTACGAGCTCGGGCTCTCGGGGATACCTGCCATCAATGTGAATAACAACTGCTCGACGGGCAGCTCCGCCCTGTACCTCGGTCGTATGTTCATTCAGGGAGGCATCTCCGACTGTGTGCTGGCGCTGGGCTTCGAGAAGATGGAGAAGGGGAGTCTCGGTGTGAAGTACACCGATCGCACCATGCCGCTCGACAAGCACTTCATCGACATGAACGAGCGTCGGGGCTTCGCAGGCGGCCCCCCGGCGGCCCAGATGTTCGGCAATGCCGGGCGCGAGTACATGGAGCGCTATGGCGTCAAGGCCGAGTCATTCGCCCGCATCGGGGAGAAGAATCATCGTCACTCCGTGAACAACCCCTATAGCCAGTTCCAGGATGAGTACTCACTTGAGGACATCCTCAACGCACCGATGATCCATGACCCCTTGACCAAGCTGCAGTGCTGCCCGACCTCCGACGGCGGCGCCGCGGCCGTCCTGGCCAGCGAGCGCTTCGTCAAGGAGCACGGCCTGGAGGCGCAGGCCGTCGAGATCGTGGGTCAGGCCATGACGACTGACTTCGAGTCCACCTTTTCGGGCTCTGACATGAGCCTGGTCGGATTCGACATGACGAGGGCCGCCGCGCAGGCGGTCTACCAGGAGTCGGGCCTGGGACCCGAGGAGGTCGATGTCATTGAGCTCCATGACTGCTTCAGTGCCAATGAACTGATCACATACGAAGCATTGGGACTGTGCGGGGAAGGAAAGGCCGGCGATCTGATCGATTCGGGTGCCGTCACCTATGGTGGCCAGGTCGTGGTCAATCCCTCAGGTGGCCTGATCTCCAAGGGGCATCCACTCGGTGCCACGGGCTTGGCCCAATGTTCCGAGCTCACATGGCAACTCCGGGGAGCAGCCGAGGCCCGACAGGTCGACGGGGCCACCGTCGCCCTCCAACACAATCTTGGTCTGGGCGGCGCCGCCGTTGTGACCATGTACCGAAAGGAAAGCTGAACCATGTTGCAAGACAGAGTGGCCATCATCACGGGAGGTGGCCGCGGCATCGGCCGCGAGCACGCCCTTCTCTTCGCGTCGCTGGGTGCCAAGGTGGTCGTCAACGATCTCGGTGGGGCCATCGACGGCTCCGGGGCAGATGTCTCGGCGGCTCAATCGGTCGTCGACGAAATCGTGGCCGCCGGAGGGCAAGCCGTGGCCAGCACCGACAGCGTCACGTCGTTCGACGAGGCCAAGGCCATCGTCGACCTGGCCACGTCGACCTTCGGTGACCTTCACGTCGTGGTGAACAACGCCGG
>PNAT01000034.1 GCA_003169675.1 Acidimicrobiaceae bacterium
TCGAGCGTCTCGTCGCAGAACCTCGTCACGTCGTCGAGCAAGTCGCCCTGCTTGTCGGCCTTACCGAGTGTCATTGGTCCCTCCGGGTCGACAACTACAGCGTTGTAATTCTCCCAGAACTCGGTCTAGTTCGCGAATCGAACCTCACCGGGTTAACGGTGCGTGATCACGAGAAAGACACCAACCACCTAGGAACTCACTGCTCGATGATTGGACGGCTCGGCACTCCAAAACTCATCGGTGTGGCTCGCTCAAACGCGGTTCATGCCAGATTGGTCTTGAGAACAGTCAGTGTCGCTGCCCTCACAAGCCGTTCGGGGACACCCCCTGACGTTGGCTTCCACGGGGCTTCCGTACTCCCACGAGTCCTCCATGACCACGCGGAAGCCGGGGAGGATCCCTTCGTAGGTGAAGAGACGTGAATCGCCAGGGGGCACCGTTCTCGGGTCCACCGAGGTATCGGTGTAGCCGAAGAGAACCGGGTCGTCTCCCATCTCACGGGCCAGCAGGGCAACATTGGTGAACCGGGAATCGAGTGGAGTGCCATTGAGGATCGAGCGATTCCGGTGTTGATAGGTGCCCGTGTAGAGGCAGGCCGGGGGTGGGCCACAAGGAGCCGCATTGGCCCAGTGATTGGTAAAGAGCACGCCCCCCCTTTGCCAAGGCGTCCAACGCTGACGTCTGCACCACGGGATGGCCCAGCGCGGAGAGACAGTCGCCCCGCCACTGGTCGAGAGTGATGAACAGCACATTGCGGTGTGGAGCCATGTCCCTACTCTTACCTGTCCATTCGCTCCGGGGTCAGCTCTTTGGCGAGGGATTTCGGGAGCATGTGATTGACGCCGGCGGGCACATCGGCACGATCTTCCCCTGCGGTCAATCAGGGAGTGAGAACGACCGGCAACGAACGGATTCCGGCCACCGTGGTGGACGCCACCCGTTCTGCCGGTCCGGTCACCGCATAATTCGGAAAACGGGCCAGAAACTCCTCAATGAAGATCCGGCTCTCCATGCGGGCCAGGCTGGCACCCAGACACACGTGCTCGCCAAAGCCAAAAGCCAGGTGCATTGGATTGGAAGCGCGTCGGACCCGGAACTGCGCTGCGTCCTCACCGAAGATCCGCTCATCGCGGTTGCCCGACGCATAGAGCATGCAGAGATAATCCCCCTGGCGAATAGGTACTCCGCCCACCACGGTGTCTCCGGTTGCGGTCCGGCAGAACGCCTGGACCGGAGTCACCCAGCGGAGGCACTCTTCGACCGCGCCCGGAAGCAGGTCGGGATCAGCCGCCAGGAGGGAGCGCTCTTCCGGATGTTCAGCCAGCGCGATGGCCGTACCCGATAGCAAGGTCCGGGTCGTTTCGTTACCGGCGACCAAGAGGGTGAGGAGGAACATGAACAGCTCCTCTTTGCTCAGTGGGCAACCATTGACCTCGCTCTCGACGAGGACTGAGACGAGGTCCTGCCCCGGATCTGCCCGCTTGACCCTGATGTGTTCGGTGATGAATCTGGCCAGCTCCCCGAGGGAGGCCAAGTTCCGCTCCGGTGGGAGGTCGGGCGACTCAATGGCGGCGTCGGACCATCGGCGGAAATCACTGCGATCCGCCTCAGAAACGCCCAGCAATTCGGCGATCACCGTCAATGGAAATGGCGCAGCCAGTTCCTCCACGAAGTCAATCTCGGTGTCCACGGGGACGGCATCGAGTGCCGCCACTGCGCTCAGCCGGATTGAGTCGGTCAGGCTGGCCAGGGCCCGTGGGGTGAAACGCCTGTTGAGGATGCTGCGAAAGGCAGAGTGCTCTGGGGGGTCCATATGGAGGATGGAGCGCGCCACCGCCAACGTTCCGCTCTCCCGGATTTGATCGTTGACCAGCGCACCTTGCCCGGAGCAGAAGTGAGCCGGATCGCGGCTGAGGTCCCGGATGTCCTCGTAACGGGCCACTGTCCAAAATCCGGGCGTCCACTCGTGGACCGGTGCCTCGGCTCTCAAGACGGCCAGCACATCGTGGTAGTCGCTCCTGGTGAAGAAGTCGGCTTCCCGTGGGTCAATCACCTGGTCCACCATCATCACGCGAGCGTACTGTGCACCATCACGCCGAACACAAGGACCGAGGTGACTGCGGTGCGGACCGAATACGACTCCCTCTTCTTTGGTGGCCGCTGGGAACCCTCTGCCGGTGCCGAGCGGGTACCGGTCGTTTCGCCCCATACGGGCTTGGAAATTGGCTCGACCCCCGGTGCGGTACCGGCCGACATCGACCGTGCGGTCGCTCTGGCCCGCCATACGTTCGATACCTCCCCATGGCCCAATCTGCCACCCGAGGACAGGATCGATGCCGTGGACCGCCTCCTCGGTGCCTATTCCAAGCGCACCGCAGAAATGACCGAAGTGGTGATTGCCGAAATGGGATCACCGCGCTGGTTCGCTGAGTTAGCCCAGGGGCCAGGCGGAGCCGCCATGCTGTCGACCTTCATTGATGCGGCCCGCTCTTTCGAGTGGGAGGTTGAGGGCAGCGGCCACAACGCCGGGGCGCTCGTTCGCCGCGAGCCGGTCGGGGTGGTCGGCGCCATCACGCCATGGAATGTGCCGCAGCTTGTCATCATGCCCAAATTGGCTCCCGCACTTCTCGCCGGTTGCACCATTGTGATCAAGGCGGCACCCGAATCGCCGCTCGATGCACTTCTTCTGGCTGAGATCGTCGCTCAAGCCGATCTCCCTCCAGGAGTGGTGAGCATTCTGGTCGGCGGCCGTTCGGCGGGAGAGCACCTTGTCCGCCACCGCGACGTCGACAAGATCGCCTTCACCGGTAGCAGCGCGGTTGGCCGTCGGATAGCTGGGCTCTGCGGGGAGCGCTTGGCCCGATGCAGTCTGGAACTGGGTGGCAAGTCCGCCGCCATCATCCTCGAGGATGCCGACTTGGTCCGCACGGCAGACGGTCTGAAGTTCGCTTCGCTCCTCAACAACGGGCAGGCCTGCGTGGCCCAGACCCGTGTCCTCGCTCCCCGCAGTCGCTACGCCGACACTGTCGACGCCTTGGCGGCCATGGTCCAGGGGATCGTCGTCGGCGACCCTGGTGATCCCTCGACATATATCGGACCACTGGTGGCCCAGCGCCAGCAGAAGCGCGTGGTGGCCTATATCGAGGGAGCGGCCGCCGACGGCGCCCGCACCGTGGTGGGGGGCCCAGAGCGGCCAGGTGAAGTTGGCGCAGGATGGTATGTCTCACCCACCCTCTTGGCGGACGTGGACAATTCCATGCCGGTAGCTCGTGAAGAGATCTTCGGCCCGGTCGTCTGTGTCATCCCGTATGACGACGAGGACGATGCCGTCCGCATCGCCAACGATTCTCCCTTCGGTCTCGCCGGTTCGGTCTGGACCAAGGACCGGGCGCACGGACGGGCGATCGCCAATCGGATGCGGACCGGCATGGTCGGCATCAACGGCTTCGCTCCAGATCTTTGGTCGCCGTTCGGGGGCTACAAGGAGAGCGGGATCGGACGGGAGTACGGGCCGGTCGGACTGGATGCCTACTTGGAGTACAAGTCCATTTACGGGGCTGGTTGACCTCGTCCCCCTGGCAGATCCGGATTGTGGGACTCCCGGCCCGCGAGGGTTGGCGCACAGGCACCCTTCGTCCTCGCATCCGTGGGAATGCCGCAGGCGACGTCAGGCCATTTGGTCCTTTTGGCCCTGGGGACACCGGCTCCTCCCCTCCTATGCTGGTCATGGAGCGGGAAGGGTGAGCGCTGCCAGCTGACACTTCATCCGTTCGAGACACTGGGGGAAGTCGAATGGAAATCGCGGTGCGGAAGTCGACGGCTGCGTCACGCCATCTGAGGTCGGTCCGCCCTGCTTCTTCCCATCACCCCGACCGGCGTGAGAGCGCCATTGATGTGGAGATCGTCATTCCGGTCTTCAACGAAGCCGCGCAGCTCGCCGATCGCATAGGCACCCTGCGCGAGTTCCTCGACCATTCATTTCCATTCGCGACGCTGGTGACCATCGTCGACAATGGCAGCACCGACGGAACCGCAGCGGTGGCGGTCGAGTTGGCGGACACCGTCCGCGGCGTTGCCGCCCTGACTCTCCCCCGCCAGGGGCGCGGCTACGCCTTGCGCACGGCCTGGTCCAGCAGCTCTGCCCACGTGGTCGCGTACATGGACGTCGACCTCTCGACGTCACTCACGGCCCTGCTCCCGCTGGTGGCACCGCTGTTGTCAGGACAAAGCGATGTGGCCGTTGGCACTCGCCTCGCCCGGGGAGCTCGCGTCGTGCGAGGTCCGAAGCGAGAACTCATCTCACGGACATACAACTTCTTGCTCAAGATTTCCCTGCATAGCCGGATCAGCGACGCCCAATGCGGCTTCAAGGCACTCCGCCGGGAAAGCGCACTTCAACTTCTCCCCATCGTTGAAGATGACGGCTGGTTCTTCGACACCGAACTCTTGGTCGCCGCCGAACGCCTTGGCCTTCGGACAAGCGAAATTCCCGTCGATTGGGTCGACGATCCGGACTCCCGCGTCCACATACTGTCCACCGCAGCCGACGACCTGAAAGGTATCTTGCGTATCTCCCACCGGCAGTGCCGAAAGCGGGCCCAGCGACTGACCCGCACATCTGCCAGCGAGTTCGAGCAGGTCACAGCTGACCAATTGCTGTCCTTCGCCGGTGTAGGAATNNATCCTCAGCACATTGAGTTACCTGTTTCTCTTCGCCCTTGGACGGCCCGTGGTCGGCCCCTTCGCCTCCAACACACTCGCGCTGGCGTTTTGCACATTGGTCAACACCACCGTGCACCGAACGCTGTCCAAGAAACTGCACAATGCACCGCACGAGGCACCCCAACGGCCCCGTTTCGTGGCCGTCGCCACTGGTCTCTTCGGCGTCAGCCTTGTCCTCACAACCTTGTCCATCCTCGCCTTCGACGCCCTGGCGGGTCCCTCCCCCGGACTCGATCTGATCGCGGTGACCATCGCCAACGCAGTCGCCGCCGTGCTGCGCTTCTCCGTGTTGCGGGCCTGGGTCTTTCGACCGGTGACCCCGAGCGAAACCAAGGTCATCGGCAATTTTGCGGGATGACCTGATTTCGCCACCTTCGTCCGAAGAGTGGAAGGCCGCATTGGCGCGGGAGTTCGACCCGGAAGTCATTGAACGACCGCTGTCGGCAATTGGTGGCATCACTGCGTTGTCGGAGGGCCCCAACCGCTTAGCCCCTCTCCTTCGGCCGTGCGGCTACTACCTACTCTCTCGGATCGCGGTGTTCTTTGCTGCACTGGTAGCAAAATGGCTCTTCCCGAAGCTGCACCCGATCAGCACTTTGGGTTCCATTTGGGATGGCCGGTGGTACCTCATGATCGCCCACCTCGGCTATCCCCATCGATTGTTCAACGAGGGCGACGGCAGCCGCTGGGCCTTCTTCCCGGCTCTGCCCGCAGTGATCAGAGGAGTGGCGACCGTCACCGGCCTCAGTTACCCCGATGCCGCCGTGGCCGCCGCGTTCCTTTTCGGGCTGACCTCAGCTATCGCCATCTGGCTTGCCGTGCGCGAAGTGTTCGGCTCCGTCATTGCTGATCGTTCCGTTCTCCTCTACGTCTTCTTCCCGGCCGCCTACGTGTTGTCGATGGCCTACACCGAAGGCCTCTTCTTGACGGCCGCAGCGGCGTGCCTTTTCGCGCTCACGCGCCGCTTGTGGATCACGGCCGCCCTTTTCGCCGTCCTGGCCAGCTTGACTCGGAATTTTGGCGTCTTTCTGATTCTTTGCGTCGTTGTGGCCGCCGTCCCAGTGATCTGGAGGGAGCGCCAGGTTCGCCCGCTCATTGCCGCCGCCATATCGCCTCTGGGCCTGATGGCTTTCATGGCCTATTCCTGGACCATGGTTGGCACCCCGTTTGCCTTCATGGCAGCCGAAAAGTACTGGCAAGGCGCCCACTTCATCTGGTTCGAATCGGCCCTCTATTCGCTGCGCGACCTCATCCTGAACGGCAGCCACAGCTTCACCGCCCCCCAGGAAGTATTGACGGTGAGCGCTCTGTTCTTCGCTTACCTGGGCATGGCTCTCCTGATCCGGATGCACCGTACCGGTTCAGTGATGCCCCTCTTCTGGTGGATCTTCACGATCGGGACCGTGCTCACGGCCTTCAGTCCGTTCTTCCCCAACAGCATCTTGCGTTACACCATGGCCGCATTTCCCTTCTTCGTGGCCTTCTCCTGGAAATTGAAACCGGCCTGGGAAGGAGCCGTCGCCGGATTCATGGCCGTGGCGCAGGGGGCGCTGACCATCATCGTCCTCATCGGCGTCGTGCATCCCCTCCCGATTCCCTTCTATCCCTAGGAGTCCCTGTTCTCGACCGCCTTCATCCGGGCCAGCAGGACTCCCCCCATCGGGTTGTCGGACCGCCGAGTGCTACCCGCTATCCGCTGGATCCGGTCATTGAGGGCCAGTCCCCGTGCCAGAGCGAAAACCTCATGCCACCCCAGATGGGTCACCGTGTGCCCGCTCAGTGCCTCGTAGCGCGCCAACCCCTCACTTCTCCCGGGAAAGCCCGGGACGCGGTGCCCGAAAAGCTCTTCCATCATGAATTCCAGACCGAAGTACCAACCCAGATCCATTTCTCGGGGACCGATGGCGGCCAGGTCCCAGTCCAAGATCGCATGGACCTCGCGGTGGTCATCGAAGACCAGATTGCCCAAACGGGCATCGCCCCAGAGCAGGACTGGCTCCCCTTCAGCTGCGTCACTCTCCGCCGGCCTGTGGCGGCGACACCAGTCGAGTGCCGTGCTCAGCTCGGGCAGCGGATCCCCTTCACCGGCCCATCGTACGTAGTCCGTCCAGTACTGCAGAGTTTCAGCCAGGGACGGTCCGGGTAGCACCGGTCCTAAATTGTGGGCCATCCAGTCCACCGCGTGCACGGCCACCAGGGTGTCGATCAGGCCGTCATGCACCTTTCGCTGGTCCGGGAGACTGGCGCCGGTGATCCAAGGGTCGAAGAGCGGCGCTGGGCCGGGAATGGTTCCACTCACCCTGGGCATGACCAGAAATGGGCAACCGATCCACTCGGTGTCGGTGACCGCAACGGTTGGAGACGGCGCGGGAAGCCCGGCCACCGCAACCGCGTTCTGCACTAGGGCTTGGGACCGCAAGTTGTAGGTTTCGAATGTAGGAATCAATGGCGGCAGTCGCACCACTATCCCGGGGTGCTCGCCGAGAAATTCAACCAGTAACGTTTCGTTGGCCATGCCCCCTTGGGCATGCGATAGCGAAGTGATTTCCAGTGGCGGTCCGTCCGAGTCAGCTGCGGGCACCAAATCGGGGTGGGCTGAGATCCAACGCCTCAGCCCTTCTTTCAGTTCCGCTTCTTCACGCAATTGTCCCGCCGGCACTCTGAGGAAGGTAGACCACCGCCTGCCATCGGCCCGTCATCTCCTCACGGCAGAGGGCGGTGCCGGCTTGGACAGACCATCGAATGACTTCGAGACCTAGGGCATCGGGTGGAGTCCGCACCACCAGGCCTCGGCGAGCATGGTCCTGGCGCACCAACCACCCTGACGGCCAGGTGACGCCCGCCTCGGCCAACCTGGCCACCGCCTTCGCCCCCGTCGGGTGCAGCATCCCCACGGTGGTCCCCTCAATGGCTTGTCGCTCCCTTCGGGGTGGCATAAGGGTGCACATGGTCACGGGAGGTTGTCGGTTGCCGAAGAGACCGAACAGCCCCGACGGCGCGACCGTGCGCTCCTCGTCCAGCTCCACTCCGGGCATGAGGTTGATCCAGCCTTGGCCGGCACCGTTCAGGTGCTGCAGGAAATCCGCGACGGCCTCAACGTCGGGCGGCGTGAATTCAATCGTTTTCATGGGGCGCCGCGTTCTCACGGCCTCAATCCTGACATCAGGTACCGCACCACCTTGCCCGTTCCGGCATCCTCGGTCTGGCCACGGCCGGCCGTTGGGCATGACCGGCCAGCCACTACCGTTCGTCCATGGACCTTATCGACGCATTACGGACCACCGGTGCCGCGCGCAATTTCCACCCAGGTGTAGTGAGTGACGAAGTGCTTCACCGCCTCCTCGACACAGCCCGCTTCGCTCCCAGCGGCGGCAACCGTCAAGGCTGGCGCGTGATCGTGGTCAAGGACCCTGAGGCCCGTGAGGCGTTACGGGATATTTATCTCACCGGATGGTACGAATACCTGGCCATGGTCGCCTCGGGACTGGTGCCCTGGGCTCCGTTCACCGACCGTGATGCCGAAGCAGTGGCAATTACCCGTGCTCACGAATTTGCCGAACTGGCGGCGGCCGCACCCGAGCCGGGATTCGCTGAGTCACTGCACCAGGCCCCCGCCCTTTTGCTCATCCTGGCCGACCTCTCCGCCTTGGCGGCCGTCGACCGCGATCTCCCTCGATACACTTTGGCCGGCGGGGCGTCCATCTACCCCTTCATTTGGAGCCTACTCCTGGCCGCCCGGGCCGAGGGGCTGGGAGGCGTAATGACCACAATGCCGGTACGGAGGGAAGATGACGTGCGAGCGCTATTCGGCATTCCCGAGAATGTTGCCGTCGCTTCATTGGTAGCACTTGGCCGCCCCATCGCGGCACCCCGTCGCTTGAAGCGGGATCCGGTCGGTTCGTTTGCCTGGCTCGATCGTTACCAGGGACCGGCGTTCAGCGCGGATGAGTGAGGGCCATTCGTGTTCAAATGTCCCATGGCCCAAAACGTCCTCGGTGGAGAACTCCAACCCTGCAACTTTGACCCAGTCACAGGATTCTATCGGGATGGCTGTTGCAATACCGGGGCCGAGGATGTGGGAGTGCACACGGTTTGCACCCGAGTCAATGAAGAATTTCTGGCATTCTCGGCGTCGGTTGGCAATGATCTTTCAACGCCACATCCCGAATTCGGATTCGCAGGTTTGGTGCCCGGTGACCAGTGGTGCTTATGTGCTGCTCGTTGGCAGGAGGCCTTTGAGGCAGACATGGCCCCGCCCGTGGTCCTGGAGGCCACTCACGCCTCGACCTTGGAATGGGTGCAATTGGGCGATCTGGCGAAGTTCGCCGTCTGACACTTGTCGCTTGAATTTCTCGCCGTCGCTGACATTGAGTGGTTGAAGCTTCGAGTCTCCGTTGCCGCCTTCAGGTCCTGGTGCTATCAAGGTCATCGTTATTGAAGCACTGAGAGCCACAAGCAGGAACGAAACGAAGGCCACGAACAGGAGGTTCCGGTGGCACCTGGTGAGGGTAGTGAACTGGTCGAGCGGGCTCGGGCTTTCCTCGAGCATCTGCGTGCCAATCAGAATCCCCAGTCGGCAAACTCGGTAATTTCCGAGATCGACGAATACACTCGAACTCTTCAAGACGTCTACGGGTCAACCACGGTTGACCCGGCCGTCCGCAACGAGGCACAAAATGTCACCCACACTCTGACCGCTTGGCGGGCGGCCGCTTTGGCGGCCGGCGGCGCAGTTGTCGGGACGGAATTGGCCGTGCACGTTCTCGGTTCAGGTGCCACGGAAGCTGCGACGGGAACAGGGATCCAGAGTGCCGGAAGCGCGACGCCACAGTCGGCCGGAAGTGCGACGCCACAGTCGGCCGGGAGCGCGAC
>PNAT01000069.1 GCA_003169675.1 Acidimicrobiaceae bacterium
CTGAAGACGCCGCCGTCGGAAGCCACCAACCAGTAGCCCCCGCCGGTGGAGGTCGCTGCCATGCCGACGATTGGGGCATTGAGAGCGTGTCCGCTCATTGACCCGAAGGACTGCGCGTCCCCGAAAGTGAAGACATTTCCTTCGGCCGTCACCACCCAGTACCCGCCTCCGTCAGGAGTACGCACCAGGGCGATGGCGTGATCGGACGTTGAGGAGACCGAAGCGGCTGCCACGGGCCGGGTATTCGGGGAGGACATACCCAGGAATATCAGAATGAGGATGAGGCTCCACCGCGGCCGCTCTGGCCTTGCCATGATTCGGGTCAAGGCCCCAGACTAGGGAGCGACCGATGGATAGGCACGTCGCCGATACGCTTGCTCCTGGTGGAACGTCTGGCACAAGGGCGCATGGCGGAGGTGTTCGCCTACGACCAGGGTCGGGTGGTCAAGCTCGATCGGCCCGAGTGGAGCGGCGTTTCGGCCTTTGAGTCAGAAGTCATCACGAAGGCCGCCGACGCCGGCCTGCCCGTGGCCAGGTCCCACGGCGTAGTGACCATTGACGATCGGTGCGGGATGATCCTCGACCGGATCGACGGACGGGAGCTGATGGGGGACCTGTCGGAAGCGGACGCCGCCGCCGTGGCCCCGCTGGCCGCCCGGTTTGTCGATCTGCAGATGTCGATCAATGACACCGAGATCGAAGGACTGCCCGACCTGGTGAGCCGCCTGGGCGGGGAGTTGGCCCGGAGTGGGTTGGCGCCGGGTGTGGTGCGCCAACTCACCGACGATCTGGCCACGCTCGATGATGGCCGGCGCGGCGTGTGCCACTTCGACTTCCACCCCAACAACGTCATGGTCAGTGGGGACGAGTGGGTGGTAATCGACTGGCTCGGCGTGGCCAGCGGACCGCCGGCGGCGGACCTGGCCCGCACGCTGGTGTTGTGCGGCCAGTGGATCGATCCTCCGATCAAGACATTCATGGAGGAGGTGCGGCGATTGGGCATGGCCGGTCACGGGATCGACGACGAGACCTGTGACTCCTGGATACGCGTCCTGGCCGGGGCGCGGCTGGCCGAGGGCTTCGATGGGGCCTTTGCGGCCTGGTTGCGCAGCGTGGCCGCCGGGAAGGTTCTCCTCTTCGCCTGATGCCCTCAGGCGGCGGAGAACTGGCGAACTGTGGAGTTGTCGGGCAGGAGGCGCGAGATCAACTCCATGGCCCGGAAGCCGATTTCGGCCGGGCCCGCCGCATCGGGTCGCATGAGGTTGGCCATGATCCGTAGCAACTGGGACATGAGGAATTCCGAGCGCATGCCGAGGCCGACGCACACCTTCATGGCCTCGGGATTGGAGATCATGTGGACGAAGGCGCGGGCGACCTTGAAATACGGGCCGTAGGCGGCCGCCAGTTGCCGGTCGTAGCCGATCAGGGCGGCGGCACCCTCGCCGGCGAGTGCCTGTCCCAGGGCGGCGGCGGCCAGGCGGCCGGTCTCATACCCGTAGGCGATGCCCTCACCGTTGAACGGGTTGATGGCGCCGGCGGCGTCGCCGACCACGATGACGTTGCCGCCAGCCCGTGGTCCCACCGACAGCCCCATGGGGAGTTTGCCCCCGGTGGGCGGGCCGAGACAGGTCTCGGGACGCAGGCCCCAGGACTCGGGCGCCCAGTTCACGAAGGCGTCCATGAGGTGCGTGGTGTTGACGCCCTTCCATCGGCGGTCAGTGGCGAGGAGGCCGACGCCCACATTGACCCGGCCATCGCCCATGGGGAAGATCCAGCCGTAGCCCGGGACCATGTTGCCTGCGCCATCGCGAATATCGAGGTGGGACTCAATGAACTGGTCGTCGTGACGGTCCGAGGTGTAGTAGCCGCGTAGGGCCATGCCCAGGGGGAGGTCGCGGCGGCGATTGGTGCCCAGCGTGCGCCCCAGGCGGGAGTTGGCGCCATCGGCCACCACCACATAGCGGGCCTTGATCTGCCGCGTGGTGCCGGGCGCCATGTCCTTGTCCTTGACGGTGACGCCGGAAAGGCAGGGCAGGGTCGCCGACGGTGCCGCCGCCGTGTCCAGGTCCGGTGCCACAACCTCGGTCCCGGCCAGGAGGGTGGCCCCGGCCTTGACCGCACGCTCGGCCACCAGGCCATCGAGGTCGTGCCGGGTGATGGTGTAGCCGTAGCTCGGGAAGTTCGGGTGTTCCGGCCACTGCATCTCAATGGACTGGCCGAAGCCGTAGGCGCGCAGTCCACTGTATTTGTGGGACCCGGCCAGGGCGTCTTCGAGACCCATGTCGGCCAGTTGGCGCACGGCCCGGGGGGTGAGCCCATCGCCGCACGTCTTGACCCGGGGGAAGTGCTTCTTCTCCACCACGACCACGTCCCACCCGGCATCGGCCAGCCAGTAGGCGCAGGACGAACCGGCCGGTCCACCGCCGATGACCACCACGTCGTGCACCTTGGCGGGTGCGGGGCGCGACCGGCGGGCCGGGGCTTTGGCGGGAGCTTTCGCAGCCTTGGCGACCGTTTTGGCCGGTGTCTTGGCGGCGGCAGGCGTGGCGGAGGCTGACGTCCTGGGGGCCCGGGTCCGCTTGGGTGTCTGGTCGGACTGGGTGCCCGGCGGAGGGGTCTCTTGGCGCGGCGTCACCAGAGCATCGTAGGTCCACCCCGGGTGCCTCCGACCAGCGTGGCGGATGTGCCTGGGGAAAGGGTCGCATGGTAGAAACAGACCACCATGGACCAGTACCTCCCAATCCTGCTCCTTGGGCTGCTCGGCCTGGGCTTCACTGTGTTCTCGCTCGTCTCGTCGGCCATCCTGGCGCCGAGAAAGAAGCCGTCGGCCGCCAAGCTCTCGCCCTACGAGTGCGGGATCGTCCCCAACCGGGAGCCACCCCAGCGCTTCCCCGTGCGTTTCTACCTGGTCTCGATGATTTTCATCATTTTCGACATTGAAATCGTGTTCCTGTATCCATGGGCGGTCGTGTTCCATCAGATCGCCACGTTCGGTCTGATCGAGGTCATCGTCTTCGCGGCCGTGGTCTTCGTCTCGTTCCTCTATCTCATCTCCAACGGCGCCCTGACCTGGGGCCCGCCCAAGACGCTCCAGTCCGGACTGCCCGCCCGCACGTCGGATTCGACCATCTCCCGAATCAGTGCGGCTCGTCCGGAGCCGGGCGAGGCGGCCTGAACCGTGGGGTTCGAGGATCTGCAGCACAACTTCCTGACCGGGCGGATTGAGGACCTGGTCAAGTGGGCACGCCGGAACAGCGTGTGGCCAGCCACGTTCGGGCTGGCCTGCTGCGCCATTGAGATGATGTCGGTCGGCGCGGCCGACTACGACATCAGCCGCTTGGGCATGGAGGTCTTCCGGGCCTCGCCGCGCCAGGCCGACCTCATGGTGGTGGCCGGGCGGGTCTCCCAAAAGATGGCCCCCGTGCTGCGGCAGGTCTACGACCAGATGATGGAGCCCAAGTGGGTCATCTCCATGGGGGTCTGCGCCAGCACGGGCGGGATGTTCAACAACTACGCCATCGTCCAGGGTGTGGACCAGATCGTGCCCGTCGACGTGTACGCACCCGGTTGCCCGCCCTCACCCGAGACGCTCCTGCACGCCATCTTGACCCTGCACGAGAAGATCCGTACCGGAGAGATCACCCGCCGCCGCGGCAGCAGCGTCCCCGCCGGGGAACAGGCGACGGGTGGCTGGGTGCCCACGGTGCCCGACGCCGTACGAGTGTCCACACCGCGGTGAGCGCCCTCAGCCCGCCTGTGGCGTCGGCGTCGGCCGACATCCTGCCCGAGGTGCCGCGGCTGCCCGACCGGCTGGTCGACCAGTTGGCCTTCCCGCAGCGCGACACGTACCTGCGCATGGTGGCCGCCTTCCGCGACGCCGGCTTCGAGTCGTGCGCCGACCTGTGCGCGGTCGACTACCTGACGCATCCGGGGCGGACGCTGCCCGACGGCGTGCAGGCGCAGCGCTTCGAGGTGGTGGTGAACCTGCTCTCGCTCAGCATGCGCCAGCGGGTGCGCATCCGGGTGCAGGTGCCCGAGGCGGACCCGGTGGTCGACAGCCTGGTCGACATCTACCCGGGGACCGACGCCATGGAGCGTGAAGCCTTCGACATGGTGGGGATCATCTTCGCGGGGCACCCCGACCTGACCCGCATCCTCATGCCCGAGGAATGGGAAGGCCACCCGCTGCGCAAGGACTACGGGGTGGGCCGGGTGCCGGTGCAGTTCAAGGAAGCGCCGGGACCGCGATGAGCGAGCGCGAGGACGAGATCAGCGACGCCGACAAGCGCCGCCACGCCGAGGAGAAAGCGCTGATCGCCGAGACCTCCGAGGGCGCCCAGGAGCTGCTGCCCCGCGGCACCACCGCGGCCACAGACCTGCGCCGCGAGGTGGGTGCGGTGCTCCGCCTGCCCGAGGGCAACTATGTCGACCCGAGCGATATCGACATTGAGCGGCGCGACGACCAGACGATGATCATCAACATGGGGCCGCAACATCCCTCGACACACGGAGTGCTGCGCCTGATGCTCGAGCTCGACGGCGAGACCGTGCTGCGGACCAAGCCGGTCATCGGCTACTTGCATACCGGCATGGAGAAGACGGGGGAGGAGCTCACCTACGTGCAGGGATGCACGAACGTCACGCGGATGGACTATCTCGCTCCCCTGCACAACGAGCTGGTCTTCTCGCTGGCCACCGAGGCCCTGCTCGACGTGGAGGTACCACCACGTGCGGTGTGGATCCGCATGCTGATGGCCGAGCTCAACCGGGTGTCATCCCACCTCATGTGGATGGCCACCAACGGCATGGACCTGGGATCGACCTCCATGATGATCTACGGGTTCCGCGAGCGCGAGATGGTGCTGACCTTCTTCGAGAAGACCACCGGCGTGCGCATGAACCACAACTACATCCGCCCCGGTGGGGTGGCGGCCGACCTGCCCGACGGGTGGCTGGACGACATTGAGGTCATCTGCGACACGGTGCTGGCCCGCACCTTCGAGTACGACGAATTGCTCACCGGGCAGCCCATCTTCCGGGAACGCACCGAGGCCGTGGGCAACCTGTCGGCCGAGGAGGCGCTGGCCCTGTCGGTGACCGGGCCCATCCTGCGCTCGACCGGCGTGCCCTGGGACCTGCGGCGGAGCATGCCGTACCTGGCCTACGACAAGCTGGATTTCGACGTCATCGTGGGCACGTACGGCGACAATTTCGACCGCTACTCGGTGCGCCTCAACGAAATTCGGGAATCGATCAAGATGATCCGCCAGATCGCCGACATGATGCCGCCGGGCGACTACCGGGTGCAGGACCGCAAGGTCACCCCGCCCCCCCGGGCCCGCATTGACGAGAGCATGGAAGCCCTCATCCACCACTTCAAGATCTTCACCGAGGGCTTCCGGGTGCCCGAGGGCGAGGTGTACGTGGCCATTGAGTCACCCCGCGGTGAGCTGGGGTGCTATCTGGTCTCGGACGGCACCTCCAAGCCCTACCGGATGCACATCCGCGGGCCCAGCTTCGTCAACCTGCAGGTGTTGCCGGTGCTGCTGCGCGGTGGCCTGATGGCCGACGCTGTGGCCGTGATCAGCTCGGTGGACCCCGTGATGGGGGAGGTCGACCGGTGAGGCATCTCGCGGCCGACCGGCTGGCCCGGGCCAAGGCCCTGGTGGCTCTCTACCCCCAACCCCGTTCGGCCCTCATCCCCCTGTGTCACCTGGCCCAGGAGCAGGACGGCTGGCTGCGGCCGGAGGCCATGAGCGAGATCGCCGAGCTGGTCGGGGTCACCGCAGCCGAGGTTCAGGGCACGGCCACGTTCTACGACATGCTGCACACCGAACCCGTCGGCACCTACGTGGTATCGGTCTGCACCAACATCGCCTGCCTCCTCGGCGGGGCGCAGGAACTGCTGGAGCATGCCGAGTCGGCGCTGGGCCTGCGCGCCGGAGGGACCACCCCCGACGGGGTGTTCACCCTCGAGGAGTCCGAGTGCCTGGCCGACTGCGACCGCACGCCCTGCGTGCAGGTGAACCACCGCTACGTCGGTGCGCAGAGCGCGGAGAGCTTTGACCGGCTGCTCGGTGACCTGCGCGCCGGGAAGCTGTCCGACACGGTCCCTGCGCACGGCACCCTGGTGCGGGTGCAGCGGACGGTGGGCCTGGTGGCCGACCGTGCCGCCGTGGCGGCCGAGCGGGGTGCCATGGCCGAGGCGCAGGCGGCGCAGGCGGCGCGGGCACCGGCTCCGGCGGGCGGGGGAGCCTGATGACCCTCACCGACGCCCCCAAGATCGTCACCGCCCGCTTGGAGTACGAGGACTCGCACACCCTGGAGCGCTACCTGGCCACCGGAGGCTACGCCGGACTGCGCACGGCACTCGCCATGACACCCGAGGCGGTGGCGGCCGAGGTCGACGCGGCCAGCCTGTTGGGCCGCGGCGGGGCCGGGTTCCCGGCCGGGCGCAAGTGGTCGATGCTGCGCAAGAATCCGGTCACTTACCTGGTCATCAACGGTGACGAAAGCGAGCCGGCCACCTTCAAGGACCACCTGCTCATTGAGCGCGACCCGCACCAGATCCTCGAAGGGGTGCTGATTTCGGCCTACGCGCTGCAGGTGACCCAGGCCTTCATCTACCTGCGCGGTGAGTTCGCGCTGGGCCTGGAGCGGATGCAGTCGGCCGTGAACGACGCCTACGCCCATGGCGCGGTGGGGGCGAACATCTTCGGGTCGGGCTTTTCGCTCGATGTGGTGGTGCACCCGGGTGCCGGTGCCTACATCTGCGGCGANNGGCGCCTACATCTGCGGCGAGGAGACGGCCCTGCTGGAATCGCTGGAGGGGAAGCGGGGCTTCCCTCGGATCAAGCCGCCGTTCTTCCCAGCCGTCACCGGCCTCTACGGGGAGCCCACTGTGGTCAACAACGTGGAGACCATGGCCAACATCCCCTGGATCGTCACCAACGGCGGCGCTGCCTTCGCCGCCCTCGGGGAGGGACGGTCCACCGGGACCCGGCTCTTCGCCCTGGCCGGCCACGTGCGCAACCCGGGCACCTATGAGGTCGAGATGGTCAAGCACACCTTCCGGGACCTCATGTACGCCCCGGTGCTCGGCGGGGGGATCAGGGGTTCGGGCACCCTCAAGGCATTCATCCCCGGCGGGGTCTCGGCGCCGTGGTTCGGTCCGGACCAGGTCGACCTGCCGCTCGGGCAGGACGAAGTCGCCGCGGCCGGCTCCATGCTCGGGTCGGGCTCGGTGGTGGTCATGGACTCGGCCACCTGCATGGTGCGCGCCGCCTGGCGCATCACCAAGTTCTTCGCCCGGGAGTCCTGCGGGCAGTGCACGCCCTGCCGGGAGGGATCGGGCTGGTTGGAACGGATCATGCACCGCATTGAGAGCGGGGCCGGGCGCGAAGAGGATCTCGACCTGCTCATGGACCTGTGCGACAACATCTCGCCCGGCGTGGCCTGGCCGCCCGAGCAGACGACCATCTGCGTGCTCGGGCCCTCCATCCCCTCCTCCATCGCCTCGGGCATCCGGATGTTCCGCGACGAGTTCCTCGTCCACATCAAGGACGGGGGGTGCCCCTTTGACTGACGCCGCCACCGGTCAGAACGGTGGCATTTCCATCAACCTCGATGGTCGATCAGTGTCGGCCAAGCCGGGCGAGATGCTCATTGCCGCCGCCGAGCGGGCCGGGACCTACATCCCACGCTTCTGCTACCACCCGCGGATGGAGCCGGTCGGCATGTGCCGCATGTGCCTGGTCGAGGTGGACAGCCCTCGCGGCGCCACGCTGCAGCCGGCGTGCTTCATCGCGGTGGCCGAGGGCATGGTGGTCGACACCACGTCGGCCAAGGTGAAGAAGGCCCAGGACGGTGTGCTGGAGTTCCTGCTGGCCAACCACCCGCTCGACTGCCCCGTCTGCGACAAGGGTGGCGAGTGCCCGCTGCAGGACCAGACGCTGGCCTACGGGCCAGGGGAGAGCCGCTTCATTGAGGAGAAGCGGCATTTCGAGAAGCCGATCGCCATCTCTGACTTGGTGCTGCTGGACCGCGAGCGATGCATTCAATGTGCGCGGTGCACCCGGTTCGCCTCCGAGGTGGCCGGCGAGGCCCAGATCGACTTTGCCGGACGGGGAGAGCAGGTCGAGGTGTCCACTTTCCCGACCGAGCCGTTCTCCTCCTACTTCAGCGGCAACACGGTGCAGATCTGCCCGGTCGGGGCGCTGACCGCCACGCCTTACCGTTTCACCGCCCGCCCCTGGGACCTGGACCAGGTGGAGTCCACCTGCACCGCCTGCTCGGTCGGGTGCCGGGTGGCCGTGCAGTCGTCGTCCAACCGGCTGACCCGCCTGCTCGGCATCGATTCGGACCCGGTCAACCACGGCTGGCTCTGTGACAAGGGACGGTTCGCCTTCGAGTCGGTCAACGGCGACGAGGTGGATGCCGGACCCCTGCCGCCTGCCCTGGCCGACGCCATGGTCGACGTGGCACCGGCCACGGCAGCCCAGGTGGTCGGCCTCGGTGCGTCCCGGGGCCAGTTCCTCGGTGAGGCTCACGAGACGGGGTTGTTCGAGCATGGCCGCCTCATTGAGCCGCAGATCCGGGTGGAGGGTGAGCTGGTGTCGGTGGGCTGGGGCGAGGCCCTGGCCGTCGCCGCGGCGGGCCTGCAAGGGGCGCGCCACGCCGGGGGCGCCAGCGCCGTGGCCATGATCGGTGGGGCGCGCCTGACCAACGAGTCGGCCTATGCCTGGGCCAAGCTGGCCAAGGGCATCATCGGCACCGACTCGGTCGACGCCCAACTGGGGGACGGCCTGCCAGCCGATCTGGCCCTGGGCCTGCCCCGGGCCACCATCGACGACGCCTGCGCCGCACCGGTCCTCATCACGCTGGCGGGAGACCTGCGCGAGGAGCTGCCCGTCCTCTTCCTCCGCCTGCGCGAGGCCATCGTCGGGGGAAGCAGGCTGATCGAGATCGCACCGGCCCCGACCGCCCTGTCCGGGCTGGCCGCGGCCACCCTGCCCATCCGTCCCGGCGACGCGCCGTTGGTGGCCCGGGCGCTGGTGGGGGACGAGGCGGCGGTCGGTGCGCTCTCGTCCCACCCGCAGGGTTCAGCTCTGGCCACCGGCTCGCTGGCGGCGGCGCGCGCCGTGCTGTCGGCCCGTTCGGAAGGCGACGGGGTGGTCATCGTGGTGGGCCGCCCCTCCTACGCCGAGTCGGGCGACGTGGTGGCCGAGGCGGCGCGGGTGCTAGCCGGTGCGCTGCCCAAGGCGACCTTCCTGCCCGCGCTGCGCCGGGGCAACGTCTTCGGTGCCCTCGACATGGGACTGGCGCCCGGGCTCCTGCCGGGCCGGGTCAGCCTGGAGGCGGGTCGGGAGTGGTTCGCCGGCGCCTGGGGCTCGGTGCCGGCCACGACCGGGCTCGATACGGCGGGGATCCTCTCCTCCATGGCCGGTTCGTCCGACGGGGACGCCGTCACAGCCTTGATCCTGCTGGGATCCGACCCACTCAGCGACTTCCCTGATCGCGCCCTGGCGCTGCAGGCGCTCTCGGCCGGCCACTTCATCGTGGCCGTCACGGGCCACCCTTCCGAGTCCGTCGACAACCATGCCGATGTCGTGCTGCCCAGCGCGGTGGCCCACGAACGCCCGGGGACCACCACCAACATTGAAGGACGGGTCAGCCGCCTGGGCCACAAACTGACCGCGCCCGGTTTCGCCTGGCCGGACTGGATGATCGCGGCGGAGCTGGCGGGGGCGCTGGGCGCCGACCTGGGCGTGAGCAGTGCCAACGACCTAGCCGACGAGCTGCACCTGACCGCCCCGGCCTACGCCGGCCTGACCCAGTCCGTGCTCCACTCCGACGTGGCCCATGACGGGATCCTGGTGCCCATCATCCTGGGTGCGGCCCGCCGGGCGGACGTGGAGCCCATCGACCCGGTGGCCCTGCCCGGGGTCGAGGCGGTAGAGCGCCAAGGTGCCCCCCCACGGGTCGGGATGGCCGGTGGTGACGGATCGATCGACATCCGGATGGCCTCGCTGGTCGACGCCCCGCCGCTCCTCTCGGGCCCAGGTCCAGCCGGCAACGCCTCCGCCCACGTCCCCCCGGCCGACAGCTACGCGTTGCGCCTGGTGTCCGGTCGCCGCCTCTACGACGCCGGCAGCTCGGTGACCGGATCGCCCTCGCTCACCCCGCTGGTGCCCACGCTGGTGGCCCGGGCTAACCCCTATGACCTCGACCGGCTGGGGGCCACGACGGGAGACCGGGTGCGGTTGCGCTCGGCCCGCGGAGAGATGGTGCTCGAAGCCGAGGCCGCGCCGGGCGTGCCCCGGGGGACGGTGGCGGTCGACTTCAATGTCCCCGCCGGGTCCGACGGGCCCGCCAACGCGGTGTCCAGCCTGATCGACTCTCGCCAGCTAGTGACCGACGTGCGCATGGAGTCGGTGTGATCGGCGCCCTCTGGAACACGCTGCAGACCGCACCCGACCAGGGCGGGGGCGACCCGCTCTTCGTGTTCGGGCTGAACTGGGGGGTCGTCCTCATCGTCGCGGTCAAGGTCCTGGTGGCCTTCGGGGTGCTGCTGGTGGCCACGGCCCTGATGATCTGGTTCGAGCGCAAGGTCATCTCGGACATGCAGAGCCGCGTCGGCCCCAACCGGGCCGGCCCGTGGGGGCTGCTGCAGACACTGGCCGACGGCACCAAGCTGATCTTCAAAGAGGACCTGCTGCCGGACCGGGCCGACATCTTCGTCTTCAAACTGGCTCCCTACCTCTCGGTCATCCCGGCCGTGCTGATCTTCGCCGTGGTCCCGGTCGGGGGCACCATCACGCTCGGCACCCACACCTTCGAGCTCCAGGTCTCGGACCCCCCCATGGGCATCCTCTTCGTTCTGGCCATGTCGGGCATCGCGGTCTACGGCGTCATGTTGGCCGGCTGGTCGTCGGGCTCGAAGTACCCGCTGCTCGGCTCGGTGCGGGCCTCGGCCCAGGTGATCTCCTACGAGGCGGCCCTCGGCATGTCGGTGGTCACCGTGGTGCTGGTCAGTCGCTCGCTCTCCACCCGGGCCATCGTGGCGGCCCAGTCCAACGGGTTCTGGCACTGGAACCTCATACGGCTGGGCTTCTTCCCCTTCATCTTCTTCATGATCGCCATCACGGCCGAACTGACCCGGCCGCCCTTCGATCTCACCGAGGCCGAGCAGGAGCTGGTCGGTGGCTTCCACACGGAGTACTCGTCCATCCGCTTCGGCCTCTTCTTCCTGGCCGAGTTCATGAACACCATCACCATGTCGGCCGTGGTGGTCACTCTCTTCTTCGGGGGGCCCAACGGTCCCATCCCCCACGCCATCCCGGGGGCCACCATCTACATGCCCATCGTATACTTCATCCTCAAGACGGTGGCCTTCTGCTTCATTTACGTCTGGTTCCGGGCCGCCCTGCCCCGCCTGCGCTACGACCAGCTCATGGACCTGGGGTGGAAGCGTCTCATCCCCCTCACCCTGGCCTGGCTGCTCATGGTGGCCAGCGTGCTCACCTGGCGCTGGTGGGGCCTGGTCATGCTGCCGGTGGTGGTGGTGTCCGCCGTGCTGCTGTTCCGGGCCAACCACCTCGGGTCCGGACGCAGTGAAGAGGACGCCATCATTCCCGTCGTGGGCCGGCGCGTGACCGGTGCGCCGCGGCTGACCCCGGTCGATGCACCGCACGGAGGTGACGCGTAGTGGGCGTCGGTGACGAAATGAAGGACCAACTCAGCTTCCTGGGCGGCTTCAAGCTGACACTCCAGCACATGACGCGGCCCCGGGTCACCACCATGTACCCGGAGGAGAAGAAGCCCAAGCAGCCGCGCCAGCACGGGCGCCACGTGCTGAACCGCTACGAGGACGGCATGGAGAAGTGCATCGGCTGCGAGCTTTGCGCCGGGGTGTGCCCGGCGGACTGCATTTATGTGCGCGGTCTGGACAACCCGCCGGATCACCCGGTCTCACCGGGCGAGCGCTACGGCTACGTCTACGAGATCAACTACCTGCGCTGCATCCACTGCGACCTGTGCGTGGAGGCCTGTCCCACCGAAGCCATCACCGAGTCTAAGTTGTTCGAGTTCTCCTTCACCAACCGCTCCGATGCCATCTACACCAAGGCGGAGCTGTTGGTCGACGACGACGGCATGCCGCAGAAGCTCCCGTGGGAGGACTGGCGCGAGGGCGACGACATGATGACCTCGGGCTGGATGCGGGCCACCTCACCGTCGGGCAGCGCGGCCTACGAAGGTGAAGTGCAGTGGTCGGGTGAGCTCGGGTACGGCACGCGCGCTCCCGAAGGTGGACAGTCGGGACGGCGCAACGACGAGCTCACCGGCACCAAGTCGCTGCGCGAGACCCTCGAGGCCCATCTCTTGACTGAGGACATCCCACTGGCTCACCGGGGCATGCAGGGACGTGTGTGGCGGGCCAGGATCGGGGCGGCGCGCCATAAGAAGAAGATGGAGGCGACGCGCACCCGGATGAAGGAGTTGCGCGCCGCGCGCAAGGCTGCGAAGGCGCAAGGTCAGGCCTGATGCTGCACACCACCCTCTTGCTGGCTTCGACGCGCCCGGCCTTGCCGGACATCTTGGTCTTCGCGGCCAGTGCCGCCGTGATCCTGGTCGGCGCGGTCGGTGTCGTCACCTCTCGTAACCCAGTGCACGCCGCACTGAGCTTGGTCATGACACTGTTCGGCGTGGCCGTGCTCTTCATTGAGCAAGAGGCCGACTTCCTGGCCGCGGTGCAGATCATCGTCTACGCCGGCGCCATCGTCGTGCTCTTCCTCTTCGTGATCATGTTCCTCGGTGTCGATAGGAGCGAGGACGTCGAGGTGGAGCCTCTCGGCGGTCAGCGCCCCCTGGCCTACATCTTGTTGGGCATCACCTTGGCCGGGATACTGGCCATGGCCGCCACATCGCACTGGGTGACCGGAGCGCATCAGGTGGTGGGTCCGATTCAAGGGCACATCACCGCTAGCTCCTCCTCGCCTTCGGGTGAGGTGGCCCAACTGGGCAAGCAGCTGTTCACGACTTACCTCTTCGCCTTTGAAGCCACCGCCGCCCTGCTGGTCATCGCCGTGGTCGGTGCGGTGGTGCTGGCCCGCCGCCCGCCGGTGCCCCAAGATTCCGAGAGCGAGAGGGCGGAAGGGAAACTTTCCTCATGAGCCTGCCCGAAGCGTGGTATCTCGGTCTGGCCGCCGTGGTCTTTTCCATCGGGGCCATCGGGCTCCTGGTGCGGCGCAACGTGCTGATCATGTTCATGTGCATTGAGCT
>PNAT01000081.1 GCA_003169675.1 Acidimicrobiaceae bacterium
GTCGAACGACCGGTTCTCCTGCATGAAGAAGATGACGTGTTCAATGGCACCCAGATCTGAACCAGCTGCCTTGATCGATGTGGCGGCGTGGATGGTGGCGGATCCCGCGCGTCCTCCAGCACTTATGGCAGCCACAAGACCGCCACCACCGGCGGCCAGCGCCGCAGCCATGAACGTGCGGCGATCGAGTCGGTGGGGATCTCTCGATGGCGCGTTGTGGAGAGTCATGGCGAACCGTCCTCCTTCGCTCACATCAGTATGTCGCGAGAGCGCCACGCAGCGTCGTAACTCAGACGGGCTCAATGAGTTCGGCATCATTGTTGCGCACGCTGCCCACACGTTGGCCAACGGCGTGGTGCACGATGGTGCCGGCCGGTGTCGAGCGCACGAGGGAGGTGAGCTCACTGGTTTCCTCGATGTCGGGATCGAGCCACACGTCGAAGGTGTCGGGGCCCAGGATCACGGGCATACGGTCATGGATCCCGTCCATGTCCTGGCTGGCCGCGGTGGTGATGATGGTGCAGGAGCGAATGGCCGGCGCGTCGTCGGGACCGTTCTTGTCCCGCCACCACTCGGACAGGCCGGCGAAGGCCAGCGGCTCGCCGTCGGCCCGCGTGAAGTAGTGAGGCTGCTTGCTGCCGCTGCTCACCTTGTGCCATTCGTAGAAGCCGTCGGCCGGGACGATGACCCGGCGAGCTTTGAAGGCGGCCCGGAAGGAGGGCTTGGTGGCCACGGTCTCGCCGCGTGCATTGAAGAGACGGCTACCGGCCGTGGGGTCCTTGGCCCACGAAGGGACGAGACCCCAGCGAAAGGGTGAGAGCGTTCTCTTCAGCTCGCCGTCGTCCCGACGGGCGGTGACCGCCAGCACCTGGGTGGTCGGGGCCACGTTCCAGCTGGGGCGCTTCTCGGGGTCGATGTCGTCGTCCAGGGTGGCCTGGAAGTAGCGGGCCAGACGCACCGGTGGGGTGATGAGAGCGAAGCGTCCGCACATGAGTGCTGCATTGTGACCTACGGGGACCGGCGGCGGAACTCGAGGCTCTGAACTGGTTGTTTACGCCGTTGAGCAGAGTACGCCGCAGGTCATTAAGGTACGAACATATGTTCGCTTTTCGTGCAGGGGACGCGGCGTCCCCCCGTTCCCGGGAGCTGCCGGTGGGGCTGGCCGATCGGATCCGACCGACCACGCCGGTGGCCGGGCGACTCCTCCCGGTACCGCCTGCTCTGGCCCCGCTCTTCCCGGATGGGGCCCTGCGGCGGGGAAGCACCACCACGGTGGCGGGGTTGCCCGGCCATGGGGCCACCACGCTGGCGTTGGCCCTGCTGGCCGCCGCCTCGCAGACCGGGAGCTGGTGCGCCGCCGTCGGCCTCCCCGATCCGGGGGTGGTGGCGGCGGCTGAACTCGGCATCGACCTGCGCCGGGTGGTCTTCGTGCCCCATCCGGGCCAGGGCTGGGCCGAAGTGGCCGGGGATCTCCTGCCCGGCGTCGATGTCGTCCTGGTGCGCCCGCCCGGCCGGGCCCGGCAGACAGCGGCGCGTCACCTGGTGGCCCGGGCCCGCGAGCGCCAGGCAGCCCTGGTGGTGCTGGTCGAGCACGTCAGCGCGTGGCCCGAGGGTGGCGACCTGGCGCTGTCGGTGGGCGCGCTGGCTTGGGAGGGGGTGGGCCGGGGACACGGCCACCTGCAGGGCCGGCGGGCTGAGGTGCGGGTGAGCGGGCGGCGCTCGGCCGGCCGGGCCGTGGAGTGCTCGCTCTGGCTTCCCGCCCCCTCCGGTGTGGTGGCGGCGGCAGAGGTGGAGGACGGGCCTGACGGAGCCGGTCCCGACGATGGGCCCAAGGCGGCCTGAGTTGGAGCAGTCATGGAATTGGAACGGTTGGTCGTCATCTGGTGTCCCGGGCTCCGAGAGGAAGGAGCACGCGGGGAAGAGGCCAGGCGCTTCGTGCACGTGGTGGCGCGGGCTGGGGAGCTGTGCCCCTGGGTCCATCCCATCCGGCTCGGGGTCTGCGCCCTGCCGGCACGCGGGCCTTCCCGCTTCTTCGGTGGAGAGGAGATGGTTGTGTCCCGCCTGGTCGAGGTGGTGGAGGAGGAGGCCCAGGTCGGCGTGGCCGACGGGCTCTTCGCCGCCACCCTGGCCGCCCGCTCGGGACTGATCGTCCCGGCGGGGGAGGCGGCGGAGTTCCTGGGTCCCTGGTCGGTGGCCACCCTGGCCCGGCCCGACCTGGCCGTCACCCTCCAGCGGCTGGGGGTCACCACCCTGGGGCAGTTCGCTGCCCTGCCCTCGGCGGACGTCTCGGATCGCTTCGGGGCGGATGCCGCGGCATGCCACAAGGTGGCCCGGGCCGAGAGCGGGGAGCTGGCCGGTCTACGCGACCGCTCCATTGAGCGGCGGCTGCGCGTGGCCCGGGGCGAGGACCCTGATGTGGGGTCGGAGCCACCGCCCTACCAACCGGGATTCTTTGGTGGCGCATCGGCCGCCGACACCCGGGCCGCCCTCTCCTTCGCCCGGGTCCAGGAGCGGCTGGGGGTCGACGCCGTGCTGGTTGGGCGGGTGCAGGGCGGGCGTGACCCATCCGAGCAGGCGGTGTTGGTGCCGTGGGGCAGCCCGGAGTCGGGAGCCGGCCCGGGCGGTGCACCGTGGCCCGGGCGGCTGCCGCCCCCCGCACCCACCGACGTGCTGCGCGCTCCCCGGCGGGCCGAGGTGGTCGACCGCACCGGCCGGGCCGTGGAGGTCACCGGGCGGGGGTTGCTCACCGCGGCCTTGGACCGCCTGTCGGTCGACGGCGGCCCCTGGCAGCGCGTGGTGGCGTGGGCCGGCCCCTGGCCGGTGACCGAGCGCTGGTGGTCGGTGCGCCGGCGCCGGGCGCGCCTGCAGGTGGTGACAGAGGACGGGGTGGCCCGGCTGCTCTGCACCGAGCGGGCGCAGTGGTGGGTGGAGGCGCTCTATGACTGACGGCCCGGCCTACGCCGAACTGCACGCGCACTCTGGTTTCAGCTTTCTGGACGGCAGCAGCGACCCCGAGGAACTGGTGGCCGAGGCGGACCGGCTCGGGTTGGCCGCGCTGGCCTTGACCGACCACCACGGCTTCTACGGCGTGGTGCGCTTCGCCGAGGCGGCGCGGGTGTGCGGCCTGCCGACGGTCTTCGGGACCGAGGTGACCTTGGCGCCGGCCGGGCCCCGGACCGGTGAGCCCGACCCGAGCGGCACGCATCTGGTCGTGCTGGCCCGTGACCCCGAGGGCTACGCCAGCCTGTCGAGCGTGCTGGCCGAGGCCCATCTGGAGGGCGGGGAGAAGGGGCGGCCGATCTTCACCCTGGACGCGCTGGCGCACGCGGCGCGGGGCCACTGGCTGGTCCTCACCGGTTGTCGGAAGGGAGCGGTGCCCGCCGCGTTGATGGAAGCCGGGCCGCGGGCGGCCTCCCGGGAGGTGCGGGGTCTGGTCGACGGCTTCGGGCGCGGCAACGTGGCCGTCGAGCTGTGGGACCACGGTGACCCACTCGACACCGCGCGCAACGACGCGCTGGCCCTGCTGGCCGCCGAATGGGGGGTCGATGTCGTGGCCACCAACAACGTGCACTACGCCACGCCGGCCGGGTTCCGCCTGGCCACCACCCTGGCCGCCATCCGGGCCCGGCGTCCCCTGGCCGAGCTGGAAGGCTGGCTCCCCTCGGCCCCGGCGGCCTGCCTGCGCGGGGCGGGTGAGCAGTCCCGGCGCTTCGCCCGCTGGCCCGGGGTGGTCGAGCGCGCCGCCGAGCTGGGGCTGTCCTGCGCCTTCGACCTGCGCCTGGTGGCTCCCCGGCTGCCCGATTTCCCGGTGCCTGCGGGGATGGACGAGCAGGGGTATCTACGAGAGCTCGTGACCCGGGGGGCGACCCTGCGCTACGGCCCACCCCACGACGAGCGGGTGCCCGGGGCGTGGGCACAGCTCGAGCACGAGCTCGAGGTCATCGGTGGGCTGGGGTTCGCCGGCTACTTCCTCGTGGTGTGGGACATCGCCCAGGTCTGCCGACGTCTCAACATCTACTGCCAGGGCCGGGGCTCGGCGGCCAACTCGGCCGTCTGCTACTCCCTCGGGGTCACCAACGTCGACGCCGTCGACCTCGGCCTCCTCTTCGAACGCTTCCTCTCCCCGGCCCGTGACGGGCCGCCCGACATTGACGTCGATATTGAGTCGGGCCGGCGTGAGGAGGTGATTCAGTACGTCTATGAGCGCTACGGCCGGCGCCACGCGGCACAGGTGGCCAACGTCATCACCTACCGCCCCCGCTCGGCCGTGCGCGATGTGGGGAAGGCCTTCGGGTTCACCCCCGAGCAGGTGGACGGGTGGGCGAAGGGTCGCGGCGATGGCCCCCCGCCGCTGGTGTCCGAGCTGGCGGCCGAGGTGCTCGACCGGCCGCGCCATCTGGGCATCCACTCGGCCGGCATGGTGCTGTGCGACCGGCCGGTCACCCAGGTCTGCCCGGTGGAGTGGGGGCGCATGCCCGGGCGCAGCGTGCTGCAGTGGGACAAGGACGACTG
>PNAT01000137.1 GCA_003169675.1 Acidimicrobiaceae bacterium
GGTCAACCTGATCTGCCGCCTGGGACGGAGAACCCCCGGTGGGGTTATCTCCGCATCGTCGGTGAGCTTAAGAAGCTCGGCGTCACCGTGTCGAAGACGAGCGTCGCTTCAGTCCCGCGACGCCACGGTCTCCCACCGGCACCCCGGCGAGAGGGCCCGATCTGGTCCCAGTTCCTCTCTACCCAGGCGAAAGGCATTGTGGCCACCGATTTCTTTCATGTCGATACCGTCCTTTTGCGGCGCTACTACGTGCTGTTCGTCATCGAGGTCCAGAGCCGCGTCGTGCACGTCCTCGGAGCCACTACCAACCCGAACGGTGCCTGGGTGACCCAGGTAGCCAGGAACTTCGCCTCGGACGTGGACGATGCCGGCCGGAGCTTCCGGTTCCTCATCCGCGACCGCGACACCAAGTTCACGAGGAGCTTCGACGAATTCTTCACCTCGATCGGCATCGAGAGCATCCGCACGCCGGTGCGTTGGCCTCGCGCGAACGCGTACGCCGAGCGCTTCGTCCGCACCATCCGCCAAGAGTGCCTCGACCATCTCCTCGTCGTCTCCCGACGACACCTCGACCAGGTCCTCGCCGAGTACGCCCGCCACTACAACGAGGCGAGACCACACCGCGGCCTTCAGCTCTCCCAGCCGCTCGCGCGTCCGGTGACAGCGATCGGCGGCGAAGCCGTCACTCGTCGCGACGTCCTCGGCGGCATCATCCACGAGTACGACCGGGCGGCCTGACCACACGTCGCTCGACATCCTTATAAGCGCCACGACGCTTCTGAGACCAAGAACTCCGCTCTCGGGCAGCAAGCAGGCTCTACCGCTCGCGCCGGGCAAGCCATCCCCTTGACCCGGAACCCGCCGTCCCTGCTGCACACATCCACAGAAATGGCGCCGCTTCGCGTTTTTGGACCCTTCTGGCTCCGATCCGAGGCGGCCTGGGCACATCTGTGCGGCATGGCGCCCATCGAAGCGTCATCGGGAAAGGTCACCCGTTGTCGCCTAAACCGCGGCGGTGATTGGCAGGCCAACCAAGCCCTGTGGCGCATCGTCATGGTCCGGCTCGTTCATGATCCGCGAACCCGCCACTACGGAGTGGGGGCGACTTGACCGAACAGGTCACAGACCTCGAGCTGCTCCCCGTCTGGAAGCAGATAGCCCAGAAAGGCTGCGCTCTGACCTTTGAAGACTCCTATCTCGAGGATGTTCCCGCGAGCCGACTCACCCCTCTGGTACCTGCTCAGGATCCAGAGCAAGTAGGCGTCGGGGTACGGGAGCCAACCGGGAATCTCTGCGGTGGTGTCCCAGAGCAGATCGAACTCCGCCGGTCCGAACGGCATTCCTGCCACTCCTGCAAATTAGCAGTCTCGGTTCGACGGCCATTCGGTCGACGCGGCTGGGGAACGGTGTTGCATGTGATCGGACCCCGGCGACGGTCCGCCGAGCAGTCCTCGGTGGAAATTGCCTTCCTCAGTCGGGATCTCCGAAAACGCTCGAGGGATCAAATCCACTCAGGTCCACTCCGAGGTCATAATGGGCGAAGCCGAACCGCTGATTGGCCGATTTCTCCACAATGTACGGCTGATCCGAATAGTCTCCGACGGAGTCCGCCGATGTTGGCTTCCGCAGAGCAATCGTTCGACGATTCGGTGCGCATCCCACCACATTCCAACCCGGTTGCCGAGTCAGAAAACGAGCCATCTCCCCGACGCTGTAGAGATGCAGATCATCGATCACCATGATCCCACCAGGCTCGAGCATCATATTCATGTAGCAGAAGTCCACCATGGGAAGGGGCCATCCATGCCCTCCGTCAATGAGCACCACGTCACACTTATACTTGCGGGACCATTTGGGAAGCACATTCTCGCTCCTACCGACTTCATAGTGCAGTGGTCTGGTCGAGAGCTTCATTCGCCTCGCATGGTCGAGGATCCGATCGCGCAGGGGTCGATCAGGCGCGACCGATTTGACCATCCGGGGCTCTGCATAGAGAAAGAGCAGCGTCGAGCAACCTGCTCCGGTTTCGGCGATGCGTGGGTGGGAGAACTCACGGCACAGGTCGAGGAGCCAGGACAGGTCCGGCCCGAGAAAACCACCGGTACTCCAAGTCTCCCCCTGGTCCCAGGTATGGAGTTCGGGAGGTGACTCAAGAAATTCCTCGAGTCGACCGTCGAGGTCGATCGATGCGTGCCTGGTCATCGGGGCATCCCCTCACGGAAGCGTCTCATTGATTCCAAGAGATCATCTCAAGGTTCGGGCCGCGGTGCACATTCGGGCGGTCCACCGGCGGGCGGTCTGCCCTTGGTGGACAGATGGAGTTAACGGGATTTCGCATGCGCTCGCCCAATTCAGGAGGCAGTTCGATGAGGAGCCATCACCGAACACCGAACACCGAACACCGAACACCGAACACCGAACACCGAACACCGAACACCGAACACCGAACACCGAACACCGCAACAGTAGATCCGGTGACTAAGCAATAGCCCTTCGGCCAAAGCCAGCGGACAACACCTTTACCCACTGAGCTGGACTTCTCCTTGGAGCGGAAGACGGGATTCGAACCCGCGACCCTCACCTTGGCAAGGTGATGCGCTACCGCTGCGCCACTTCCGCGTAGGCAACCACTCTATCGCACCGTTGAATTGGGAAGAGTGGCTGAGCGGCGGGTGCGTTCACCTGCATGTCCACCAAGCCGCACGCCCCGGAACGTTACCCGTGACGGTCACTCACGGCCAGGGGTCACCAGTTGCTTCGGCGTTGCCTCAGGCCGCCGTGGCACATACACCGCACTCTCGATCCCTGTCCCCCATGCTTCACCCGCTCATGGGGCGGCCATCGGCCCCGTCACTGGCCCGAAACGAACCCCCGTGAAGCAGGTCACCAGGTGATCCATCGATCTCTCGCCGGCCGAGCCTCTGAATACCCACAGCACGCCCGTAGCCCCGAAACTGCGGGCATCTGCTCTCTTGGCTTGTGGAGAACACTCATCCTCACCAGGTGACTCAGGCAGGTAAGCACCGCCCACTACGGTGTTTCGCCATGGCTGAACACGGTCGACGAGGCCGCCGGTCCACGACATCACCACGCAGAGCGCGGGGTGGCTCCGCGGTCAATGAAGGCGGGTTGCAGGCGCTGGGAAGCCGAATCGAGACGGCAGGTCCGTCCGCCATACCAGCAACAAGGCCAGGTCGGCACGCTCCGACCGGTTCCGGCGCGGGAGCCAACGAGGCAGCCTTGAGGACCCTGGGCGAGGAGATGCATCGCTCGGGGAGCCGCTGGCCACGCCGAACCCGGGCGTCCCCCCGGAGCTCCCGCCGCCGCCTCATCCTGCGGGCCACCATCATCGGTGTCTCGGTGCTCCTTCTGCTTATTGCGAGCGGGGCCGGGTACCTCTACTACCTGACACATAATCTCAACCGGGTGGAGGTGCGAGGTCTGAGCGGGGCCATTACGACCGGGGAAGAGGCCGGTTCGGAGAACATATTGATGGTGGGATCCACCTCGCGCTGCGCGTTGGCCAAGCAGAACCTGGCCTATGGACTGTGCTCAGAGGGCGTGAACGCCGTGAACAGCGACGTCATCATGATCCTCCACGCCGACCCCAATCACCACCGGCTGGCTCTACTGTCCATTCCCCGGGACCTATTCGTCCCCAACGCCAGGAGCACTGGTGCCAACAAGGTCGACGCCGGGCTCTACCAGGGCATCACCCAGGTGGTGGCGGCCATCGAAGAGGACTTCGGCATTCCGATCCAACATGCCATCTCGCTCAATTTCGACCAGTTCGCCAATGTGGTCGACGCCCTCGGTGGCATCAACATGTCGTTTCCCCTGTCCGTGTTTGATGCGGATTCTGGACTCAACGTCCATGCCGCGCCATGCGTGCACCTCAACGGCACCCAGGCCCTGCAGGTGGTCCGCTCCCGCCACCTCCAATACCGGTCAGCCACGACCATAAGCTCCAACGCCTTCTATTGGCCGCACGAAACACTCAGCGATCTGGCCCGCATCCGACGCGACCACGAGTTCCTTCGTGTGCTCGCAACGGCAGTGTCCAAGCGGGGTCTCTCGGATCCCATCTCCGACCTCGGCCTCATCAATTCGGTCAAATCCGACCTCACCTTCGACCAGTCCTGGTCCGTCAATGACATGACGAATCTGGTGCTCGACTTCCACGGAGTCAGCGTGAATGGGGTTCCACAGCTCACTCTTCCCGTGGCCCTGGTCGACGATCCGAACGGGGCGGGCGGCGGCCTCATCTACAAGGGCAGCAGTTACGGTGACGTGGCATTTCCGGTCCAATCCCAGGACATGGCCGCCATTGAACAGCAGCTCGGCATCGGGCCGAACACCGACTCCATGACGGGCAATCCCTTGCCGGCCCCCTCATCCGTCGCGGTGTCTGTCGTCAACGGCAGCGGCGCGGCCAACCAGGCCGCCGACACAGCTACGGCCCTCAGCGCACTCGGGTTCCAGACGGTCGGCGTGGGCGATGGCACGCCGGTGGGCGATGTGGCCGAGACCGTCGTCTACTACGGGTCCCACGCCCCGAACATCGAGGCGGCCGCCGAGCAGGTGGTCCGCTCAATGAGCGGAGCCGTCATCATGGCCTACGACCCGAGACGGGTGGCCGACGGCGCTCAGGTGACCGTGGTCACGGGCACGCAGTTCGCCGTGAACGCATCCCCGACGGCAGCCACCGGAAACGCAACTGCTGGTCCGACCACAGCCCCCGCCGCCCAGCCTGCGACGACGCCCGCCCCGACCGCCCGTGGGATCGCAGCACCGAATCCGATCACGTCGAGCCTTCAACCATGGGATCCCCGAGCGTGCACCACCAGCGCCAATCCGACCGCCCCCGTTCCCAACCTGACCTGAACCGGGCCCAGTACTCCCTACCCGGTCGCTCCCCGGGCGTCGAGGGCGCTTCCCACCAACTCTCCGAGGGCGTCGTCGATGTGGACCGCGAGTTGGTCGAGTTCGGGAATGAGCTTGCGACACGCCAAGAGGCCGAATTGCAGCTGGTCCAGGTAGGAGATGACCGTCACGTTGAGCCCGATGCCCTCCGCAATGGGACCGACCGGGTACATGTGGGCCACCCGGCTCCCGGCGCAGAAGAGCGGGAAGTCCGGACCCTTCAGGCCTGACACGGTGACGTTGAAGGGCGGGCGGACCCGGTCGAACAGCCGTGTCCCGGCGACCGCTCGCGCCAGTCGTGAGGCCACCGCCGGCGGTGCCATCTGGGCCAGGTCACCGACAAAGCGTCCCCGATGCAAGTGTTCCTGGTCCTTGGCCACCCTCGTCGATTCGGCAATGGCATCGAGCCGACGCACCGGATCGTCGATGTCGGTGGCCAGCGAGACCAGCATCCCGGAAACCTGGTTCCCCAGTTGGTCTCCCTGACCATCTGGGCGCGTCGAGACCGGGACCATGGCCACAAGCGCCTGCTCCGGCTCCTCGCCCCGGTCACGCAGCAGCCGGTGCAATCCGCCGGCCACCCCGGCCAGGATCACATCGTTGACCGTGCATTCGAAGACCTTCCGCACCAGCTTGGCGTCCTCAAGTGGGATCGTTACCGACGCGAAGCGCTTCCGATTCGATACTGCTCCGTTGAACGAGGTGCGCGGTGCCGAGAAGAAGCCGGGCGGCGGCGCGTCACCCCGGTCGAGCAACTCGCGGTTGTGCATGCCCATATCGGCCAGGGTTTCCACTCCGGCCTGAATGGTCGTCAGTGCTGCACCGGGCTGACGGCTCAGCGCAGTGGCCGCATAGCGCAACAACTGCGCGCTGCTCGGGATCGGGTCCGGAGCCCACACCTCTGTAGGAAGCTCCACCACCCGGGACCGGGGATTGAGGTCGAGGAAGGCCGCCAGGACGGAGGCACCGCTGACACCGTCCAGGATGGCGTGATGCACCTTGGCGATCAGCGCCGTGCGATCGCCCTCCAGCCCCTCGACGATGAACATCTCCCACAGCGGTCGATCGGGGTCGAGCTGGCGGCTCATGGCCGTGGCCACAAAGGCGCCGAGCTCGGCTGGACCCCCGGGCGAGGGAAGACTGGCCCGGGTCAAGTGGTCGTCCAGCTCGAAATCGGGGTCGCCCACCCATACCGGGTGGTGCAGGCCGAGAGGCACGCGGATGGCCCGCTGGCGCATGGGACCGACCAGGTGCAGGCGCTGCCCGATGACCCGGCGGATCTGTGCGTAGCGAGTGGACGGCGAGAAGAGCGAGCGCGTGCCCTCGGGTGGATCGAGCACCATGACCATCCCGATATGCATCGGCGTCGCCGGTGTCTCAAGGGACAGGAACGCCGCATCCACACCTTCGAGCGGCTTCATCACCAATTCTTACCCGTCCCGCGCACCGTTGTCATATGCCCGAATGTCCGAAGCCGCCGGTTCCCCGGTCAGCCTCCCCCAGGCCATCGGGTGCCACCAGCTCGAATGCCACTTCCTCCACGGCGATCACGACCAATTGGGCGATCCGGTCCCCCGCGCTCACGGCGTAGTCGTGCTCAGAGTCGTGGTTGACCAGGATGACCTGTATCTCACCCCGGTAGCCCGAATCGATGAGCCCCGGCGAATTCAGGCAGGTGACGCCATGGCGCAGCGCCAGCCCGCTGCGGGGCAGGACCAGGCCGGCGTAGCCGGGAGGGATGGCCACGGCAACGCCGGTGGGCACGAGCATGCGCCCTCCCCGGCACGGCACCACCACATCGGTCCCGGCAGTGAGGTCGGCGCCGGCGTCACCAGGACGGGCGTACGACGGCAGCGGTCCGTCGCCCGCCAGCAGATGGAGGGGCACACGCAGCATGGCTGGACCATACAAGGAGAGGAGGGCCCGCCTCCCCACCAACCTGATGCCGGCCGGTAGCATGCCCCGCCATGCTGGCGTGGATCGACCTCGAGATGACCGGCCTGGATCCGTCCCGCCACACGATCGTCGAAATCGCCTGCTTGATCACCGACGACGATCTGGCCATTGTGGACGAAGGGCCAGAGCTCATCGTCCACTCCTCACCGGCGGAGTTGGCGGCCATGGACGACTTCGTCAAGGACATGCACACCCGATCGGGACTCCTGGCGGCCATGGCGGCCTCCGACCTCAGCCTCGCCGATGCGGGAGCCCAGACTCTCGCCTTCCTCAAGCACCACATCGCCGAGCCCCGCACCGTCCCTCTGGCCGGCAACTCCATCGGCACCGACCGGCGCTTCCTGGCCGCCCTGCTGCCCGAGATTGAGGACTTCTTGCACTACCGGTCGGTCGACGTCTCGACGGTCAAGGAACTGTGCCGGCGCTGGTACCCCGAGCTCTTCAAGGGAGCACCGGCGAAGAATGGCGGCCACCGGGCCCTGCAGGACATCCGCGAGAGCGTCGCCGAGCTGGCCTACTACCGGACCGCCATCTTCAAGTCGACCAGGGTCGGCCAGGAGGAGAGCCCATGAGTCCAACCGAGAAGAAGTCGCCGCCCATCTCCATGGCCGAAGCCGATGCCACGTTGACGGCGGGAGGCCAGATGTTCGAAATGGAGGAGCACGTCATCCGTGGCGTCCCGACCCGTACGTGGAAGAACGCGCCGCCTTCGTTGCGGGCCGTGCTCGATATGTCGCTGGCCCACGGTGACGCCACGTTCCTGGTTTATGAGAACGAGCGCACCACCTTCGCCGAGCACTACCGGATCGCCTGCACCCTGGCGGGCCGCCTGCAGTCGACGTTCGGCGTACGCCAGGGTGACCGGGTCAGCATCATCATGCGCAACCTGCCCGAGTGGATCATGGCCTTCTGGTCCGCCACGCTGGCCGGCGCCATCGTCGTACCTCTCAACGCATGGTGGAGCGGCGAGGAGTTGCGCTACGGCTTGGAGGATTCAGGTTCGAAGATCGTGTTCGTCGACCAGGAGCGGGCCGAGCGCGTCCGTCCCTTCCTGGGCGGCCTGCCCGAGCTCACCACCCTCATCGTGGCCGACGAGCACCGGAGGGGTGATCCCACGGCCCCGTTGGCCGCCTCCGAGGCCCCGGCCGGTGCAGCGCCAGTCGACGAATTGCCTTTTGCATTGGCGCTGGGAGATGTGGATGGCCATGCCTCGCCCCCTGAACTCATCATCGAACCGGAGGACGACGCCACCATCTTCTACAC
>PNAT01000203.1 GCA_003169675.1 Acidimicrobiaceae bacterium
CCAAGGGCAAGAGCACCACCACGGCCTTGGCCGTGCACCTCCTCACCCAGCTGGGATACGACGCCAGGGTGGGGGGCAACATCGGGCAACCACCGTGGGATCCTTCGGCTGACCCCGACCCCGAGTACTGGGTCGTCGAGACCTCGAGCTTCCAGGTCCCCGACGTGACCACGGCGCCGCCGGTGGTGGCGGTGACGTCGCTGTCGCCCGACCACCTCGACTGGCACGGCAGCGTCGAGCGCTACTACGCCGACAAGCTGTCTCTGTGCACCAAGCCCGGTGTCACCCTGGCCATCGCCGTAGGTTCTGACGAGCTGCTTCGTGCGAACGCCGGTTCCCTGGGGCCCCAACCTCAATGGGTCGGAGAGCTGAGCCCCGCGCACAACCCTGCCTGGGTCCGTTCCCTTGCCCTCCCGGGCCAGCACAACGCCCGTAACGCCTCGGTCGCCCGGGCCGTGCTGGCGGGTCTGGGCATAGCGGCCGCCGACGACGACGAACAGATGGCCGCCGCCGCCGCTGGCTTCACGGGTCTCCCGAGTCGTTGCTGGTCATTGGGCTACGTGGGAAAGGTCGAGTTCGTCGACGACAGCCTGTCGACCAATGTGCTGCCGGCCCAGGCCGCCCTGGCGTCCTTCCATGATCGGCCACTCGCCCTCCTGGTCGGTGGGCACGATCGTGGGCTCGACTACACCCCGCTCGGCCGAAAGGTGGCCGAGCGCGAGCGGGCGACGCTGGTGGTGACCATGCCGGACAACGGCGAGCGCATCGGAGAGGCCATCCGCCAGGTGACCGGCCCCACGGTCGAGGTGGTCAACGCCAGCGACCTCCCTGAAGCCGTCTCCATGGCCTACACGTGGGCCGAATCCGGCGGTGTGGTGCTGCTCTCGCCGGCCGCGCCCAGCTTCGGACGGTTCAGTGACTACCGCGACCGGGCGCGCGCCTTCGCCGAGGCTGCCGCCCGCTGCGGCCCGATCAGGCCGGAGCCAGCTCCTCACGCTCGCTGAGGAACGACCACCATCCCTCGGCGGCCTCCCGGGCAGCCGCAGCGATGACTGCCAAGTCGGCATCAAGTCCGCCGAGCGCGTCAGCCGACCATCCGGCGTGGTCGATCTCCTGCGTCCGGTGCACGTCCCAGAAGCGCGTCCCCTCGGCATCCATGCCGTAGTGACGGCGCAGGCCGTCTCCCTTGGAGGCGGCGATGTCCGACGCTTGGACCTCGTAGGCCGCCACCATGGCCAGTGCAGCCACGGGATCGCTCAGAACGGCCGCACGGATCGAGGCCAGCAGCGCCTCCGTGGCCCGAGTGGGGACGACTTCAGCTGCCGCACCGGCGGCCCGGGCGAACGACTCGAACAGCTGCGCGTGGGGCTCCGGCACGCCCAGCTCGTCGGCCAAGTTGGCCAGCACCAGCGAGCGTGATGTCCCTTCGGGCAGGTTCGACGCGATGGCGGCCAGGGTGACGGGGAGCTCACGCTCGAGGTGCCGGTATTGCTCGGCATAGGTGGCGAGCTCACCCTCAGCCAGGGTCCCGGCTTCCCAGCGAAGGTAGAAGGGGTGGGTGAGGAGCTGGCGCCCGACGAGCGCGTCGGCCAGCACGTCATTGATGGGGTCAGTGGGCATGGCGCACATTATCGCCTCGCTTCAATGCCGATACCGTGAACCCGGCGGCCAGCGGCCACAATCTCATTCGTGCTCAGCCTCCTCTGCTTCGTCTTCGGTGGGCTGGTGGGTTGGGGCGCCTCGCGGGGTGGCGTCAGGGTCGAGCGGGTATGGCCTGTCGTCTTGCGCACCCAAATCGGGCTCACCTCGGTGACGCTTTCCCTGGTGGCCGCCTGGCGGCTCACTTCCCCCGGCCAGCTGATCGGACCTCTCCTTCTGGCTGCGGGGCTGTGGGTGATGTTCATTGCGTCGATGCTGACCCGGGGAGACCGGAGCAGTGGCGAAGGCGCGCTGGAAGCTTGGGCAACCGGTCCCAATAGCGGGTTCTGGGTGGTCCCGACCGCCACCGCGTTCGCCGGCTCTGCCGGGGCTCTCATCGCCGTCCTGGCCAACGTGCCCAGCACCCTCTGGGGCGCCGTGTGCGTGCACCTGATGCGCCGCGACGCCCCGACCAGGCAGCGCAGCGCCACCACGTGGGTCGATCAGTCGCCCCTCCTGGCATCAGTGGTCGGGTTGCTGTTGCACCTGGCCGGTCACGCGCCCAACTCTTCGCAGGAGATCCTCACCCTGGCCGGGCCGCTCCTGGCCTTCTCGGGCGCTGCCCTCTTTGCCGGCTCCGTGGCCCACCCGCACAACCTGGCCGTGCCGCGGTCCGAACACGCCCTGCGCCGATGGACGTGGCTCACCGTCGTACGGGTCAGCTACTTCCTGCTCATCGTCGCCTTCACCACATCGACCCCCCTCGCCATCGTGGCCGCACTGACCGCACTGACCGCACTGAGTGCACCTTCGTTCCAGCCCATTCAATTGGCCGTGCTCTACGGCTATCGCTCCGGGGTGGTCAATACGGCCGTCCGCTGGGGTTGGGTGCTGGCTCCCTTCGGGTTGGGGCTGGCCGCCTTCCTCCGCTAGTTCACAATGACGTCGTTATTTCAGAATGACATGGTCCCCTGCGACCCGGACGTCGCATCGCCCGGGGTGTACGAGTGAGCCCCCGTGCCGGCCAGACGGCCACCGTTGACGATGAGATATTCGTCGCGCATGGGTCGATCCTCAAAGAAGCACTCGAGGATCTCGCGGGTGCCGGCCGCGTACCGGGCCTGGGCCGAAAGCGATGTGCCGGAAATGTGAGGTGTCATCCCCTCGTGGGGCATCTCCCGCCACGGGTGATCGGGCGGTGCAGGCTGGGGGAACCAGACGTCACCGGCGTACCCGGCCAGCTGCCCGCTCTCCAGGGCCCGCACCACGGCGTCACGGTCGCAGATCTTGCCCCTCGCCGTGTTGACGAGATAGGCCCCCCGCTTCATCTTCGAGATGAGTCGATCATCGAAGAGGCCTTCGGTCTCGGGGTGCAGGGGGGCGTTGATCGTGACGACATCGCAGACCTCCACCAATGACGACGCCGATTCGTGGAATACGAGGCCGAGTTCGGTCTCGACGCTCTCGTCGAGGCGGTGCTTGTCGGTGTAGTGCAGGTTCACGTCGAACGGCTTCAGGCGGCGCAGCACGGCCAGCCCGATGCGCCCCGCCGCCACCGTCCCGACCGTCATTCCCTCCAAGTCGTAGGAACGCGCAACGCAATCGGCGATGTTCCACCCGCCCTTCGTCACCCAATCGTGTGACGGGATGTAATTGCGCACCAGAGAGAGGATCATCATGACGACATGTTCCGAGACGCTGATGCTGTTCGAGTAGGTCACCTCGGCGACGGTGATGCCGGCATCGATCGCGGCCTGCAGATCCACATGGTCCGATCCGATGCCGGCGGTCACCGCCAACTTGAGATTGGGCGCGGAGGCAATGCGATCGGCCGTCAGGTACGCCGGCCAGAACGGTTGGGAGATCACGACATCGGCGTCGACCAGCTCGCGGGCGAACGTCGAGCCGGCACCGTCCTTGTCCGAGGTCACGACCAGGGTGTGGCCGAGCCCCTCCAGATACGTGCGCAGCCCCAATTCCCCCGACACACAGCCCAGGAGGTGCCCGGGGGTGAAGTCGATCGAATGAGGAGACGGAACGGACTGGCCGCCGGGGTAGCCCTCAATCCGGGGGACGCCGTCACGGGCGTAGTGCGACGGATACCCGGTCACCGGATCCGGGTAGAGCACACAGACGATCTTTGCCATGGTCAATTCTCCTCACTGCGCAGATGGGACATCGGTGCCAGAACTGTGCCGGCTGTCCAAGGTTTAGACGCCACGGGGACGCCCGTCGACGGCGAAGGCGCCAGCGGTGTCACGCATCAACCTGAACTCATTGAGATCTGGAGCCTGAGAGGAGATTCGAACTCCTGACCTGCGCATTACGAGTGCGCTGCTCTACCGACTGAGCTACCCAGGCGACGACGACGGACAATCGTAGGCGAGCCCCCGGGTTACGCCGCCAGAGTGCCCAGCCGGACGAAGAGGGATTGGAGGAGCAGCGCCTCATTTGGATTCCTCGGCAGTGCCCTGGTGGCCTCGGTGATGAGGGATACGGCTTCGACGGCCGCCCGCACCTCGGGGTCGCCGGGCGGGACCGGGCCGCCGGCGCCCGCTCGCACCACGCGACCCCCATAGACCCGCGCCAACGCGCCCAGGCCGGCCCGCAGGGCGTCGGTGCGCCAGCGCCGCTCCTCCCGGTTGTGCTGGTCGACGATGTCCTTGCGCCCCGGCAGGCCCCGCTCGCCCATCACCTCGGCCTCGGCGGTCAACCGTTCGATCTGTCGTGCGTGTTCAGTCCGCAGCGGTTCCACCGCCCGCTCGGCCGACTCCAATACCTTTCGGGCCAACGTGGCAGCCGCCTGGCCGGAACCGTCGAGTTCGTCGGGCACCGACGCCCATAGAGCGGCCCGGGCGGCAACATCGGGGTCATCCACCATGATGCGGGCTCGTCCCGGGTTGCCCCCGCTGCTGTCCGCCACCACCGCGGCCACGTCGGCGGGCACGCCGGTGGTCGTCAACCACTGCACCAACACGGCCCGCGGCACCGGAGGGAAGGCCACCTGCACGCACCGGCTGGCCACCGTGGCCAACTCATGCGTCACCTCATCGGCCAAGAGCACGAAGACCGTGTCACCCGGTGGTTCCTCCAGGGTCTTGAGCAACGCCGGTACGGCCAGGGCACCGAGATGCACGTCAGTCACGATCACCACCTGGCGGGCCGACTGCAGCGGGCGGCGGTGGGCCAATGCCACAACCCGCTCGGCGTCGTCGACCCTCAAGGTGGCGCCACTGCGGCGGATGACGTGGAGATCGGGATGATTCCCGCCCAGCGCGCCCCGGCAGTCGGCGCAGGAGCCACACCCGCCATCAGGGCACAACAGGGCGGCTGCGAACCCGTGGGCGGCGACCAGACCACCGTTGCCCGCCGGACCGCGGAACAGGTAGGCGTGGACCGGCGTGACGGCGGCCGCGCGCAGTGCGCCGACCGCCGCCTCCTGGCCCACCACACCCTCGAAGAGAACGGTCGCCGGACGGTCCCCGCTCACCGGGCACCTCGCGGCGGCGGACCGAAGCGCTGGCGCACGATCTCGACGAGAGACGTCGTCAGCGCACGCTCTTCCATGGTGCCGTCCACCACCACCCAATGCTCCGGGTCTTGCGCCGCCTGGGCCAAGAAACCGTCCCGTACCCGACCGGCGAACTCGGGGCCCAGACCTTCGAGGCGATCACGAGCTCCCGGGTCCAGCCGCGCCCCAGCCACGTCCACCGTCACGTCCACCAGTATCGACAGGTCGGCCACCAGACCGGCCGTGGCCCACGCCACCAGCGCAGACAGTTCGGAAATCGGCAGCCCACGTCCGTATCCTTGATACGCCATCGTCGACCCCGAGAAGCGATCGCTCACCACCCACTCGCCGGCGGTCAAGGCCGGTTCCAGCACCAGAGCGACGTGCTCGGCCCGATCAGCCGCCATGAGCAGTGCCTCGCTCCGTGGTGACACCGCCGGAGCATCCGGCGCCAGCAGGATCTGGCGCAGCGTGTCGCCCAGCGCAGTGGCGCCGGGCTCGTGGGTGAGACGGGCCCCCAGCGCCTGGGACAAGGCCCGGGCCTGGGTCGACTTCCCGCAGCCGTCGATACCCTCGAGTGCGAGCAGTCGGCCCCGAGTTGCCATGTCAGAACGGTTCGAGGGGTGCAGCCTTCAGGGCAGCCCGCTCGCCGGCTGCGGCGGCCACTGTCTTCACTGCTTTCTTCACCGGCTTCTTCCCGACCTTCTTGGCGGCCTTCTTGGCCGCCTTCTTGGCCGGCGCAGACTTCTTGGCCGCCTTCTTCTTGCGCGATGGCCCGGCGGCCCGTCGCTCGGCCAGCAATTCTGAAGCCCGCTCCATGGTGATCGACTCGGGTTCATCACCCTTGCGCAAGCTGGCATTCGTTGCGCCGTCGGTGACGTACGGCCCGAACCGCCCTTCCTTGAGCACCACCGGAAGCTCTGTGGCCGGATCGGTGCCCAGCTCGCGTAACGGAGCCGCCGTGGCTCGGCCCCGGCGCGGCTTGGGCAGCGCAAAGAGGGCCTGGGCCTCGGTGAGTGTGATGGTGAAGAGCTGGTCTTGGCTCGTCAGGCTACGGGTGTCACTCCCCCGCTTGAGATACGGCCCGAACTTGCCGTTGTGGGCCACGACCTCCTCTCCGCTCTCGGGGTCCGTCCCGACGTTTCGCGGGATCTGCAAAAGTTCCAGCGCCTGCTCCAGGGTGAGCGTCGCCGGGTCCATGGTCGAGAAGAGGGACGAGGTGCGCGCCTTGGTCCCACCGTCGGTCACCTCGCCCAGCTGGACATAGGGCCCGAATCGGCCCGCTTTGACCTGCACGTCCTTCCCGGTCTCGGGGTCGGTGCCCAACACCCGGTCGTTCGACGGCGCCGCCAGCAACTCCTCGGCCCGGGCCACGGTGAGCTCATCGGGGCACAGGTCATCGGGCAGCGAAGCCCGGTCCTCGCCGCGCTGGAGGTAGGGCCCGTAACGCCCGACACGGGCCACAATCTGCTGGCCGTCGCTCCCCTCTCCGAGGGGAATGGAGTTGATCTCCCGGGCGTCGATCTCGCTCAGATGGGCCGCCACACTGGCCTTCAGCCCCATGGCAGCTCCGCCGGTACCGGCTTCCGGGCCGGCTCCCGGCCCCGCAGTCCCGAAGTAGAACCGGTTCAACCAGGGCAACGCCTCCCCGCGACCGGAGGCGATGTCATCGAGGTCGTCCTCCATGCTGGCCGTGAAACCGTAGTCAACCAAGTTGCCGAAGTAGCGCTCCAGCAAGCCGACCACGGCGAAGGCCACGAACGTCGGCACCAGCGCCGAGCCCTTCTTCCATACGTAGCCGCGATCGAGGATGGTGGCGATGACGCTGGCGTAGGTGGAGGGTCGCCCGACGCCCAGTTCCTCCATGGCCTTGACCAGCGAGGCCTCGGTGTAGCGAGCCGGCGGTTGGGTGGCATGCGATCCTGACTTGAAATCGGTCCCGTCGACCACGTCGCCCACGGCCAGCGCGGGGAGTACGACCTCTTCATTGGCCTGCTTGGCCTCGGGATCCTCTTCGTCACCTTCGGCGTAGGCCTTCAGGAAGCCGAAGAAGGAGATGACGCGCCCAGAAGCCGAGAACTCGGCCTCCTCACCGGTCGCCAACCCTTCGGGGACGGTGGAGGTGAGGCGCACCTGAGCGCTGGTGCCGGTGGCGTCATTCATCTGGGAGGCCACCGTGCGCTTCCAGATCAGCTCGTACAGGCGGAGTTCGTCCCCCGACAACCGGCGGCCGGCTTGTTCGGGTGTGCGGAACGTCTCCCCGGCCGGGCGGATGGCCTCGTGGGCCTCCTGGGCGTTCTTCACCTTGCGCTCGTA
>PNAT01000209.1 GCA_003169675.1 Acidimicrobiaceae bacterium
CGGCCGAGCCGGCGTCGGGCTCGGTGATGCCGATGCTGATCAGCGCGTCCCCGTCGGCCGCCGCCGGCAGCCAACGTTCCTTCATGGCCTCGGGTCCCAGGTGCTCGATCCCCCGCGGCGGACCGTTGAAGGTCAGCTGGCAGCAGATGGCCGAGGACACATCGGCCCGGGCGATCTCTTCCAGGACGATGGACGCCTCGACGTCGCCCAGGCCCATCCCGCCATAGGCCTCGCCGATGGTGATGCGCAGAAGGTCGGCGCCGGCCAGGGCCTTGCGCACCTCCGCCGGCACCTCACCCGTCTCATCGCCCACCTGTGCCCGGGGCGCCACCTCCCGGGTGGCCACCTCGCGGGCCAGCTGGCGCAGGGCCGACTGGTCATCACTCTCCGCCAACAGGTCACTACCCGAGGCGTCCCCCATCAGGCGTCGAGCCCCATACCGCCAAGTTCGGTGCCGAAGATGCCGACGAAGCTGACACCCTCACCGGGGGCCCCTCCCAGGTTGTGGGTGAGGCCGAGGGTGCGCCCCGGCCCGACCGTGGTGATCTGGCGGTCGGGCGGCGCCTCACCCCGCAACTGGAGCCAGCATTCGAAGAGCATGCGCAGTCCGGAGGCGCCGATGGGGTGGCCGAAGGACTTCAGCCCGCCGTCGGGATTGACCGGAAGCTCCCCGTCGCGGTCGAAGGTGCCGGCCAGCACTTCCTTCCAGGCCGTCCCCCGCTCCGCGAAGTCCAGGTCCTCCATGAGGACGAGCTCGGTGGCGGTGAAACAGTCGTGCACCTCGGCCATGGCCAGCTGGGCCCGGGGATCGGTGATACCCGCCTGCGCGTAGGCGTCAGCCGCCGACCGCACCACTTCCTCGAAGGTGGTGTAGTCGTAACCCGGGTCGATGGGCCCGGCCGCCGGCCCGGCCACGAAGCTGAGTGCCTTGACGTAGAGGGGGTTCTCGCAATACCGATGGGCGTCTTCCGTTCGGCAGATGATGGCTGCTGCCGAGCCGTCGCTGACGCCGGAGCAGTCGAACACGCCGAGCTCGCCCGCCACCAACGGGGCCCCCCTGATGGTCTCCATGGAGACCTCCTTCTGGAACTGGGCCCGCGGGTTGCGGGCCCCGTTCTGGTGATTCTTGAAGGCGATCCGGCTCATGACCTCCTTCAGCTGCGCCCCGTCGACCCCGTACTTGTGGGCGTAGGAGGGCGCCAGAAAGGAGAAGGCAGCGGGCGATGACAGGCCGGGGTCGGTGCCGTCGCCCACCGGCCGGATGCCGGTGAGCCCCGAGAAGCCCGTGTCCTTGAGCTTCTCGACCCCGATGGCCATGGCGGTGTCGTAGGCCCCCGAAGCCACGGCATAGCAGGCGTTGCGCAAGGCCTCGGATCCGGTGGCGCAGTAGTTCTCCACCCGGGTCACCGGCTTGTAGTCGAGCTTGAGGGGACGGGAGAGGGTCACGCCGCACACGCCCGAGGTCATGGTGCCGAGCCAGAAGGCATCGATGTCGTGGATGGAGAGGCCGGCGGAGGTGGCGGCCTCGGTGGCGGCCTCGGTGAGCAGGTCGTCGGTTCCCTTGTCCCACAGTTCACCGAAGCGGGTGCAGCCCATGCCGATGATGGCCACCTGGTCGCGGATGCCTTTGCTGGACATGGCTACTCCCCTGCCTCTGCCGAAGAGCCGTCAAGTGGACGGGCCTTCCAGAAATAATTGTGGACGCCCTGGGCTGAGTACACGCGGCGGAAGGTCATGCCGACCCGGTCACCGATAGCGACCTCGGAGGCGTCGGCATCGGTCAGCTCGCAGCGGTAGCGACCCCCACCGTCGAAGTCGACGATGACACCGATCACCGGGGGCGACATGCTGTAGGCCAGGTGGTCGATGGTGAAGGTGGCCACCGTGCCCGCCACGTCGGCCAGGCGTTCGGGCCGCATCTGGTCGATGGAGCGGCAGGAGAGGCACACCCGGGTGGGGGGCATGTGCCGGAAACCGCACTCGGTGCAGGTGCTGGCCACAAAGGCGTACTTCCACCCCTCCGACCGGTGGACGATGGGAGCGCCGGGACGCTCGGGATCGGGGCGGCGTGGTGGCTCGCGGAGGAGCTGGCCCCGCCAGGCGAGAAAGTTGGCGTACGAGACATCGCGGTGCCCCGATGCCACCTGCTCGGACACGGTCGGCACGCCGATCCCCCGGCTCGCCCCCTGGGCGCCCGGCAGGGCATCGGTTGTGCGTAGCACCAGAGCATCCACCCCGTCAGCGAGGGAGAGGACCAGGATCACCTGGCCCGGGAGGGCCCGGTCGAGGACGTCGGCCAGAGCGATCCCGGCCTGGGCCCCACCGAGGTTGCCGATGGTCGAGCCCAGATCAGGCGCCATCGCTTCCTTGGCCACGCCCAACCGACCGGCCACGGACTTGACGGCACGGACGTGCAGTCCCGACACGATGACGTGGTGCACATCGCCTTCGGTCAGGTCGGCCGCTTTCAGGGCATCATCGAAGGCCTCGCGGGCCAATGGGACATACTGCTCCTCGCCGAAGCGCTCCTCCCACACATGCGAGTCCGCCTGGCCGGGAACCCGCCAGCGGTCCAGGAACTCGTCACTGGCCGAGGCCCGTCCGATGACCTCGGCCACGGCACCGTCAGGTCCGGTCACGAAAGCCACGGCACCGTCCCCGGCGTCGCGCTCCTCGGCGCCGCCGGCCAGCCCGAACCGCAGGTCCGACAACACGGACAGCGTCGTCCGCTGCGCGGCCGCGCCCAACGCCGAGAGCAACGTGCCCATGGACGAACGTGGTGAGCCGACGAAGTCGTAGGCGGCGCAGGTGCGGCCAAGACCCAACGCGGCGTGGATGGTGGTGGCGTTCGTCTTGTCCAGGTAGCCCGGCGCCGGGGTGGAGAAGAGGAGGTCCTGTACCGCAGGACCACCGGGCGCCAAGGCCCGGCGACCGGCTTCGACCGCCAAGGTGGTGGTGTCCTCGTCGAAGGAAGCCACGGCTCGGGACCCCTTCGTCGGACCTGACCCCAGCACCTGTGCGATGGCGGCGTGGCGCAGGCGCCAGTGGGGCAGGTAGCTGCCCCAGGTCACGATGCCAGCTGCCATGCCACTCCTTTCCCAATCGTGCGGGATCCTTGTCCAGGTGGGCGAGGGACGCCACACCCAGGGAGGGTCTCTCCCAAAACTAAACGCTTTTGTTTACAATCGGGGAGAGAAGTGTCGGAACTCCCTCTCGTGCTCCCCCTCCCCCACCGCCTCGGCGTGCTGTTGCGGCCCAACGTTCAGGCGGCGCGCCCGGCGCGTATCTCGGCACGGCGCCGCACGGTCGCTGCCTCATCCACCACCAGCGTCAACTCCTCCAGCGAACCGGTGAGCACCACGCCGTAGTCGCGCCCAGCACCCTCCACGCTCACGTACTCGTCGAGCACGTCGTCGAGCACCGCGGCGGCAGGCCGGTCGAGGGGGTCGCCCCAGCCGCCACCGCCGCCGTAGTCGAAGCAGATGCGGTCGCCGGCCGCCATGGGCACCCAGTCGGCCGTATGGGCCACCACGAACTCATCGTCGGAGCCGTAGCGCAGTGTCAGCTTGTTGGGCGCACCCTTGCCGCCGCCGGCGATGCCGGGCATGGGGTACTTCATGCCCACCACGTAGGTGTAGACGTGGGAGGGCACCCGCACTTCCTTGATGTAGTGGCTGCCACAGCCGCCGCGCCACTGGCCCGGGCCACCCGAGTCCGTCCGGTAGTCCCGGCTCCACTGAATGTGCGGATAGATGCTCTCGTTGATCTCCGCCGTCGCCTTCCACAGGTTGCCGAAGCTGGCGCTCACGGCACCCCAGGCGTCCATGCCCTTGGCAGCGTTGCACCAGCCGGCGTAGACCTCGGCCGAGCCGTCGACGAAGACCTGGCCGCTGCGGGGGTCGATGCCCTTGATCGTGGTGGGGATCCCCGTCTTGTACGTCTGCGGCACGGCCCGCTCGGGCAGCACCCCCGACAGCGCCACCGCGATCACCTCGCCGATGTCGGCCCCGGGGTGGTGGGTGCCGGCGCTGACGGGGCGGCCCGGGTGCGGGTTGAGCACGCACCCCTCGGGCACGATCAGCTCGATGGAGTTGAAGAAGCCCTCGTTCTTGGGGATCTCGGGGTCCATCATGGCGGCCACCTGGGCCACCGTGTAGCCCCGGGTGTTGCCGTAGGTCGACCAGGCCTGGAGCTCCTGGCGCTCGTCGCTGCCCGTGTAGTCGATGGTCAGCTTGGAGCCCTCCACGGTGATGGCGACGTGCAGGTGGATGTCGGGATTGCCCAAAGGGTCGTGGTCGACGTAGGCGTCGCCCTCGTAGGTCCCGTCCGGCCAGGCCGCGATCTCCTCGCCGAAGCGCTTGCCGGCGTAGTCGATCATGTGGTCGACCGCCGCCTCAATCATGTCGACCCCGTAGCGCTCCACCAGGCCCACCAGGCCGTCCGCCGCCTGCTTGGCCGCCCCGATCTGGGCCCGCAGGTCGCCGAGATACCCGTCCAGCCGGTTGTTCACCTGCAGGGCGTAGAGCACATCGCGCCGCTCCACCCCGCGGTCGAGCACCTTGATGACGGGCCAGCGCGACCCCTCGCCCCAGATGTCGGTCGCCGTCACGTTGTAGCCGCCCGGCACGGCGCCGCCGGTGTCCCCGTGGTGGCACTGGATGGAGGCGATGAGGACGAGATGCCCGTCCACCACCACCGGGGAGAACACGTTGTAGTCCGGCAGGTGGCCACCCCCGTGGTAGGGGTCGTTGGCCACGAAGACGTCGCCCTGGTGGAACTCGTCGACCCCGAGGAAGTCGAGGGCGAAGCGCACCGGCAGGGTCGAGGTCAGCATGAACTGGGGGATGCCGACGCTGAGCGCGGCCAGGCGGCCCTGGCCGTCGAGGATGGTGGCGTTGCGCTCGTTGGACTGGTTGAGGATGGGGGTGGTGGCCGTGCGTGAGACGTACATGGCCATCTCGAAGCAGACGGTCTCCATGGCACCCCTGATCACCTCGGCGGTGACCGGGTCGACGGTGCCGTCGATCATCAGGCGGTCCCGGGGCCCTGCCAGTGCCTTCAGATCGACGTTCATGTCCCCTCTCCAGAGGCCCGCAAGGGGCCCCGCGGGCGCGAGTTTCCTGACATCCGTGTCACTGTCACTGTACACCGTGACCTGGGGAAGCCGACCGAGCCGGAGGCCATCGGACCCTTCCCGGAGGCACCGGGGCGGCGGTGTCTGGGCAGCGGTATTTACGCGGCGGCCTGGACCACCATCACCCAGCTGTCGAGTTCGAGCGGTCCGCCCCCGCCGGCCGAGAACCGGATGTTGGAGAATCCGGCCCCGGTCAACCACGCCACCCACTCGGGCGGGGTGGGCAGGCGGATGAAATGGGAGGTCCGGCTGACCCGGCCGTCCCGGTGGACGGTGCGGTCCGTCACCATGCGCCCGGTCAGCGGATGGAAGCGCGAGGTGTCGATCATGGCGTCGTCGCCCCGGGTGACCACCACGGCGTCGGGAGCGGCCGTGAAGTGGCGGACGGCGCCGTCGTGGTGCATCGTCTCGATGGCCACCGTGCCCCCCGGCCGCAGTACCCGGTGGAACTCGGAGAGGGTCCGGCGGCAGTCGTCGTCGTCGCCGTAGCCGAACGAGGTGTACCAGCAGACCACGGCGTCGAAGGGCCCGTCGCAGGGCAATTGCCGCAGGTCTCCCACCTGGTAGGTGGCACGGCCGGGGCGGTCCCGCTGCGCGTCCTGCGCCATGGTGATGAAGGCCGGGGAGAGGTCGACCCCGGTCATCACCATGCCGGCGGCGGCCAGGCGGCGCGTGATGCGGCCGTGCCCGCAGGGCGCATCGAGGATGCGGGCGCCACGAGGGAGATCCAGGAGGCCGAGGATGGCCGCCGCATCGTCGTCGGAATGGCCGTCGTCGATCGACTCCTCGTAGAAGTAGAGGTAGTCGTCCCCGAAGGTGGCCGCCACGTCGAACTCCATGCGCCATCTTCGCCCGTCACGCCGGCCCGGCGCTACGGTCCACGGCATGGCTCTCGCTCTCGGCATCGTGACCCCGGTCCTGCACATGAATCCCCGCTTCGATCCGCCCGAATGGGAGGTCACCGCCACCGTCGCCGACGTGGTGGGCGTGGTGCAACGAGCCGAGGAGCTGGGGTACGACTGGGTGGCCTGCTCGGAGCACGTGGCCATCCCGGCCGCGGCATCAACCGTGCGGGGCGGGCGGTACTGGGACCCCTTCTCCACCCTGGGCTACTTCGCCGCCACGACGACGCGCATCGGCCTCCTCACCCACATGGCCGTGCTGCCTTACCATCACCCCCTCGAATTGGTGAAGCGCCTGGGCACGCTCGACCTGCTGAGCGGGGGCCGGGTCATCGCCGGACTGGGTGTGGGCTCCCTCAAGCCCGAGTTCGACGTGCTGGGCCACCGATTCGAGGGCCGCGGCGACCGGTCCGACGACGCCATCCGGGCCATCCGGGCCGCCTGGGGCCACCGCCTCCCCGAGTACCACGGCACCCACTACGAGTTCGAGGGATTCATTGTCGAGCCGTCGGGCACCTCGCACAGCGTGCCGATCTGGATCGGCGGCCGGACCAAGCGATCACTGCGGCGGGCCCTGGAGCTGGGCGACGCCTGGATGCCCTTCGGGTTCAAGCGGGAAGAGCTCACCGCGCTCCTCTCCGACCCCAAGGTCCGAGACGACCTGGCCCGCTTCGAGGACGGGCGCGGCACTCCCTTGCAATTGATCCTGGCCCCCGAGCCGCCGATCGACCCGCTGGGTGACCCCGAAGGCACGGCCGCCTTCCTGGCCCCCTACGTCGAGGCCGGGGCCACCGGCTTCAGCCTCCGCTTCGACCAGCACTCCTTGGCGCACTACTGCGAGCAGATGGAGGCCATGACGGCGGTCGTGCGGACGGCCGGTTTCTAATTGGCGGCCTCTAGTTGGCGCTGCCCAGCCCGGGGTAGCCGCCACCTCCGAAGCGTGCATCCAACGCGTCGTAGTCGATGGCCCAACCCTTCCGGGGCAGCTCGTCGACGAACTCGACCAGCGAGGGCTTCTTGTAGGAGGCGATGAGCGAACGGCAGTGCTCCACCAGGATCTCCTTGGTCACGGCATCGCCCTCGGGGCCCTCGGCCCGCACCACCACGGCGCATACCTTCTGGGTCCACTTGGGATCGGGGACGCCGATGATGGCGGCCTCCTTGACCCCGAGATGACGGGCCAGGCATCCCTCGACTTCGGCCGGGTAGATGTTCTCCGCCGCCGACTTGACGATCCGGGTCAGCGGGGCCACGAAGGTGATCGACCCGTCCTCCTCCCGCTTGCCCAGGTCGCTGGTGTGCCACCACCCGCCCCGGGTGCGCTCGGCGTTGAGCTCCGCCCGGTCGTGGTAGCCGCTGGTGAGGACCCGGCCCCGTGCCACGATCTCGCCGGTCTCGCCGTCGGGGACGTCGTTCCCGGCGGGGTCGACAATGCGTACCTGCACCCAGGGCGAGGGCCGGCCGCTGGTACCTGTGCTGGCGATGCCCAGCGCGTTGAAGGTCAGCATGCCGGTGGCCTCGGTCTGGCCGTAGCCGGCGGGGTGGACGCCCCACGGGCTGTCGTCGACCTGGATCATCGCGTTCCATGCCGCGTTGCCGCCGAAGGTGCGCAGCGAGGAGAGGTCGTAGCGACCATCCTTGTTGACCTCCATGATCTCGGTGGCCGTCGGGCCCATGACGAAGCCGTAGTTGCAGCGCTCGGCGGCCACCAGGCGGCACAGCTCCTCGGCGTCGACCCGGCGCGTCATGACGTTGTTCCCACCCAGGACGAAGGTGGCGAAGGTGGTCATGAGCGTGGCCATGTGGAACATGGGCCCCGAGTTCAGGTACACCGTGTCCTCGGTGATGCGCTGCACCATGGACACCATCAACGCCTGGGAGAGCACGGCGTCGTGCGAGAGCTGGGCCCCGTTGGGCGTGCCCCCGAAGGCGCCGGTGTAAAGCTGGATCACCGGGGACGCCGGGTCGACGGCCAGGGTCGGGTCGTCCGCGGAGGCGCTGCGCAGGAAGCCCTCGTAGCTCCCCTCGTCGCCCGCATCGGCGTCGTGGCGGAGCCACAGTGCGGCGCCGTCCCACTGCCCCCGGGCCACGGCGGTGACCTGGCCGATCTCCTCTTCCTGCCAGATCACCACCTTGGGGCGCACGTCGGCCAGCAGGGTGAGCAGCTCGTCCGCGCTCTGGCGCCAATTGGAGGGCACGAAAACGGCGCCCACCTTGGCGCACCCGAGCAGGCCCTCCAGGACGCGGTGGCAGTTCTGCCCGAGCCACAGGACGAGGTCGCCCGCGCCGACTCCGGCGGCGATCAGGGCGTTGGCCAACTGATTGGTCCGGGCATCGAACTCGGGGTAAGTGGCCCGGTGCGCGCCGCACACGGTGGCCGTCTGGCGCGGACGGCTGCGCCGGTGCTCGCGCAGGACGTCGCCCAGGGTCAGGTCATGGAGTGGGTCCATGGGGTCAGTTGGCCGCAGCCAGGCGGGCCCGCAGCTCGGGCTTGATCACCTTGCCGGTGGCATTGCGGGGCAGCTCGTCGACGAAGAGATACTGGCGGGGCACCTTGTAGTCCGCCAATTGCTCGAGCGCGAAGACCCTCAGCGTGTCCCCGTCGACGTCGGCCCCCGGGTGCCGGACCACGAAGGCCACCACGTCCTCACCCAGCACCGGGTGGGGCGCGCCGACGACGGCCACCTCGGCCACCGCCTCGTGCTGGACCAGGACGTGCTCGACGTCGGTGGCATGCACGTTGTTGCCCCCCCGGATGATCACGTCCTTGCTGCGCCCGACGATGTAGAGGTAGCCATCCGTATCGAGCTTGCCCAGGTCACCGGTGACCAGCCAGCCGTCCTTCCAGGTCTCCGCCGTGGCTTCGGGGTCACCGAAGTACTCCCGCTGCTTGCCGGGCATCTGCATGCGCACCTCGCCCACCTCGTCGGCCGGCACCGGGTTCCCCTGCTCGTCCACGATGGCCACGATGGCGGGTGGGGCGATCTGCCCGACGGATCCCGGCCGCTTGACCGCCTCGCCCTGCGGCATGATGCAGTAGGCCGAGCCGGCCTCGGTCATCCCGTAGTTGTTCGACACCATGGCGTCGGGCATCTTCTCCTGCAGCCGCTCGACCACATAGGGGGCCAGCGGGGCGCTGCCGATGGAGCACATGCCGATGGAGGTGAGATCCACCTCGTTAAAGCGCGGATGGTCGAGCAGGAGATGAGCCATGGCCGGAACCAGGAACGCCGCGGTCGGATGCTCGGCCTCCACCACCTCGAGCCACCGGGTGGCGTCGAACTTCGGCAGGTAGAGGACTTGGAGTCCCAGCTTCATCGGCGTGTAGACCAAGGCGATGCCGGCGAAGGTGAACAAGGGGCTGGCGTGCAGCCAGCCCTCGCCGCTCCATGAGGGTGCGATGTCGCCGATCATGGAGGCATTGGAGTGGCGCACCGCCACCCCCTTCGGCCGCCCGGTGGTGCCCGAGGTGTAGAGGATGTCGGCCAGGTCGTTCTCGTCATGGGGCACCGAGAGGGCACCCCGCTCGCCGGCGGTGATGTCGTCCCAGCCCACCACCCGCACCCCGTGGCCGGCGGCGCTGGGCTCGGTCCCCGAAACGCCGGCGTCGACGACCATGAGCACGCCGTCACCGGCCACCTTGAGGTCCTGCCCGACCAGGTCGCCGGCGGCCACCACCACGCTGGCCCCAGAGTGGGCCAGCACGTGCCCCACCTCGGTCGGGGCCAGGCGGGGATTCATCGGCACAGCCACCCCACCGGCCCGGTGCGCGGCGGCATAGGAGATCAGCCAGCGCAGGGCGTTTTCCGGTGGCAGGTGGATTCCCACCCTCCCACCAGGCGGGAGCCCGCCGGCCAGCATGGCGCGGGCCATGGCGTTGGCTGCCCCGTCCCACTCAGCGAAGGTGATGGAGCCGACATCGATGACGGTGAAGGCCGTCTTGTCCCCGAACTCCTCGGCCATGCGGCGCAGATGGTCATCCATCAACATGTAATCGAGCCCCCAGTGATGTGTCGTTCCTCAAAAGTTGACGCCGGCGTCAGGTTCGTTGCAGCATGGCCGATGCGTCCCCGGGGGTCAATCCCGAGGGTGCGCACAGTGCAGTTCCCCCTTCAGCGCAGGTTGGGGGGGCGTGACCAAGAGGACAGGCGCAGATGAGCACGGTCCGTTTCGACCTCCCGACGCCCGAGGGCGACACCATCGAATTCTGGGAAGCGGCAAAGGAGGAGCGCCTGCTCATCAAGCACTGCGGGGACTGCGACGCCTACTCCTACTATCCACGTCCGTTCTGTCCCAGCTGCTGGAGCGAGCGCGTCGAGTGGTTCGAGGCCAGCGGGAACGGCACCCTCTACACCTGGTCCGTGATCTACAGCAACGACATGCCACCGTTCAAGGAGCGGGTGCCCTACGTGGCCGCCATCGTGGACCTGGCCGAAGGCCCGCGGATGATGACCAACGTGGTGGAGTGCCCCTTCGAGGAACTGGCGGTCGGCATGGCGCTACGGGTGAAGTTCCAACCCATTTCCGACGAGTTCACGATCCCCGTCTTCGTGCGGGCTTGAGGAGAAGATACCCATGAGTGACGCAGTCATCGTCGCCGCCATCCGCACCCCCATCGGTCGCTCCGGGCGGAGCCTCGCTCCGCTCAGCCTCCACGACATCGGGGCCCAGACCGTCGCCGGGGCCATCGCTGCTTCGGGCATTGACGTCAACGAGATCGACGACCTGATCATCGGTGAGGTCCTCCAGGGCGGAGGCTGCACGGCCCGTTACATCGCCAACGAGCTCGGCCTCCCACCGGACACGCCCGGCGGGACGGTGCAGCGCCAGTGCGCCACCGGGATGATGGCCGTGCAGGAGGCGGCCGCCAACATCCGCTCGGGCATGGCCAAGGTCGTGGTGGCCGGAGGGATCGAGTCGATGACCCGCTCTCCCCTGCTCTTCTCCAAGTCGCCGTTCCCCTTCGGCGGGGTGCAGCAATTCCTCCCGCCCAGCCACCCGAACACCCCCGATGCGCCCAACATGAACATGTTGATCACTGTGGGCGAGAACACGGCCCGTGAGTGCGGCATCACCCGCGAGGAATCCGACCACTGGTCGTACCACTCGAACCTCAGGGCCGTGGCCGCCACCGACGACGGGCGCTTCGCCACCGAGATCCTGCCGCTCAACGTCCCGGTCGGGCGGGGCGAGACGGCGGTGGTCAGCGTGGACGAGCACCCCCGGCGAGACACCACGTTGGACAAGCTGGCCGCCCTGCCCTCGCTCACCGGTCCGGAGGGCACCATCACGGCCGGGAACTCCTCGGGTATCGCCGATGGGGGTGCCGCGCTGGTCGTCGTCGACCGAGACTACGCCGACGCCCACGGGATGGAGGCCCTGGCCACGGTCCGTTCCTGGAACTCGTGCGGCATTGAACCGGCGCGCACCGGGCTGGCACCTTCGGTCTGCGTGCCCCGCGCCCTGGGCCTGGCCGGACTGAGTGAGTCCGACGTCGCCCTGGTGGAGATCAACGAGGCGTTCGCCTCCATGTCGGTGGCCTGTGCGCGCAAGCTGGGCTTCCCCCATGACATCGTCAACGTCAACGGCGGCGCCGTGGGCATGGGCCACCCGGTGGCAGCGTCGGGGGCTCGCATCCTGGTCACCCTCATTCACGAGCTGCGCCGTCGCGGCGGGGGCATCGGGGTGGGCACGCTCTGTGCCGGCGGTGGCATGGGCTCGGCCACCGTGCTGGAGGTCCACGCGCCCTAGGCCGCAAGGCTGGGCGCTACTCCTTGTCCTCGGCCCCCTGGTCGATCCCCTCCTTGATGGCATTGACCACCGTGGGGTCCATCAAGGTGGTCACGTCCCCGAGGTCCCGGTGCTCGGCCACGTCGCGGAGCAGGCGGCGCATGATCTTGCCGCTGCGAGTCTTGGGCAGCTCGGGCGTCAGCATGATCTGGCGCGGCTTGGCGATGGGTCCGATCTCGTGGGTCACGTGGTCGCGCAACTCGCGGACGAAGGCATCGCCGTCCCGGGCCGAATCGGTTCCGGCCCCCTTCACCGTGACGAAGGCCACGATGGCCTGCCCGGTGGTGTCATCGGCCGCCCCCACCACGGCGGCCTCGGCCACGTCCGGGTGGCTCACCAGCGCGTGCTCCACCTCGGTGGTCGAGATGCGGTGACCGGAGATGTTCATGACGTCGTCGACGCGCCCGAGCAGCCACAGGTCACCGTCCTGGTCGCGCTTGGCGCCGTCGCCGGCGAAATAGAGACCGGGGAAGCGAGTCCAGTAGGTCTCCTGGTAACGCTCGTCGTCCCCGTAGATGCCCCGCAGCATGCCCGGCCACGGTTGGGTGATGACCAGGTAGCCGCCCTCATCGTTGCCCACCGACTTTCCTTCATTGTCAATCACGTCGACGGCGATGCCGGGGAACGGGGTCATGGCCGCCCCGGGCTTGGTCGCAGTGATACCCGGTAACGGCGTGATGAGGATGCCGCCCGTCTCGGTCTGCCACCAGGTGTCGACGATCGGGCAGCGCTCGTGCCCGATGTGGGTGCGGTACCACATCCACGCCTCGGGGTTGATGGGCTCCCCCACCGAGCCCAGCAACCGCAGGCTGGAAAGATCGTGCCCGGCCGGGAGGTCCTCCCCCCACTTCATGAACGTGCGAATGGTGGTGGGCGCCGTGTAGAGGATGTTGACCTTGTACTTCTCGATGATCTGCCACCAGCGATCCCGGGCCGGCGTGTCGGGCGTGCCCTCGTACATGACTGACGTGGTGGCATTGGCCAGCGGCCCGTAGACGATGTAGCTGTGCCCGGTGACCCAGCCGATGTCGGCCGCCGTCCAGAACACGTCCTCCTCGGGCTTGATGTCAAAGATCAAGCGGTGGGTCGCTGTCACGTGGGTCAGGTAGCCCCCCGACGTGTGCAAGATTCCCTTGGGCTTGGCCGTGGTCCCGCTGGTGTACATGATGTAGAGGGGGTGCTCGGCGTCGAAGGCCTCAGCCTCGTGGCCCACTGATTGGCGCGGCACCAGCTCGTGCCACCAGACGTCACGGCCTGCGCTCCATTCGATGTCCTGGCCGGTGCGCCGCACGACCAGCACCTTCTCGACATCCGGGCAGTCGGTCAGCGCGGTGTCGACGGCCGCCTTGAGCGGGCTGGCCGTGCCGCGCCGGTAGCCGCCGTCGGCCGTGATGACGAAGTGGGCGTCACAGTCCTTGATCCGCCCCGACAACGCGTCGGAGGAGAAACCCCCGAAGACCACGGTGTGCGGCGCCCCCAGGCGGGCACAGGCCAGCATGGCCACCACCGTTTCGGGGATCATCGGCATGTAGATGGCCACCTTGTCGCCGGTGCGCACGCCCAACTCGGTCAGGCCGTTAGCCGCCTGGCAGACCGAGTCCCGCAGGTCGGCATAGGTGATGGTGCGGGCGTCCCCCGGCTCGCCCTCCCAGTGGAAGGCCACCCGCTCCCCGAGCCCTGCCTCCACGTGGCGGTCGACGCAGTTGACGGCGACGTTGAGCGTCCCCCCGACGAACCACTTGGCGAAAGGGCTCTTCCATTCGAGAATGTCGGTCCACGGCGTGGTCCAGGTCAGCCGCTCGGCCTCGGCGGCCCAAAAGGCCAGGGGGTCGGCCGCCGCCTCGTCATAGATCCCCGCCTGGGCGTTGGCGCGAGCGGCCAGTGCGGCCGGTGGTGGGAAGGTGCGCGTCTCGTGCAACAGGGCGGACAGGCCCTCTTCCTTGCCGTCACTCACGTGCGTCTCCTCTCACGGTGTCCTCGGCCCCGATCAGGAGGTGGAGACCCCGAGGGACTGCGCCACGGTGACGGAGTGCTCCCGGGAGCCGCCGAGCAGCGCGCCCGACGACTTGGCCCGCTTCATGTACAGGTGCCCGTCGTGCTCCCAGGTGAAGCCGATCCCGCCGAAGGACTGCAATGACTCCTGGCACACCAACCGCTGGCAGTCGTCGCTGGCTGCCTTGGCCATGGACGTCGCCTGCGACCGCGACGGGTCGTCTTCGTCGATGGCGGCCACGGCGAAATAGCAGAGGGAGCGGGCACGCTCGAGAGACACGAACATGTCCGTCATCTTGTGCTTGACGGCCTGGAACGATCCGATGGGCACCGCGAATTGCTCGCGGTCCTTGACGTAGGTCAACACCATCTGGAAGAGCGCATCGCAGGTGCCCACCGTCTCCAATGCCATGGCCACGGTCGCTTCTTCGAGCGCTCGTGTCAGGCCGAGCGTCGAGGCGCCGGTCCCGGGTTGGCCCAGGGCGCGGGCCGCGGGAACGTGCACCGCATCCAGGGTCACCCTCGAGAGGGGCCGGCTCATATCGAGCGATCGGACCGGGGCGAGATCCACATCGCCCACTGGCACCACGAAGGCACCCAGCCCGTCGCCGACCAGGGCCACCACCACCAATTCGTCCGTCGCCCGGTCGGCCAGCACGGCGTGCTTGGACCCATGCAGCTTGAATCCCCCTTCGACCTTCCCGGCTGACATGGTCACGTCGCCGAGTCCGCAACGCTGGGGGTGGTCGGCCAGCGCCAGCGCGCCCGTGATGGAGCCATTGGCCACCATGGGGAGGAAGTGATCCCGCTGCTCGGGCGTCCCCACCTCCCGCACCACCGGGGCGAACTGGGTGACGGTGGCCAGGAGAGGACCGGGGGCGATGACCCGCCCCAACTCCTCGGCCACCACAGCAATCTCCACGAACGTCAGCCCGAGGCCTCCGTGCTCCTCGGGGATGGCCAGCGCCGGCCAATCGAGGCTCACCATGGACTCCCAGAGCTTCTCGGGCTGCTCACCCGACTCGACCACCGCCCGGACCAATTCGACGGGACACTCCTTGGCCAAGAACGAACGGACGGACTGGCGGAGTTCCTCCTGATCGCTGGTGAACTCCAGGTCCACGGTCCTTGCCTTTCCCACAGTGGCCACCCTGGCGGGCGAGGTCGGGGCGAGTGTATCTGACACCCGCATCAGGCCCTTTGGTGCCTGAGGTTGGACCTCACTGCCGGGACGCCGCGATGTGGGCCTCCGCCTCGGGGTCGCTGAACGGGGGTCCGTCGACCTCGACCACCGCCCGTTCGATCGTCCCCGTGAAGGCGAAGGGTGCCGTGAATCGCCGGGAGACCGGGATCCCGTCTCCGTAGCCGCAGGTGAGTCCGGCCCCGGTCAAGGAGAACCGCATGGGGGTGAAGCGGGGGATGTCCCCTCGACCCACTTCGAGTCCGTCGACCATGAGATGCCCCACTCCCTGGTGGTCTGTCGTCTTCTCGAACACATAGGCCAACTCGTGCAGCCCGGAGGGGACCATTTCCGGGCTTTCGATGTGCTGCTCCTCGAGCCCCACGAAATTGTGGGTGTAGGCCAAGTACCCATCCATGACATAGAAGGCCCAGCCTCCGAGGCCAGAGCCCTGCGCCACCAGCACACCCTCGGCGCCGGCGCCGGGCACCACGGCGTCCACTCGCACCACGTGATTCCGGTTGCGGACGTTGACGGCCACCATCTCGGGCACGGATGGTCGGGTGGGGCGGTACTCGTAGATGGTGCGCCCGGGGACCGGCGGCGGACGGTCCAACGTGAATTCAGAGAAGGGCCGGTTGTCCAGGGGCAGGACGTTGTTGCGCCCGGCTTCGACCCACCAGCGCTCCACCAACTTGCGCAGGAGATCCGGATGCTCCGCCGCCAGGTCGTGGCATTCCGAAGGGTCCACCGCCACATGGAACAGCTCCCAGGCGTCATCGTCGAAGGCTTGCCGGGTGTCCTGGATCGGGTGGAAGGCCACCGCCTTCCAGCTCTCTTGATAGAGAGCCCGGCACCCGAACATCTCGTAGTACTGCGTGCGATGAATTTCCGGCACATTGCCGTCGTGAAACGCGGCCAGCACGCTCGTCCCATCGATGCTGCTCTGCACCGTCCCCTTCAATGACACCGGCGACTCGATACCCAGCGCATGAAGGAGCGTGGGGGCGATATCGATGGCGTGGACATAGTGACGGCGCAATGTCCCACCGGCATCAGACGCCAGACCGGCGGGCCAGTGCACGATGCACGGATCGGCCACGCCACCTTCATGGGTCTCGCGTTTCCAACGGCGGAATGGCGTATTGCCCGCCACCGTCCATCCCCATGGATAGTTGTTGTGGCAGAGCGGCCCGCCGATCTCGTCAATGCGGTCCAGCGCCTCCTCGACGGTGCGGGGCGCCACATTCCAGGGACGGACGTCATTGACCGAACCAACGGGACCGCCTTCAGAACTGGCGCCATTGTCGGAGACCACCACCATGATGGTGTTGTCGAGATCGCCGGTCCGACGGAGCCCATTGATCAGGCGACCAACGTGGTGGTCGGTGTGGGAGAGGAAGCCGGCAAAGGCCTCCATGAAGCGGGCGTACAGCCGCTGCTCGTCGTCGGACAAGTCGGCCCAGGCCTTGACCCAGTCCGGCCGGGGCGAGAGCTCAGTCCCGACCGGGAGCACTCCACTGGCCAGCTGGCGCTCCAACGTCCGCTGGCGCCACACATCCCAACCGTCATCGAAGGCGCCCCGGTAGCGCTCTATCCATTCGGGTGGCGCCTGATGCGGGGCGTGGCAGGCGCCAGGGCAGAAGTACAGGAAGAAGGGCTTGTGCGAATCAACGACGCGCAGATCATCGACCATGCCCATGGCCTGATCCACCAGATCCTCGGTCAGGTGGTAGCC
>PNAT01000133.1 GCA_003169675.1 Acidimicrobiaceae bacterium
TCCGATGTCTTGCGACATCACAAGGTGGGCGCTGAGGGACTCGAACCCCCGACCTGCTGGTTGTAAACCAGCTGCTCTAACCAACTGAGCTAAGCGCCCCGGATGCCCACGCGGGTGTGGGATCGCCCAGCGTAGGTGACCTTGCCCGGCCCCTTCAGCGGAACCGCACGCCGGTGAGGAACCGGCCGGAGAGGCGGACCGGCGAAGGACAATCCCGGACCGCCATACAGCCTCCCCCTGTTCGGCCGATCAGGCGTACGATTACCGATGCGGAGGGCGCGCCCATCGGACACAGCCGCTCAGGTCATGCGGAGCACAGGCCGAACCCGAACATGGGCCAGCCCCGAGAGTCAGCCCACGTTGATCCAGGGTGACACCGTGCCTCGGCTACGGCCTCGAATCGGCGTTGGCGGATCGGGCGCCAGCGGCACCAGCGCCGGTCGAAGAAGCGCCAGCTCAGTTGTTCGCCCCGACCCCCGTGCTTCCGGAACCGGATCCCCTGCCCGACGGTGGGTTGCCGGCGCTGCCCAAGTTCGGCGTCGTCACCGTCGCGTGGGTAGAACCCGGGGTAGAGGGTGGTGGGCCGCCCTGGGCGCCGTTGCCCGACGTGTCGCCAGAACTCGAAGTGCTCCCCGTACCCGACGTGTCGCCGGCATTCGAAGTGCCTGCGTTCCCGGGGTGCGCCACCGGGCAGCTGCTCGGAGGTGTTGCGGCGTGGCTGTTGGGCTGGTGGCCCGAGGCGGCGTGTGCGGCGGCGGCGGTGCACTGGCCGAAGGCGGCGTTGGCGTTCGGGCCCGTGCCCTTTCCGCCGTTGGCATTGGCGGAGTTGGTCGAGCCACCCGTCGGGTTCCCGGCTTTGTCCGCGGGAGCGTGACCGGTGCTGTGATCGTTCGGCACGGTGATGCCCACCTTGGCCAGCACCATCGCGGCCGCGTTCTGGGCGCCCTGGGGCAGCGAATCTGTGGCGGCGGCGGCCGTGCCAGCCCCTAACAGGACGGCCGCCGACGCGGCGGCCGCCTTCATGGTGAGAGCTTTCGAGTTCATCCTCTTCCCCTTGTGGATCGTTGTCGGAGTGAGATGCCCAAGGGCGGCGGCCTGCATCGCTGCCACCGTCGCCGCGTCCCGAGCCGACCCGTCTGCTCCGAGCCCCGTGGCGGCTGCTCCGAGCACGTGCGCGACCCCGACGTAGCCCGGAGGAGCGTCGTCAGGGCTCAACCCGCCGGAAAGCAACCGCTCTGCGGTGGAGGGATCAAGTCGGTGTGGTCGCATCTCACCTAACTGATCGCCCCAGGGGTGCCGGAGATTTCATGTTTCTCACCGTGGTTCGGAGTCCCGTGCCCAGCGGGCGGGGTCCCCGATCTTTGCCGCCAGGCGTTGGAGCCCCCGCGTCTGGAGCACGCTGACCGCTCCGGGGCTCTTGCCCACGATCTTGGCCACTTCGCTGACGCTCAGGCCTCCCACCACTCGCAGGAGGATCACCTCGGCCTGCGGGCGGGGAATCAGCTGCGTGATCTGGCGCACGGCCCGATGTGAGGAGTCGAGCTCGGCGATGATCTCAGCCAGGTCCCCGCCTGCTTTGATTTCCGTGTGTCCGGACATATCGGCCGGCTCTGTCCGGCGCCGCTGGCGCTTGCGACCGTGGTCGATGGCCCGGCGCCGGGCGATGGTGAAGAGCAGCCGGCGGAACTCCTGCTCGCCACCCTCGAAGCTCCCCAGATTGCGGGAAAGGTCGATCCACGTGTCGGAAGCGAGATCTTCGGCCTCACCGGGTACCAGTCCGGCCAGGAAGCGGACCACGGATGGCTGGTACGCCCGGTAGAGGGCGCCGAGCGCCGCTTCGTCACCCGCTGAGGCCGCGCTCAGGAGGGCGTCGAACTCGTCCTGGTCATCCACGCCCCTCACCGGACGGCGAACCCGTACCGCGGTGGAGTAGGGGGGCGATCGTTGCGTCGGAGCTCAGGGGTGTTGTGCCTTGTCATGCTGACCGCTCCCTCGGATCAAGAGCATGACAATTCAAGCAAACCAACTCAACGAAGCCCAGGAAACATCGGAGTACGCAGGATTCCCGGTCCGAGTCAATCCCTCGCCAGGAGACCTGCGGCCTACCTCGGTGTCGGCAGGGCGCCCAGAGGTCACGGGTGGGCTACCGACATGGCCCCATGGGGTAGGCCTGGACAAGTTCCATCAACGGAAGAGCACGTCGGAGAAGATCCGGCTCCAGGGGCGCACCAGAGTGCGGAGCTCGGCACAGCCGTCCTCACCCAGGGCGACGTAGGGGGCCGCGGCCAGGACATCGGTCTGGTCCTCTATCGCCTGGCGCCGTTCCTGGCCCCACTCGGTGAACGAAAGGTCCCCGCCGCCCGCCAACCAACCACGCGAGCGCATCGAATCCGCCGCCGCCTCCCACGCGTCGGCAGACCAGCCGCGGGTGGCGCGCAGGAGGTGGATCGGCACGTCGCCCGCCGCTCCGTGGGTGATCAGTGCGTCAATCCCCGAGAGTCCATGGGTGACCAGCAGCGCGATGTGGCCGTCGCCTCTGAACTCGCGCAGGATCGACTGCGCGTGCCAGAGCACCAGGTGGGGCTCGTCCGGCCACGGCACCTGGGCGTGGCCGCCGGCCAGGGGCCGGCCCTCGAGGTGGCCGGTGGCCACCTCGGCCGCCGTGCGTGCCAAGTCGGCCGCCCGCCGCATGGCCTCGGAATCCACCACCGCTTCTCCGAGGAGGCGGCGGCAGGCCCCGTCCACCGCCGTGAAGCGCGCCCGCACCAGCGCGTCGGGCGTGGTGATGTCCCAGGCGCCGGGAATGGCGCCCCGCACCAGATCGGGATTGAAATTGAAGAAGGTGGAGATGACCACCTCGGCGGCCACGGCACCCATAGGGGCCGCCCGCGAAGCAAAGTAGCCGTCTTGCCCGATGAGGCCTAGTTTCTCGTAGGCCTCGGTCGCTTCGGGAATGAAATAGATCATTCCGTGCAGCGGCTCGACCGTGAGCCACGTCTTGCGCGCCAGCAAGGCCCCGTGGTCCGTGCTCACACCGCGTCCTCCTCGTTCAATAGTTCGGCCAGTCGGCTGGTGGCGGCGGCGATCGGCCGCCGGCTGCTCTGGTCCCGTACGGCCAGTTCGGCTCCGCCACGCTCAATGGTGACCGCACCGGCCTCGGTGCAGATCAGCATGCCCGCCAGGTAGTCCCACCCGAAGAGTGTGCTCTGTCCCGCCACCATGTATGCGTCAATCATCCCTTCGGCCACCGCGCAGAATTCCAGCGCCGCCGAACCTAGGGCGCGGAACTGCGCCCAGCCCGGATGACGGCCCGGGAAGCCCGATATCCCCACAATGGCGGAACCGAGCTCCGTACAGCCCGACGGCGCAATGGTGTGGTCGTCGCGCTGGGCCCCTCCCCCGCGCACGGCGGCGAACCGGGTCCCGGTGGCCAAATTGACCACCAGGCCGACCAGAGGCCCTTCGACATCGAGGACACAGATGCTGGTGGCGTAGAAGGGAAGGCCACGATGGGCATTGGTGGAGCCATCCACCGGGTCGATCACGGCCAGGAGCCCGGAGGAGGTGTTCCCCGTCGGACCCGATTCCTCCGACAGGACCGCCAGGCCGGCGCCATGGAGGATGGGGAGTGCGGCGCCATCGGCGGCCAGGTCCAGCCGGTACTGACCCGGGCGGATCCCCGATGGTCCCCATTCCTCCAGTCCGTCGAGCGCGTGGAGGACGGCAGCGACCACGTCATCGAGCACCTGAAGCAGCCGGACCTCGTCCACGGGACTCAGACCCTACCGGCCGGGCCCACCTGCGAAGTCACTAGGCTGCCCAATCTGTGGCAGCTATAGACGTCGCCGGCTACGTGGCCGACCTGAAGGACCACTCGGTGGACCACGGGTTCCATGTCCACGACGAGCGGCACTTTGTCGAGACCTATTCGCTGCGCCAGGTCTGGGAGGTCGACCTGCACCCCGAGGAGGGCTGCGGAGGACCACTCGACCTCCACCTGGCACTCGATGTCGACCCCCGTGTCCTGCTTTCTTTCGAAGACGCGGTCGTCCTGTTGTCCGAGGAGGAGGAGCCGCCCGACGAATTCCACTTTCCCCTGACCTTCACCTGGGCCCTGCCTCCGCTTCATGGCGGACCTGACCTCCTGCGCCTGGCTATCGACCTGGCCGGGGTGGGGGGAATCGAGCTTCCGCTGGAGGTGTCGGCCATCGACTCCTTCGCCAATGCCACCGACGGCTCGGAGCGCCGCCTCAGTATCGTGGCCCGCCATCCGGTGTCGCTGGCCCGGGTGCTCGGTGGCGAAGAGCTCCTCTGCGACGTGTTCGACCGGGCCCTGGCGGTCAGCCGCCATCTCCTGGAGTCGGCCGAGGGCTGGCTCGGCTGAAATGCGGCGGCCACTCCACTTCGGTGGCCGGTCGACGATGGCAATCACGGCATCACTCATCGGAGCGCTGTTGAGCCTCTCCGCCTGCAGCCAAAACGGCCAGGCCCTGGCGCAAGAGGCCTGCACCCATGTGCACCGCTCGTTGGCCGACTACACCCTCTCGCTCCGCACAGGCACGCCGGCGGCCACGGTGGCCATCCTGCAGAAGAAGGCGCAGAACGAGCTCCGTTCGGCCCTGCCCCTGGCGGCGGCGGCCAATTCAGATGACGGGTCCTGGAACTCCCTGATGACGACGATCTCGGAGAGCGCCACCATCGACGAGTCTCATCTCGTCGCCGCGCTCAGGGCGCAGTGCGTGGTGGCTGACACCAACCTGAACGTCAACCCGTCTCCGTCACCCGGCAGCTGAGGTGGTGGTCGTGGTGCCGGCGCCGGCCATCTGGGCCCGTCCGGACGCCACGATGGGCGGCATTAACGATTGCGACATGAACAATCCGCCCGCATTCGTGAAGTGAACACCGTCGGTTCGGCGGATCACCACCCCTTTCAAGCTGGTGGTGAATGTGTTCCCTGGGCAGGCCGCCGCGTTGAGGTCCACCACCGAGTCGGTCTGAGCATGCTCCGCCGCCACTTCGCGGATCAGCTTGTTGAACTCCGCCAGGCGCGCCGGGTTGTCTTCCGGCCACGGCGCGCCATCTGGTTGCTCACCTTCGTTGGTGCACGGCGCGGTGAGGAAGACCAGGTGGGAGCCTGAAGTCACCACCAACTCGGACGTGAGCTCCAGCTGGTGCTTCACGTAGGCGGCGAATAGGGGGTTGAGGATGTTGGTCCATTTCCCCAGATACTCACGATCGACCACTTCCCAGCGGCCGGCCAGAAGAACCACCACACTGGGATGGGTCTGCGACATCGCATTGAGCCATTGGTAGGGCCACGGCTGTTTGTCCACCGGGGTCCCGCCCACCAACGGGGATCCGTTGCAGGCGGGCGGTGTGGCGTCACGGGCACCCATCAGAGTGACTTCGGGTCCCATCACCACGCCGCATCCGAGGATCCCCTTGTCGGAGAGTATGTAGTTGTACTTCGCCTGGGCCGACGGGTCGGCCAGGCCCACCCCGAGCGTCAGCGCCACCGAGTCGCCGAACAGCAGGACACGCACCGGCGGCAAGGAAGTGGGCGCCAGGGTCGACGAAGTCGTGGTCGACGAACCCCCCAGGGTGCCGATGGCGGGGGGCAGCGTGGTGCTGGCCACCGCTGACGTCCCCGCCGTGGCCGCCACCATGGACGCGATGACCATGCCCAATCCGGCGGGCACGGCCACCCATGCCTTCCACTGGCGCAGGAAGGATCCCCGCCGGATCGGCTGCTCGACCAGATGGTAGGACGCGCTCGAGACGGCGAAGGTGACCAACGCCCGGGCGGCGAAGAGCTCGTAGCCCACGAGACCGGTGCGGGCCTCGTCCACCCAGATGAAGAGCGGCCAGTGCCAGATGTAGAGCCCGTAGGAGATCTGGCCCACGTAACGGATCGGGGCCAGGGAGAGGGTGCGTGGGACCACGCTGCGGGGAGCGCCGACGGCCGAGGCAATGACGCCGGCCGTCCCCAGGCCGATGAGGAAGAACCCACCGGAATAGGGGAATGGCGAGGTCGTGCTGGTCACCACCCAGAAGACGAGCGGAATGACGGCACCGATCATGCCGGCCAGCCCGCAGATCATGCGCCCGTTCCTACCGGCCGGGCTCCACAACTCGCCTTCCTTGAGGCGGCCCTCGGCATGGGAGCGCTTGGTCAACATGACCAGGCCGACGGCGAGAGCCGCCCCGATGAACAGGCACTGGGCCCGGGTGTCGGTGCCGAGATACACCCGGTTGATCGATATGGAGTCATGGAAGATCACGTACATCTCGACGGCGGAGCCCACCGCCGCCACGCAGCACACGACGAAGAGCACCCGCAAGCTCTTCGTGATGCGCAAGAGCCCGAGGACCACGAGCGGCCAAATCAGATAGAACTGCTCCTCGACAGCCAGCGACCACGTGTGGATCAGCGGTGACGCCGACGCCGTCTCATTGAAGTAGCTGGAGCCCACCAGCACGAAGTGCCAGTTGCTCACGTAGAGCAGGGTGGCCAATGCATCGAGCCGCAGCGCGCCGTAGGTTCCCTTCGGCACGATGACCGAGGCGAAGAACGCCACGAAGAGGAGCATGAGCAACAGGGCGGGAAGCAGGCGGCGGGCCCGCCGCGCCCAGAACTCACCCAATCGGATGGTCAGGGTCTCGCGCCACTCCGACACCAAGAGCGACGTGATGAGAAAGCCGGAGAGAACGAAGAACGAGTCGACCCCCATGAAGCCACCGGTGGTGATGGCCAGGCCACCGTGGTACATCATCACGGCTACCACGGCGAAGGCCCGCACACCGTCGAGAGCGGGGAGGTACGCCAACCGCCGATGGGGCGCCTGGCTCACCTCTTCCATCATCGCGGTCATCCTTCCTTCGTGACACCGTCGGGCCCGCACACCTGGCCGCGGGGAACGGGTGCGTCATTCTCGCAGAATCTCACCGACATCCCGGGGAATCGCCGGTTGGCTTCCCTGATCCACCCCGACCCCCACCCGCCGGCTGGCCACAGCCCTCTCCCGGCGCACGCCACGCGCCAACCGGAGGCGCCGATTCACGACAAAGCTCCTGCTGGCGGCCCTCATGTCCGGCGCACCCCTGGTCGGGTCCATCTGTGGAACCGATCGACCAACAGGTCGGCCAGCACAGCGACCCCTCTGGCACCGCGTGCCACCGGTTCAGCGCCTCCCGGGGTACCGGAGACAGCACCTGCGGCAACGGAAATTTCAGCGAAGTGGTGCGCCGACTTCGCGGCCTGGGCCCCGAAGCAAGCCGACACCGACGGCAAGGGGAAGGGCGGCCGTTCCGGTTACCTGTCGCCTTCGCCACCTCCCGGGCCGACGGCATCCCGAACGCCACCCGCCGCTGCCGCCTCGTGGGCTTGCTCCGCCGCCATTGCCATGACCACCGCCTCGAAGACCTTGGCCGCATCCGCCTCAATGTGCTTGCGAGCCAACATCAAGCATGAGGCGCCCAGGAACGCAATGGGCAGAATGATCAGGAACGCCGTCCGGTAGTTACTGCCGAATTGCTCCGCGATGGCCGAGGTGACCAGTGGCGCCGCCGCCGAGCCGAAGACAACAGCGGCCAGATTGAAGGCACCGAATCCTGCCCCCCGCAGATGGGCCGGCGCCGCATCGGACAGACCGGCCCGCAGGGCCGGCACGCAAGCGGTGGCAGACATGAAGCCGACCAGCTGGACGGCAAAGACGAAGCCGAACGCCATCGGGATGAACGACACCATGAACAGGGCCGCACTGATCACGATGCAGACGGCCGGGATCACCACCCGGGCTCCGAGGAAGCGATTGACCCACCGATCGGCGATCCACCCGCCGATGATGGTCCCGGGGATCCCGCCCAGGATGGCCAGGGCGCCGAAGGCCCCGTTGGCCGCCTGCTGGGTCTGGTGCAGTTGGTTCTGGTAAAAGTTCGGCATCCAGGTGGCCACCGCAGTCACCACGAAGCCGACGGTGGATACGCCGACCAGCGCGTAACGCATGGTCGGTATCTTGAGAATCGTCCCGACGTCCCGGCGCAGTCCGTCAACCATGTCGTAGGCGAAATGGCGGACACCGTGGGGGAAGAGGGGCGGGTGCGTGAGCTCGGCCATCTCCATCTGCGTGCTGCCCGTCACATGCGCCCGATCGGCCGTGCCCCGGCTGGGCTCGGGGAGCTTCCAGCACAGGTAGGCCACCAGGAGACCGGGCAGGAGGGAGACGAAGAAGGCCAGTCGCCATCCGCCGCCGTGGAAGAGCGGGCCGAGGACGCCACCGATGCCTAATCCCAGGCCGAGCCCGATGTAGCTCAGGCACTGCTGGATGGAGAAGGCGCGGCCCCGGCGCTCCGTCCCGTAGTAGTCGGCGATGACGCTGCTTCCCGAGGGGTCGGTCACCGCCTGCCCGAAGCCCAGCGACGCCCGGATGACGATGAGGAGCGCGAAGGCTCCGGTGGGGACCAGCCCACCCAACGCGCTGATGACCGACCAGGCCACGATGACCACTGCCATGGCCTTGGTCCGGTTCCACCGGTCACCCAGGAATCCGGCGGGCAACGTGATGATGCCGTTGACCAGGATGAAAGCCGAGAACAGCAGCCCGATCTGCCAGTCGTGCACATTGAAGGCGTGTTTGATCTGATTGCTGCTGCCCCGGACGATGTACTGGTCCATGCCGTCGACCATCAGGGTGAACCCGATGACCCACATGGGCCAGTTGGATACCGCCATGAGGCGCGGCGCGGCGTCGGGGCCGATCGCCGCTCTCCCGCCCACCGTGCTCATGGTCGGTTCCGACCTACCTGACGCCCCTGGCTCAGACCCCCGGATCGAATCCGGCCGGCAGAGCGATGGACTTCTTCTCCAAGAAGCTGTCCAGTCCCTCGGGGCCGAACTCCCGACCGACGCCGGACTCTTTGAATCCGCCGAACGGCGTGGTGAAGTCGATGGGCACCGGCGAGTTGAGCATGTAGGTCCCCGTCCGCACCTGCCGGGCCAGGCCCAGACCGCGGTCGTTGTCGCCCGTCCACACTGAACCGCACAGCCCGTAATTGGAGTCGTTGGCGATCTCGACGGCCTGGTCGTCCCCGTCGTAGGGAATCACCACCAGCACCGGTCCGAAGATCTCTTCCTGGGCGATCTTCATCTTGTTGTCGACGTTGGTGAACACCGTGGGCTCCACGTACCAGCCCTTGGACATTGAGGCCGGGCGTCCGCCCCCGATGGCCACGGTCGCCCCCTCCTCACGCCCGCTGTCGAGATACCCCTCAATCCTGCTCCGCTGCCGCTCGGCCACCACCGGGCCGACCTCGGTGGCCGGGTCCATCGGGTCACCCACCTGCAGGGCGGCCACGCCGGCCACCAGGGCGTCCACCACTTCGTCGTAGCGCGCCCGGGGGGCCAGGATCCGCGTCTGGGCGATGCAGGCCTGGCCGTTGTTCATGATGGCGTTGGGAATGAGCGTCGGGATGGTGGTCGCCAGGTCAGCGTCATCGAGGATGATGGCCGCGCTCTTGCCGCCCAACTCGAGCGTGCATCGCTTGAGGCGCTCGCCGCACAGTCCGCCGATGCGCTTGCCACCCACCCCGGAACCGGTGAAGCTGATTTTGTCCACGCCCGGGTGCTTCACCAGGTGCTCGCTGACCTCACGGCCGGCCGGGATCACCGAGAGCACGCCCTTGGGCAGGCCGGCCTCGGTGAAGATCTCGGCCAACCGGAAGGCGTCGAACGGCGTCTCGGGCGCCGGCTTGTAGACCACCGTGCAGCCGGCCAGCAACGACGGTGCCAGCTTGGCCGCGGCGATGAACAGCGGCACGTTCCACGGGGCGATGGCACCGACCACACCGACGGGCTCCTTGGTCACCAACACCTGCGGGTTCAACATCCCGGCCCGCACCTCGTCGAAGGCGAACGTCTGGGCCAACTCGGCGTAGTAGTTGAAGATCATCGTGGGGGCCAGGACCTGCCCCAGGGTGGCGAACGTGATGGGCGATCCCATCTCCTCGGTGATGATGGCGGCCATGTCGCCCATCTCGGCGGTGATCTGGGCCGCCACCTTGGCCAGGATTTCGCCCCGCTCGGCCGGCGTCATGCGTGGCCACGGGCCGCGGTCGAATGCCGTGCGGGCGGCCGCCACCGCCTTGTCGATGTCGGCCTCGGTGCCGTCGGGTACCCGGGCGACCACCTCTTCGGTCGAAGGTGAGATCACCGAAATGGTGTCGGTCCCCTCGGGCGCCACCCAGTCGCCTCCGATGAACAAGCGGTCATAGTCGCGAATCGCCATGCACCCTCCCAAGGTCACCGGGACGCCTCGGCCCCCGCCGCACAGCTCCATGCGACCGGCCCAGGGTAGCGGGACCCGGCCGACCGGCGACAGCCCAGCCTGCTCGGTCAATCAGCCCCGTCGCGCCATTCGATATGGGCCAGGATGGCCCCGTCGGCTTCCACCCAGCCCTTCCCGGCGGCATACGCGCACATCCCGGCCAGCGCTTCGTCCCAATCAGGCGTGGCCACCGCGCCGGCCAGGGCCCGCAAGGCGATGGGGTCGACGGCCACATGCCCCCCGTCGGGCTGCAGGCGCCCCAGTCCCGATGCGTGCACCACCTGGGCCAACGACCCTTCCGCCCCTCCACCCTCGACGGCCACGGAGAAGCGGGTGAAATCGTCGGGCTGGGTGAGGAGCACCCGCTCCTCACCCGGATCGATCACGATGATCACGTCCGGCGACACTACCGGCTCCCCTCGATACACTCCGGCCCCATGCCCGACATCGACCAGCGCGACCCTGACGAGGTCGGCGCCATCCTCTCTCGATGGCTGGCCACCAAGTCCGGCGACGGTACGGCGCCGGAGGTGTACGACGTGCAGGCCCCGGCCTCGAACGGGTTCTCCAACGAGACCATCCTGTGCCGCACCCGCACCACCGTTGACGGGGTGATCGACGAGAAGCGCCTGGTGGTGCGCGTGGCGCCCACCAAGCACCTGCTGTTCCTGGGCGCCGAGTTCTCCACCCAGTACCGCGTCATGCGCACGCTGGCCGACGGTGCCGCCGGTGTCCCGCTCCCCACGCTCGGCTGGTATGAGGAAGATCCCCAGTATCTCGGGGTGCCCTTCTTCACCATGGATCATGTCGACGGGCAGGTGCCGGCAGACAATCTGCCCTACACCATGGAGGGGTGGGTGCTCGAGGCCACCCCCGAGCAGCAGCGCACCATGTGGTGGAGCGGGATCGACGCGCTGGCCTCGGTGCACCAGTCCGATTGGCGCGCCCTCGGACTGGGCTGGCTCACCCAACCGAGCCGAGGCAGACCGGGCATCGGGTACCAGATGTCGTACTACCGCGAGTTCCTCGACTGGGCGGCCCAGGGCACCCGGGTGCCCATCCTGGAATCAACTTGGAGTTGGCTGGTCGACCACCAGCCCACCGAGGAGGGCGACGTGGTCCTCAACTGGGGCGACAGCCGGATCGGCAACATCATCTGGGACGAGTTCCGTTGTGCCGCCGTGATCGACTGGGAAATGGCCACCCTGGGCCAGCCCGAGATGGACCTGGGGTGGTGGCTTTATTTCAACCGTCAATTCGCCGATGGTCTGGGCGTACCCCGGCCCGCCGGCTTCGCGTCACATGAAGAGACCATTGAGCGCTACAGCGAGATCATGGGGCGACCCATGAAGAACATCTTCTTCTACGAGGTCTTCTCGGGGTTCCGCTTCGCCGTGATCATGCTGCGCCTGTCCGAGCTCCTCATGGGGAGCGACATCCTGCCCGGCGACTCCGACATGGGCACCAACAACCTGGCCACCCAGCTCCTGGCCACCATGTTGGAGCTGCCCTGAGGCCTAGTCCTCGATGGGGTCCCCGGGTGTGACCGCCACCCCGGCGGCCCGCAATCGATCGCCCAACCATTTGGCCCCCCCGGGGCCGGGCATGGCCTCCTGCCATCCCTTGAGGATCAGGTGGAGATTGTCCACGGTATCGATGTGGGCCACCACGTGGACCGTCATCTGCCTTTCGAAGCCCGGACCGGTCGACACATAGAGGCCGCCGAACGGGTCCTCGGTCACATGGGGCGCCGGCTCCCGCATCACGTAGAGCTCTCCGGTGTCCTCCACGTAGTTCAGTTCGTGGCGCACTCCACTGGTGTCCTGCCAATCCGAGCCCAGCTCGATCTCCGCCGAAGGCCGGCGCCGCGGGTCACCCTCATAGAACTGGTCGATATTCATCCGGCGCAGACTACCCCCCACCTGCGACGCCGCAGGTGGGGGACCATGGCCCCGGGCCGCCACTGCGGTGGGAGGGATCGGGGGAGATGGGGCTGCGACCGTCCTTGCCATGCCTACCGACCTTCGACAACGGATAGTTCCTATTGACCTGCTGAATGCCGAGTGGCGATCGCTCGGCCGTTCGCGCCCGGCCGTGCGGGCCCTGGAACGGGTGGCCGTGCGCGACCATGACCTATCCACCCTGGTCCTCGGGACGCCCGGGGCTCCCCCAAAATGCCCGACGCCATGTGATCTGGTCGACCACATGCGTCAGGCCACCGGTCGCCTCCAGCGTGAGGAGGCGGCCGCACTGGTTCGGGTGCTCCTGCGGGAGGCCCCGATTGATCCGTTCATCACCCGGATCCTGGTGCAGGCAATTCTTCCCGGATTGGTCTCGGTCGCGGGCAAGCTGCGGTGGGGTCAGGGCGGCGAATGGCAGGACGGGAGCGAATTTTTCGGAGAGTTGTTGTCTACCGCCTGGGTGGTTCTAGCGGAGTGGTCCGGTCAGGACTGGCCCTACGCGGTGCTGGACCTTCTCTCGGCCATTCGGTGCCGTGTGCGGCGTCAACTGTTTCGGGCCAAGGAGCGGCAGCGGGTCAGATCCTCGCTGACGGCCGAGGCTATGGCGGACCGGACCGTGCGCCCCGAGACGGACCTGGAGGAGCTCTCGCGACTTCTCATCGAACTGCGTCGGGAGGGTATGCGCTCCGATGAGGTCCAGGTTCTCTACGCCCACCACGTCCTCGGCTATTCGATCGCCGAGTTGGCCGCAGTGACCGGCCGCGACCGACGGGCCCTCTACGCCCGTCGCGACCGCGGCCAGCGTCGGCTCTGCGCCTGAAATTCCCAGTTTTGTGGGGGATGATTCGTGCGTATCGTGGTGCCGTGGTTGAAGCGGGAAGTAAGGCCCCGGACCGTCCGCGGGCGCAGCCAACCCGCGGGCGACCGAATTGGTGGGTGATCCTGGCCGTGTCGCTCGCCCTCATGGCCTTGATGGCGGCCACATCAGCCGGGACACGGGGTTCAGAGACCTTCGGCCGCGGGGTCCGGACCCTCAATGCCGCCCGAGTGACCCCATCCCGGCATGCTCATGGCGCCGTCACCCCGCCATCCACCGTCCCGACCACCACCACCGTCCCGACGTCGCACGTGGGGGCGGGGTCTTCTGGCGCGATGACCACCACGGTGCCTCCAAGCGCCACCACGACCACCGTGACCGCGGCGGCCACCACGGGCACGACCGCCGGCACGGGCTACGCCACGCCATCGGACCGGACGACGAACAGCGGGTACCTGCAACCGCCGGGGGACCCAACAAATAGTTACGGGTTCACGGGTAACGGACCGGTTCAGGTGTCAGTCACGTGGGGCGACACCACCTACCTCTCACTCACCGTGACCTGCCCCAACGTCAACCAGAGCAACGGAGGGACTTCGGCCATGACCGTCTCGCTCCCTGACGCCGAGGGCGCGTGCCGGGCCACCGTCAGTGAGCCCGCCTCGGAGAACACGATGGTCTCGTACTCCATCACGATCGGCCCCCCGTAATGGCGCCCAGGTCCAAAGACGCAGGCCTTTGGAAGAAGGTTGCCGACGTGCTGGGTTCTGCCCTCACGACGCTCCTGGTCTTCGCCGCCATCCCCGCTGTCCTGATCATGATTGTCGGTGATCCACTCTCCAGTGGTCTGGGCCACCATTGGAGCCACCTGGCCCGCGCTGCGCTGAGCGCGTTGACCGTGGTCGCTTGGGTGTCCTGGGTCGCGTGTTGCTCACAGCTGTTGCGGGCTGTCGTTCACCATGTCCGCCGTGGCGACGCCGGCGTGCCCCTCGGCGCGCCCTTGACGGAAAGGATCGCCGCCCAGATAGCCGTGGGCATCCTGGCTTTCACCAGCTTGGGGACGCCCCTTGTGCTGGCCTCGGGGACCGGGGCCGGTGCGGCCGTGGCCGTTCGTAGCCACGTCGGCGCGCCGCCACACCATGAGGGCCTGCCCGGTTCAGTCTTCGAAGCCGACAGCCCCTCAGCCTCTGACCATGTCGTCAGCCCCGGTGACTCGTTGTGGTCCATTGCCGACGAGCGAATGGGTGACGGCGCTGACTGGACGTCCATCGCCGCTTTGAACCTCGGCCGGACGATGCCCGACGGCCGCCGGATTGTCGACCCGGATCTGATGGTGCAGGGCTGGTCTCTCCACCTGCCCGCCGACTCGGAAATGACCGCCATCCGGCCCGATGTCAACGTACCGGTTGGCCCCCGTGGGAAACACACCTCTACCCTGCCCGAATTGTTGGTCCTCGGCATCGGTTCCATCGGTGGCGCGGCGCTGGCTCGACGTTCACGACGGATCCGCCTTCTGCGCCAGTTCAACTCCGGACCGCAGGGCGACCACTTCGACCAATCCGACCTCGCCCTGGACACGGGCATTCTCCTGAGCCGCTTTGCGGGTGTCCCTGCCCTCACCGCTTTCGAGGCGGCAAACTGCCAGCTAGGACGGGCACTGGGCGCCGGAAACCACACGTCCGCCGACCCCGGGGTGCGGTCCATCTGCGTCGGTCCATCTGGCGTCACCTTCTGGCTCACCACGCCCGGACAGGAGCCGCCATCGGGCATCACTCTCTCGGCGGACGGCCGTTCGTGGCATGTGCATCATGAAACGCTGGTGGAGAAGGACCTCTTCTGTCCCCAGTACCCCATCGTCCTGCCGGTCGGTGATGACGAGGAAGGCACGTGGTTGGTGCCCCTCCGAACCGGCACCGTGCTTCCCCTGCTGGGCGAAGCGGCCGAGGCGATGTGGCGGGCCGCTCGATCGGTGCAAGAGGCCTGGTCCTGGGCCGACATGGTGGTGGTGACGGACGACCCGGCCGTGGCAGGTATTCGGCTCCGGGAGCTGGGCAAGGGCGGGGCTGACGGGAAGAGCCGAATCCCGATCCTCTTTTTCGGTGATCCGACATCGTTGGCCCCTGGAGTGGCGGACCAGATCTCGGTGGTTACCACGTGTCCCGTCGTCGCCAGTGACGTCACCGTGCTGGTGGACCGGCACGGCGCCTCCATCCATCCGCTCGGTCGGACCGTGCGCCCTCACCTCTTGACATCGGGCAGTGCCCGGTTGATTGACGAACTGATGGCCGCACCGGTTGTCCGTTCGGATACCTCGGATCTCCAGAGATCCCCTCACGAGTCCAACGTCTCAAGTCCTGGTGCGAGCGTCGATTCCCAGGCCATCGCATTCGGACGCGAGCCGGGCCTGGTCGAGGTGAAGCTCCTCACCATGTCACCGCGGATCGACGGGCTCCGGGAAGAGCTCGCTCCCAACCGCGCCCGCCGCGCCGTCGAATTGGTGGCCTATCTGGCCCTCCACCGTCCCGACGCCGTGACCAGCGATCGCCTTCGCACGCGGGTGTTGGGGTCATCGGATGCCGACGCGGCATCAAAGACCCTCTTCAACACGGCGACGGCGGCCAGGCGGGCCTTGGGCCTCGACGCCAGTGGCGAACCCCTTTTCCCGGCTGGAAGCCGCAACGGTCACTATCGGGTGTCCGATGAAGTCACCGTCGATGTGCAGCGGGCAGCCGCCCTGGTGTCTTTCGGGAATGCGTGCGAGGACCCGAATCTGGCCATGGCACATCTGCGGGCCGCCCTCGACCTCGTTGAGGGAGAGCCACTGGCCAATGCACTCTCGGGTTACTCATGGTGGGAGGTTGAAGGGCACGGGGGGCGCATCGCGGCCATTTTTGTCAAGGCGGCGTGCAACTTGGCCGCGCTGGCGATCGAGGGGGGTTACTTCGAATTGGCCCAGCGGGGTCTCAACCAGGCGCGCCTGGTCGATCCCTACAGTGAGGCGCTGTCTCGGGCCGCCATGGAGGTGGCAGCAGCCGAGGGTGACGCCGACCGGTTGCGACGGGAATGGCGCGAGTGCCAACGCCGGGTCGACGAAGTCGACCCCGGGAGCTCCCCGTCGTCTCGAACGGAACGACTGTACGGCGAGCTTTCCCGGAGGGTACCGGTGGTCGCGGGCGGCGCCGGCGAAACCTAGGACAGGGGCGACGCTCCCGGCATGAGCGACTCCTCCCCGATGGACGTGCCGTAGGTATGCAGCACGTCTTCCAGCCGGGCCACGCGACTTCCCTTGATGAGGAGCGCGTCGGCGGACGACAATTCCTGCGCCAATCCGACCGCAGCTTGCATCGTGGTGACCTGAGTCGGACCGTACAGTGACGTGTGATAGCCCACGATCTCGATGCCCAGTTCCTGGGCCAGGGAGGCCATCCGTTGATGCTGGCCGGCGGTTTCGGCCCCCAGTTCCGCCATGACCCCCAACAGAGCCACTTTCCGGTTTGCTTTGAGCGCGTCCAACGCGCGAAGCGCCGCCTCGGTGGAGGCCGGGTTGGCGTTGTAGCAGTCGACCACCAGGACCGGGCCCCGGCTCGGTCGCCGAACCGCCATCCGCAGCGGAGGTCCCGCGACCTCGGCCAAAGACGAGGTGACCGCATCAAGCGGCACCCCACACCACAACGCCGTGGCTGCTGCCGCCAGCGCATTGGAGACCTGTTGCTCGCCGTGGAGTTGCAACGCGACGTCGCCGTTGCCCCAGGGGGTGACGAGCGAGAATCGAGGCTGCAGCGTTTCATTGAGCACCACCTTCTCGGCGGTGACATCGGCGGGCGCGTGGACGGCGTAGCCCAGGACCGCGCTGGAGCTGAGCTCACTCATCCGGCGGACCCGCGGGTCATCGAAGTTCAACACGGCGGCACCGGACTCCGGCAAGGCCGTGACCAGTTCGCTCTTGGCGCGAAAAACCCCTTCGAGGTCCCCGAAGAACTCTATGTGGGCCATGGCGACGCTCGTCACGACGCCCACATTGGGTAGGGCAATTTCGGCCAGCTCGCGGATGTGCCCGAAGCCGCGGGCACCCATCTCGAGGATCACCCATTGCGCATCATCGGGGGCGTTTACCAGCGTCAGCGGCACACCGAGTTCATTATTGTACGAGCGCACGCTGGCTGAGGTCTTGAACGTCGACGCCAGGCACCTCCACACGAGCTCTTTGGTCGTCGTCTTGCCGACCGAACCGGTGATCCCGATCACCCCAGCATTGAGCCGTGCGCGCGCCAGCCTCCCGAGCGTGGAAAGTGCCGAGCTGGTGTCAGGAATGACGATGGCCGTTCCGCCCGATGGTGGCTGTGACGTCAGATAGGCGGCGGCACCGGCGCTCCGGGCATGCGCCAAGAAGTCGTGACCATCGCGCTCCGCAATGATCGGGATGAAGAGCTGGCCGCGCTCAGTCGTCCGCGAATCGATACTGGCCCCGTCAATGGTGACGTCCGGCCCAACCAGCGTCCCGCCTAGTTGGACAGCGAGTTCAGCTGTCGAGAATCGCACGCATAGGCCTTTGCGACAGATTGTATAGCCTCAGGCGATGACACCCCCTCGCGATCTGGTCGTGCTCTATGGAGGTCCCTCCGCCGAGCATGAGGTGTCGTGCATTTCGGCTTCACGTGTCGCTGTGGCCGCCCGGGACGGCGGTCACCGTGTGACGGCCATTGGGCTCACCCACGACAAGCGATGGGTGAACGCGAATCGAACGCTCGAATCGCTGGCTGACGGGGACGCGCTGACATCACCCGATGTCCTCATCCGTCGGCACCCCGAGACGGAACTTCCCTATTTGCAGACCGAGCTTCGGCAAGATCCGGTCGTGTTCCCCCTTCTCCATGGTCCATTTGGAGAAGACGGGGTCATCCAAGGCCACCTCGAAACCATCGGGCTGCCCTACGTCGGTGCCGGTGTCCTCTCCTCCGCCATCTGCATGGACAAGGCACTGGCCAAGTCGGTGTTGCACGATCACAGGCTGCCGGTGGCGGCGTGGCGGCTGGTTCGGCGAGCCGACATCACCGGGGACTCGTTGGAGGAAGCCGGGCGGACGTTGGGCTACCCGATCTTCGTCAAGCCGGCCAATCTCGGCTCCTCTATCGGCGTGACCAAGGTGCATGACTCGGCGACGATGCGGGATGCCATGGAGACGGCGTTCGAATTCGATGACTACGTGATCCTGGAGGAATTCGTCGACGGACGCGAGCTCGAGCTGGCGTTGTTGGGCAATGAGGTCGTTCGCGTATCGAGAGCGGGCGAGATAGTGGCCAGCCGGGAGTTCTACGACTACCAGGATAAGTACGAGTTGGGCCTGGCCACCACGCTCGTGCCCTCTGTCCTGACGGAAAATCAACTGGCGAACGCTCAGGACCTGGCGCTGAGGGCCTACCGAGCGCTGCGGGTCGAGGGACTGGCCCGGATCGACCTCTTCTTGAGGGGCGACGGCTCCCTGGTGGTCAACGAAGTCAACACCATGCCGGGCTTCACGCCGATATCGATGTATCCGATGCTGTGGGAATTGGACGGATTGCCGCTCGGAGCGCTCATTGACGACCTGGTCGACCTGGCGTTAGCTCGTCACCTGCGACGGCAGGGCCTTCGCACAACCCGCGTGGGGTGACGCGTCACCGCACTGGGCGGCGCCGTGGCGTGGCGGCCCGTCGAGCCTCTTCCTTGGCCCGCACCCCGGGGAGGATGCGCAGGACATAGAAGGCGCTGAGGGCGGCACCGATGCCGATGATGATGAGCGGGGCCGGGTTGAAGTGGTTGTTGACCGAAACCGATGCGATGGCGGCCAACATGGCGAAGACGACCACGCCGACCGGGCCCAGGACAGGGAGGAGCCGCACGCGGAACGGGCGGGGCGTGTCGGGTTGGCGGGAGCGCAGGCGCAGCGCGCAGAAGGCGGCCACCGCATAAATCATGGTCTCGAGGGCGGCACCCACCGCGACCAGCACTTCCCAGGTGTGGGACAGCGCGACGGCGAGCGCCACGAGGAGGGAGGCCCCACCCAGGACGACCACCGGCACCCAGGGCACGGCGCGATCATTGAGCCGGGCCAGCTGTCGGGGCAACGAGCCCTCGCGCGCCGTGCCGTAGATGAACCGGGAGGCCGTGATGAATCCTCCGTTGAAGGTGTTGAGCGCGGTGACCGCGGTGACCCCGGCCATCACCCACATCCCGCTGTGCCCGATGGCCGCCACCCCGAGGTAGAGCTGGGGATAGGCCGAGGAGAGCTCGTGGTGAGTCAGGGTATGGCTCATGGCCACGGTGGCCAGCGCGCAGACCACACAGAGGATCCCGATGGACATGAGCATGCCGCGATGGATCGACTCGGGACGCCGAACCTCCTCGGCGCTGGTGGTGACCCACTCGAACGCGCTGTAGAGGAAGACGCCCAGAGCGATGGCCTCCACCAGGTCGGCCGCGCTGTGCCCGTGCAGGGGTTGGATTGGGTTGTGCAAGGCGTGGCCGCTGTGGAGGAGCGCCAGCGCTGAGATAACCAAGGTGGCCAGGACGACGATGGTGGTGGCCAGGTCCTGCAACAGGCCGGCCACGGTGACGCCGCGCAAGTTGGTGGTGACGGAGATCCCCAGGAGGCCGATGATCCAGAGGGAGGAGACCCAGGGCGGTTCCCCGAAGGCGCGGGCCAGCGCGGTGCCGACGATGAAGGCATCGGAGGCGATGACCAGGACGATGGTGCTCATGTAGGTGAAGGTGATCGTGAGCGCAATCCGGTCGTCCATGGCGCGCTGCATGTAGATGCGGATGGCAGCCGCGGTGGGGAACATCCCGTTGAGCTCGCCGAAGAACCCGTAGGCCATGAGGGCGAGCAACCCCGCCACCCCGATGGGGATCCAGGCCGAGTCCCCCGCCACATAGGTCACGAGACCGGCCGCGGCCAGGTACTCCAGGGCGGCGAAGGCCAGCCCGGTGGAGGTGGTGACGATCGGGAATTGGCCCAGGGCGCGGCGAAGGGTGGCCTGGGCCGGCGGGGATGGTGCGGCGGGGGCCGTCATGTCCGGGTGGGCGAAAGACCGGCTACTGGTCCAGGAACGCCACCATGGAGATGGCGTCGATCCGCATCACGTCCTGCTGGGAGCCGGCCAGTTTGATCTCACCCGACATGTACTTCTCTGACGGGTTGAGGTCGCCCCAGAACATGTCGCAGAAGTCCTCGCTGCTCCCGGTCACGATGACGTCGGGTTGGTCGTGGTACCCCACCACGAGTTCTGACAGGAGCTGGTCCTTGACGAGCATGGTGAAGCCCTGGCCCATGTCCGAAGCGGTGAAGTGGATGACGCGGTCCCAGCCCTTGACCATCTTGGACAGGCGCGGGTTGTCGTTGCTGCGGGTGCGCCAGTCGGCGAAGGCCTCGCAGATCTCCTCAATCGACGCCACCGGTCACCCCCTCCAACTCGTGCATGACCTCGGCCGCGGCCCGGAGGCCAGAGGAAAGCGCGCCATCCAGATAGCCGCACCACTCCGTGGCGGTCTCGGTCCCGGCCCAGTGCAACGGCCCCACCGGCTGGCGCAAGGCAGTGCCGAATCCGCTCAGTGCGCCGGGGGCGCTGAGAGCCACCGGGCCTCCGAGCGTGAAGGGTTCCGCGGGCCAGTGCTGCTCCACCACCTCAATGGGACGGAGAGCCTTGGGGCCGAAGGCACGTTCAAGGTCACTCAGCACGGCCTGGCGCCGCCCTTCGGGTCCGGCACTTTCCATCCGGCGGCAATCGTCGCCGGCTATGAAGCCCACGATGGCGCCGTGCGATCCGTCCTCGGGTGAGTCGTCGAAGGTGCTGCTCATGGCGCCACCATTGGACACGATCTGCCCGTTGAGACCCTCGTCGCGCCAGAACGGACGGTCGTACAGCGCATGGATCTTGGTGACCGCCCCCATCGGCATGCCCACGTTGAGCTGATCGCGGGCAACCGGGAGCGGAGGCGCGTAGGACAGGCGGGCGGTCAGCGCGGGTGACATGGCGATGATGGCGCGGCGCGCGGTGACCTCCAGCGCTCCGTGCGCGGCCTGCGGGTCCGCCGGATCAGCGTCGGCGGCGACCAGGCGGGCGGCCACGGTGACGTGGGCCGCGCCGTGGGCGATGGAGGTGACGGGGGCGCCCAGGATCACTCGTGGGCCCATTTCGGCTGCCATGCCCAGGGCAAGTTGCTGCGAGCCTCCGTCGAAGCGGCGCTCCTGCGCCCCTCCGGTCGTGCGGGCCAGGTTGGTGATCCCCCCGCCGGCCCGCAGGTAGAAGAGCGTGTAGAGGAGCGAGAGCTCTCCGGGCTCGGCGCCGAAGATCGCCTTGATGGCCACGTCAAGAATGGAGCGAGCCGCGGCGGACTCCAGGTTGGCGTCCAGGTAGCCGGCCAGGGTCTGCGCGTCCAGGCCGGCGGCGCCCGGCGCGGTCCAGGGGGCCTCGAGCGGGACGTCGAAACTGGCCATATCGAGGTCGAGCATGCAGGCGATGCCATCGGCAGCGCCGTGCGGATCGGACGTCGGGATCAGGCCGGCGTAGGGCGTGCGCACACCGTCGCGTAACTCCACCCCATGGCCGGCAATGTAAGTAGGAAAGGTCTTGACACCCAGCTCCGCGGCCAGGGAGGCCAGGTGGTCCTGGGTGGGGCCGATCCACTGCCCGCCCCGGTCGATGCGGAACCCGGCCTCCGACGTGTCGGTAAAGGACCTGCCCCCCACCCGGTGGCGGGCCTCAAGGACCACCACGTCGACCCCGGCTCGGGCCAGGTGCCGCGCCGCGGCGAGTCCGGAGAACCCGGCGCCGACCACCACGACCTCGCACTCCCGTTCCTCTGTCGCCATCTGCGACTCCTTGCGTCCGCGCCCTGCCCAACCGTGTGGGGGTCACCCTAGATCGACCCGGCGCCAGGTCCGGCGAGCAGCCCTTCGGTACGCTGCGCCTGTGGTGACCATGTTCGAGGGCGACGCCTGGGAGACTCTCCCGGGAGCCAGCCGGCTGACCATGGCGCAGCGGTCGGCCATTGAGTCGGAGGAGCCGCTGTTGTGCGTCATGGCAGGGGCCGGCGCCGGCAAGACCAGGGTGCTCACCTTGCGGGTGGCGCGCCGGGTCCGCGACGGCTCCATTGAAGCCGACCGGACCCTCGTCACCACCTTCAGTCGCAAGGCAGCCGAGGAGCTTCGTACCCGGTTGTGGTCGCTCGGCGTGTCCGGAGTCAAGGCGGGCACCTTCCACCGCACCGCCCTCGGATTACTGCGTGAACACCGGGAACAGCGGGGTCGCCCTCTCCCCCAGCTCATGCCCGATCGCCGGCGGTTGCTAGCCGAAGTGGCCACGGGCGACCCCCGGAGGGTGCGGGCGCTCGATGGTGAGATCGGGTGGGCCAAGGCCCGGCTGGTGGCGCCCGAGCACTACGAGGCCGAAGCCCACCGGGCGAAGCGGCGAAGCGGGATCAACCCCGAGCAGGTGGCAGATGTGTACACCCGCTATGAGGCCGAACGTACCCGCCGGCGGTTGCTCGACTTCGACGACCTCATCGTGGCCTGCGCCGACAGCCTGGCCGGGGACGCCGCGTTCGCCGACGCCGTGCGTTGGCGCACCCGGCACCTCTTCGTCGACGAGATGCAGGACGTCAATCCGGCCCAGTTCCGGCTCCTGACCACGCTTCTCTCCGACGAACCCGACCTGTTCGTGGTGGGTGACCCGAACCAGTCCGTCTACGGGTTCAACGGCGCTGATCCGACCTTGCTGGACCGGCTGCCCGAACTGTTGCGGGGCACCAAGGTGATCCGCCTGGACGAGAATCACCGGTGCACCCCACAGGTCGTGGCGGTGGCGACCGCCGTCCTGCGCGAGAACGACGGGATCGGCGGCGTGGTGGGCGAGATCGTGTTTCCCGCCACCTCGCGCATCGACGGTCCGGTGCCCAAGGTCATCGGGCACGCGAGCGACGCCGACGAAGCGGCGTGGGCGGCCGGGTGCGCCAAAATGTCGCGGACGCCGGGCCGGAAGTGGTCGAGCATTGCCGTCCTGACCCGTACCAACGCCCAGTTGGTGGAGGTGCAGACGGCCATGGAAGCGGCCCACGTGCCGTGCCTGTTGGCCGGAGCCGATCTGGGCCCTGCCAGTGATCTGCGCAGCGACGGAGCGCACAGGGCTGACGTGGACGAGGAACGGACCGGCCACGTGGAACAGGACCGTGACCGGGTGGTCCTCACCACCTTCCACCGAGCCAAGGGGTTGCAGTGGCCGACGGTCCTGATCCTCGGGCTGAGTGCCGGACTCATGCCGATTGCCTCGGCCCAGACACGCGAGGCCATCGACGAGGAGCGCCGCCTCTTCTACGTCGCCCTCACGCGGGCCGAGGAGGAGTTGTGGTGTAGTTGGTCGGAGGGTGGCAGGACCGCTCAGGAAACCGGATCCCCCAAGCTCCGCCAACCGAGTCCGTGGCTGGCACCGATTGAGCGGACCATCGTCGGATTGGAGAAGTTGGCCGCCCCGACGGCCGCGGCTGAGGTCTCGGCCCGCGTGGCCGAACTGCGCAAGCGCCTCGAAGGGGGTGGTGACGGTTCGAGACAGTAATGTCGGCTGGCCCTGGTCAACCAACGACGGGAGCAACCCGCGTGTCTGACATTCTCGATCAGCTTCGCTACTCCGTCGGTGACGCCCATGTGGTGACCGGCGATGCGGTGCACTCCGACTATGCGCACGATGAGGCGCTGACTGCACACCCGGTGATGCCGCTGGCCCTCGTTCTCCCGAGCTGCACCGACGACGTGTCCGCCATCCTGGCCATCGCCAGTGCGCACCGGGTCCCGGTGGTGGCCCGTGGCAGCGGGACCGGCCTGTCGGGCGGTTGCCGGCCCGTGGCCGATGGCATCCTCATCGCCTTCGATCGGATGCGCGCTATCCGAGACATCGATACCGAGAACCAAGTGGCGGTGGTCGAGCCTGGTGTCACCCTCGAACAGCTCGATGCGGCACTGGCCCCGTTCGGCCTCATCTACCCGGTGCTCCCCGGTGAGCAGAGCGCGTCGCTCGGGGGCAACGTGGCCACCAATGCCGGCGGCATGCGGGCCGTGCGGGACGGGGTGACCCGCCACCACGTGCTCGGCCTCGAGGTGGTCCTGGCCGATGGCACAGTGACGCGGACGGGAGGGAAGTACGCCAAATGCTCGTCGGGCTACGACCTGACCCAGCTCCTGATCGGCTCGGAAGGGACGCTCGCCATCACCACCGAGATCACCGTGAAGGTGCAACCCAGGCGACCGGTGTCGGCCACCGTCCTGGCGCCGTTCTCCACCTTGGCCGAGGTGGCGCATACCGTGCCCCACATCGTGAACAGCGGCATCGATCCCGCCATCCTCGAGTACATCGACGTGCTGGCCATGGCGAGCATCACCCGGAGTGCCGGACTCGACCTGGGCATTCCCGAAGAGACCCAGGCCGCGGCACAGGCCTACCTGGTCGTGGTCATTGAAGGGACCCGGGAGAACCGGGTGGACGAGGACGTCGAACGTCTCGCCACGTTGCTGAGCGAACAGGGTGCACTCGAGGTCTACGTCCTCCCCGCATCGGCCGGGGCGAACTTGATCGCGGCGCGGGAGAAAGTCTTCTTCGTGGCCAAGGCGGCCGGCTCCGATGACATCATCGACGCCGTGCTCCCACGCGCCGCCATCCCGGACTACCTGGCCGAAGTGGCCCTCCTGGGCAGCCGGTACGGCGCGCTGGTGACGGGTTGCGGGCACGTTGGTGACGGCAACGTGCACCTTTCGGTCTTCCAGCCCGACGACGAGCTGCGACATGGGCTCATCGGCGCCATCTTCGGTGTAGCGATCGCCGCCGGGGGCGCCATCTCGGGAGAACATGGGATCGGCACCGAAAAACTGCCCTATTTCTTGGAGTTGGCGGATCCGGTGGCCCTGTCCCTCATGCGCTCCATCAAGTCCGTCTTCGATCCACTGGGGATCCTCGGACCCGACCGCCTCCTTGCCATGAGAGGGGACACGTCATGAACGGTGCCCGCGCCCTGCTGTCCACCCTGGTCGAGAGCGGGGTGGACGTCTGCTTCGCCAATCCGGGGACATCGGAGATGCACTTCGTGGCCGCCCTCGACGAGGTGCCCCAGATGCGCGGCATCCTCACCCTCTTCGAGGGCGTGGCCACCGGTGCGGCCGACGGCTACGGGCGCATGACCGGGCGACCGGCGGCCACCCTGCTGCACCTTGGCCCCGGGCTGGGCAATGGGTTGGCCAACCTGCACAACGCCCGCCGGGCCCGCACGCCGGTGGTCAACATCGTCGGCGATCACGCCACGTACCACACCCGCTACGACGCCCCATTGGAGTCGGACATCGCATCCATCGCCGGATCGGTGTCCGGGTGGTACCGGGTGACGGCCCGGGCCGACGACGTCGGGGCCGATGCCGCCGACGCGGTGGCCGCGGCAACCGGTCCTCCCGGGTGCGTGGCCACACTGGTCCTGCCGGCCGATGCGTCGTGGTCCGAGTCGGACACCGGTCCGTGCGCCACCCGGCCGAAGGTGCGGCCGTCTCCCGCACCCACCGAATTGGTCGACCAGCTGGCTCAGGTGCTCCGTTCAGGGGAGAAGACCGCCCTGCTCCTCGGCGGCACCTCGGTGCGGGCCCGCGGCCTCCACGCCGCCAGCCGGGTGTGTGCCACCACCGGGGCCATGCTGCTCGGGGAGACCTTCCCGGCCAACCTCGAGCGCGGCGCCGGCATCCCGGCCCTCGACCGCTTGGGCTACCTGGCTGAATTCGCCCAAGCCCAACTGGACGGCGTGCAGCACCTCATCCTGGTCGACGCCAAGGCTCCGGTCTCGTTCTTCGCCTATCCCGGGAAAGCAAGTGACCTGGTGCCCGCGGGATGCACGGTCCACACCCTGGCCTGGCCGGGCCAGGATGCACCCGGCGCCCTCGAGACCCTCGCCGAAGCCGTCGGGGCGGCACAGGGCAGCGCCATTCCGGCGCCGGCGGCGCGCCCGGACCGGCCCACCGGCCCGCTGAGCCCGGCGACTCTGGCGGCTGCCCTGGGCGCCGCCCTCCCCGAGGGAGCGATCGTGGTGGATGAGGGCAACACCTCTGGACTCTTCGTCGCCGGGGCCACCGCCGGTGCACCCCCCCACGACTGGCTCACGCTCACCGGGGGGGCCATCGGCATCGGTCTCCCGGCCGCCACCGGGGCCGCCGTGGCGGCACCCGATCGACCGGTGCTCTGCCTTCAGGCCGACGGCAGCGCCATGTACACGTTGCAGGCCCTGTGGACCCAGGCCCGGGAAGACCTCAATGTCACCACGGTGGTCCTGGCCAATCGGAGCTACGCCATCTTGAACATGGAACTCCAGCGGGTCGGGGCCGATGCCGGCGGCCCGGCGGCCCGCCGTCTGCTCGACCTCACCGAACCGGATCTCGATTTCACAGCCCTCTCCCAGGGCCTGGGGGTCCCGGCCCGTCGGGTGGAGTCGGCCGAGGAATTGACGAAGGCCCTGGAGGCCAGCTTCGCCGAGCCCGGTCCCTCGCTCATTGAGGTCCCGCTTCCCCAGAGCTTGGGTTAAGGGTTGGCGAGGTCGACCACGACCGGTGCGTGGTCCGACGGTTTCTCGCCCTTCCGGGCCTCGCGGTCCACAAAGGCACCGGTGGCCCGAACCGCCAGGTCTTCGCTAACCAGGAGCAGGTCGATCCGCATGCCGCGGCCCTGGTGGAAGTCCCCACCCCGGTAGTCCCACCAACTGAACACCCCGGGATCGTTGAAGCGACGGAAGACATCCTCCAACCCCCACGCCTCCACCTGGCGCAAGGCCTGGCGTTCCGGCTCGCTGACGTGGGTCATCCCGACGAAGTGCGCCGGGTCCCAGACGTCGCCGTCGTCGGGAGCGACGTTGAAGTCGCCGCACACCGCCACCGAGTCCCCCGGCGCGCACGTTTCGTCCAACATCGACCGCAACCGGGCCAGCCAGGCCAACTTGATGCCGTAGAACTCGTTGTCCAGGCTACGACCGTTGGGCACATAGACCGAATGCACCCGCACGCCCCCGCAGGTTCCGGCCACACAACGCGTTCCATGGTCGTCCTCCGGAGAGCCGAATCCCCGGACCACATCGACCAATCCCAACCGGCTGATCAGGGCCACGCCGTTCCAGCGGCCGTCACCATGGTGTGCCGCCTCGTATCCCAGTCCGGCGAAGACCTCGAAAGGGAACCTGCCGTCGGCCTGCTTGGTCTCCTGCAGGCACAGGACATCGGGTTGGTGTGCGGCAATCCACTCGGTCACTCTGGGCAGCCGAGCCGTCAGTGAGTTGACGTTCCAGGTGACCAGGCGCATCAATCCGCCACGGCATCGACGATGACGAAGAGGAGATCCGCTTCGCACGCTTTCTGCCCGTCCACCGAGGCCACTCCGTGACCCTTGCCGGCACGGGCCGACATCCGATCCATCGTGACCGCCAGTTCGAGGGTGTCCCCGGGGATGACCTGTCGGCGGAAGCGGGCCCGTTCGATGCCACCGAAGAGAGGCAGCTTGCCCGCATAGCGTGGATCGAGAAGGACGGCGATGCCACCCATCTGGGCCAGCGACTCCACCATCAGCACCCCCGGGAGAGTGGGGCGTCCGGGGAAGTGGCCGCCGAAGAAGTCCTCCTCGCCCGTGAGCTCCCATCGTCCCGTCGCCGACACGCCGGGTTCAACACTGGTCACGGACGTGACGAGGAGAAAGGGTGGCCGGTGCGGCAGCACGTCGACAGGCTCGGGCATGGGCATGGGCATGGCGCCGAGATTACCGACCGGCGCACTGCACTCACCGGGATGTCTTGGCGGCCCTCTTCACCGGAGCACGGCGCTTCTTGGCCGGCGCCCTGGGGAGCGCCAGTTCGGCCACGCGACGGGGCGGGTCCAGTCCGGCCAGGACGAACGGGCGCATCTCTCCCTTTTTCAAGAGCTCGCGAGCCTTGATGGGCGGAGGGGACCCCATCGCACCGAGCGGGATGTAGCAGTGCAGGACACCGCCGTCAGGCAGCGCGACGTCAACCATCGCCCCGTGCGAGGTGAAGGAGGCGACTTCTCCTTCGACGGTGCTCCCCACTTTGAAGGCGGCCACGAAGTGGATGAACGCAAGGGGCTCGTTCACTGCCGGAGGCGGGGTCGTGGAGCGCCTCTTCTTGACCGGAGGCGAGACGGCCAGCTGGGCATCGGGCTTTGTGGCGGCCCGTTTGTTGGCCGGGGACTTCTTCGATGTCGCCCTGCCCGGGGTGGGCGCCGCTCCGGCCTTCTGCGGCTCCTTCTTCTTCGAGGCCTTGACGCTCTTCGGGCCAGCCACCTTCTTGGACGCCACCGCGCTCTTCCTTTCCGGCGTCCGGGTGGCCTCCCGGGGCTTCGGCGGATGGAGGGCCTCGGCCACCGCATCGCTGATGGCACTCGAGAGAGCTGGGTCGACTTTGGCCCGGGCCGGCGGCGTGGCCGGCGTGAGGGGCCAGGACGAATCCACCGGTGGGGAGATCTTCTTGGCCGCCTTCTTTGGTGATTTCTTAGCCGCCTTCTTGGCTGCCTTGGCCAGCTCCGCGGCCTTGGCGGCCGCCGACGTCGGATCACGGCGCGACTTGCCTTCGGCCGTGGCCGCCCGGCTCTTGGGGCCTCGAATGGGCAGGCGAGGGGTGAAGATCCAGCCCACGCCGGGCACCGGCTTGCCGCCGATCAGCCGACCATCTTCGAAGAGCCACGGGTGCTCACCGTGGAACTCCTGGAACGAGTCGTTGGAGAGGACCACGGCTCCCGTTCGTTGGGCGATGCGCAACACGAAGGCGTCCCCCCGGCCTATGGCACCGGCCGGGGGCGAGACCACTTCACCATCCAGCATGGCCTGGCGGAGTGCCTCGCGTTCGGCCTCATCGATACGGTGTTCGAACGAGGCGTCGACCACGACGATGATGGTGCTGCCGGGGTCATCCTCGGCGAACGTCCGTACCGCGTCATTGAGCTGCGCCAGGCTGGGGAGCGTCCGCCCTTCGGTGGCCAGGTTGGACCCGTCCACCACGACGTGATGTGGATCAGCCAATGGCGCGCTGCAACAGATCGGCCTGCTCCAACTGATGAAGGGCAGCACTTCCAATGGCCGGACTGGCCGACTCGGGGCGGCTCACGTGACGGAGTCGGATTCGAGGGGGCAAGGCGGCATGGAGACGAGCGTGGACGAACGACCAGGCACCCATGTTCTCCGGCTCCTCTTGCAGCCACACCAATTCGTCGGCTTCGCCATAGCGCCCGAAGATATTGCCCAGGGGCGCGATGGGCCATGGGTAGAGTTGCTCCACCCGCACGAGGGCGACCTGACCTGCCCCATCCGGGCTCAGTTCGGCCCGTCGCTGCTCGGCGTCGTGGGCGACCTTCCCGCTGCAGAGCACCAATCGCCGGATGGCTGACGGATCGGCCACGGCGGCATCATCGATCACCGGCTCAAAGGATCCCGACTCCAGGTCGCTGAAGGCCGAACGCGACGCCGGTGCCCTCAGCATCGATTTGGGTGTGACCACGATCAGAGGACGCTTGGGGGTCCGGAGGGCCTGGGATCGGAGCAGGTGGAAGTACTGCGCCGATGTGGAGGGGACGGCCACCCGCAAGTTGTTCCGGGCACAGAGGGAGAGAAACCGCTCAAGGCGCGAGGAAGAGTGCTCGGGACCCTGTCCCTCGTACCCGTGGGGAAGCAGCATGACCAGGCCGGCATGCTGGCCCCACTTGATTTCGGCCGCCACCAAGAAATTGTCGATGATGATCTGTGCGCCGTTGCCGAAATCGCCGAATTGCGCCTCCCATGCCACCAGTGCCTCCGGCGCTTCGACCGAGTAGCCGTACTCGAAGCCGACGGCGGCGTACTCGGAGAGCAGCGAGTCCCGCACGGTGAAGCTTCCGACTCCTCCGGAGGCCGGCACCAGCGACGAGGCACCCACTCGGTTCAGCCCCTCGGTGAGGTGGGCCAGGGGAATGAATTCCTCGGCGTTGGAATAGTCCACCAGGACGGCATGGCGATGGCTGAAGGTGCCACGCCGGGTGTCCTGGCCGGTCAGGCGCACGTTCACCCCTTCCTGGAGCAGGGATCCGATGGCCAGGGCCTCGCTCAGGGCCCAGTCGACCTGGCCGTTGGCGATCAACTCATCGCGCTGGGCGAACTGCCGTTCCAACTTGGGGTGAATGGTGAATCCGTCCGGAACGGTGCGGACCACCGCGGCCAGTGCGCGAAGGACCTCGGAACTGACTCCCGTTTCCTCTCGTTGGAGATCCGTCTCTTCTTGATACGCCGCCGGAAGTTGCTTCGGGGCCAGGGATGGTTCGCCACGCACCTCATCGAGCACGGTTTGCAGCTTGGAATTGAAGTCGTCGAGCGCCGACTCGGCGGCTTCGAGGGTGAAATCACCTCGGCGCACCAGTGTCTCGGTGTAGAGCTTCCTCACCGATCGCTTGGCGTCAATGCGCTGATACATCAGGGGTTGGGTGTAGCTCGGGTCGTCCCCCTCGTTGTGGCCGTGCTTGCGGTAGCAGACGAGGTCGATGACGACGTCCTTGTGGAAGGTTTGCCGGAACGAGAAGGCCAGCCGGGCCGCTCGAACACACGCTTCGGGATCATCACCGTTCACATGGAAGATAGGCGCCTGCACCATTTTGGCCACATCGGTCGGATACACCGACGTGCGGGCCGAGGCCGGAGCGGTGGTGAAGCCGAGCTGGTTGTTGATGACGACGTGCACCGTCCCCCCGGTGCGATAGCCCGAGAGGCCCGAGAGATTGAGCGTCTCGGCCACCACGCCCTGTCCGGCGAAGGCGGCATCACCATGGACCAGGACGGACATGCAGGGGAAGCCGAAGGTGCCCTCCGACATGGCCTTGGGAGTTCCATCGGTGGGTGGCGAGAGTCGGTCCTGCTTGGCCCGGGTCATCCCCTCGACCACGGGATCCACCGCTTCGAGGTGCGATGGGTTGGAGGCCAGGGTGATGGGGAGCTCCTCACCGGAGCTGCCCAGGAAGATGCCCCGGGCACCTTTGTGGTACTTCACGTCACCCGAACCCTGTACCGACTCGGGGTCGAGATTGCCCTCGAACTCCTCGAAAATCTCCTTGTAAGACTTCCCGACGATATTGGCCAGCACGTTGAGGCGACCGCGGTGGGCCGTGCCCATCACGACCTCTGACACTCCGGCACCAGCGGCGGCATCCAACAAGGCGTCCAGCAGCACGATGGTCGACTCGGCACCCTCGAGGCCGAACCTCTTCTGACCCACGTAGCGAGTGTGCAGGAATTTCTCGAACACCTCGGCCGCATTCAGACGGTCGAGGATGTGGCGCTGCTCTTCCTGGTTCAACAGGCTGGGCTGACCTTCGACGTGCTGTTGAATCCACCGTTTCTGTTCAGGATCCTGAATGTGCATGTACTCAATCCCGAGCGTCCGGCAGTAGGCGTCTCGGAGGACATGGAGGATCTCGTCGAGCGTGGCGACCTCACGCCCCGCCAACCCATCGGCCACGAAAGGACGCGGGAGGTCCCAGATGGTCAGCCCGTAGGTGAGGGGGTCGAGCTCGGCGTGAATGTGCGGAGGTTCTGCATCGAGCGGGTCGAGATGCGCGATGAGGTGGCCACGCACGCGGTACATGTTGATGAGGGTCTGGACATGAACCTGCTTGACCAGCCGCTGATGCTCGCCCTCTTCGGTGCCTTCACCGGCGTTGGTGTCGACCATCCAACGGACCGGCTCGTAGGGCACTCCCATCGACTCGAAAACGTCGTCGTAGAAGCCGTCCGCACCGGTGAGGAGTGCGGCCATGCGGCCCAGGAAGATGCCCGATTCCGCCCCTTGGATGATCCGGTGGTCATAGGTGGAGGTGAGCGTGACCACCTTGCCCAGGCCGAGTTGGGCCAGGACCCTGGGGTCGGCCGCCTCGAATCCCGCCGGATATCCGAGGGCTCCGACGCCGATGATGGCCCCCTGGCCCGGCATGAGCCGAGGGACTGACTGCACCGTGCCCAGCGTTCCCGGGTTGGTCAAGGTCACCGTGGTCCCGGCGAAGTCGTCCGGGGAGATCTTGTTGGTGTGAATCTTTCGGATGAGGTCTTCGTAGGCCACCACGAAGGCCCGGAAATCGAGTGTGTCGGCGTTCCTGATGCAGGGCACCAGCAGCGTACGGGTGCCATCGCGCTTCTCCTGGTCGACCGCCAGGCCCAGACCCACGTGCTTGCGATGGATCACGCCGGGCTTTTCTTCTCCATCGACGTGGTCCACGAAGGCGGCATTGAGCGCCGGCACATCATTCAAGGCCCGGACCACGGCATATCCGATCAGGTGGGTGAAGCTGACCTTGGCCCCGGTGGTGCGGGCCAGTTGATTGTTGAGGACCTGGCGATTCACCTCCAGCAAGCGGGCCGGCACGGTGCGCACGCTCGTTGCGGTCGGCACCGCCAAGCTCTCCACCATGTTGGCCACGATCCGCGAGGCTGCTCCGCGGAGCACCGTGGCCTCATCGGAACCTGTCCCGACTTTCGGTGCCGCCTCGGGAGCGGCCGGGGAGGGAACGGCGGCCGCCTGGGGGGCCGGAGGAGCAGGGGCTGGGGCCGGACTGTAGTCGGCGAAGAATTCCCGCCAGCTCTCGCTGACGGAGTTCGGATCCACCAGGAACCGGTCGTACATGTCGTCGACCAGCCACGCATTGGGCCCGAAAGAGCCCGTCGCGTTCGTCGGCTGAGTCATGGGACCACCCTACCGGCGGCGATCAGGGTAAAGGGGCGGAGCGATATCGTCACGTCGCCCATGATCCATCCGTCCGGACTCCATCTCATCGCCCAGCGGGCCACTGCGCCTGACGCGCCCACCGTGATCTTCGTGCATGGCTCCCTCGACCGTGCCGAGAGCTTCCGCCGGGTCATGCGGCGGCTGCCCGACGTGGACATCGTCGCCTACGACCGGCGGGGCTACCAGCGGTCCCGGGCCGCCGGAGTGGTGGACGTCGATGGCCACATCGCCGACCTGGTGGAGCTGGCCACCGAGCTGGGTTCCCGGTCCAGGGGTGAAGTATTCGCCATCGGCCACAGTCTGGGGGGCGTGGTGGTCGTCGGTGCTGCGCTCTCCGAACCTCGGATATTCGATGCCATCGGAGCCTTTGAACCCCCCATGCCCTGGCTGGGGTTCCGCCCCGTCCCCCCCGGTGATGCCAAGCCGAGGGAATGGGCCCCCCTGGCCGAAGACCCCGGGGAGGAGGCCGAGCGGTTCTTCTGCCGCATGATGAGCCCGACGGCCTGGCAGAGGCTCACCGACGAGGGGCGGGCTGATCGCCGAGCCGATGGTCCGGCCTTGGTGGCCGATCTGCGGAGCATGCGCGGTGGCAAACCCTTCGAGGTCACTGACCTGAGCGTCCCAGCCGTGTTCGGCATGGGAGGCCCCCATTCGCAGCCTCACCACCGCCAGAGCGTGGTCTGGTTGGGTGCCCACGTCCCCGGCGCCATCGACTACGAGATCGAAGGTGCCCAGCATGGGGCCCACCTGTCGCACCCCGACCACTTCGTCACCTTCACGCGCGCGGTGATGGAGCGGCCCGCTCGCTAGACCGAGGAGAACGGTGGCAGCCCTCCTTCGGGCAATGGTGCGTCGTTGAAATTGTGACCGAAGTGCCGCGTGCGGCGGCCCAGCATTTCCTCGTACTCGGCTCCCTTGCCTTCGCTCTTGATCCCGGCTACCAGAGGTGAATGTGACAGGAATATGGCGCCACTGAACATGACCAAGAGGGAGATCGCCTCCATGGGGCCCCAGGCACCCGACGTGCGCAGGCTGTCGCCGAACAAGGAGATGCCGATGATGATGCTGACCAGCGGGTCGACCAGCACCAGCGTGGATTGCGAGGCGGCCAGCGGACCGGCGTGAAAGGCGTTCTGCGTCAGGAACAGGCCGGCCAGACCGAACACCATCAACCCGTATGTCTGCCAATGTCCCAGCACGGTGACCCAGTCTTTCGCCGCATAGTTGCTGACCACCTTGATGAGGGCGGCCGTGAAGGCGAATGTGACGGCAGCGGCCGTGCCGAACATGGCGGCCTTCCACCAGCGTGGACCCCAGCGGGTCGCCACCACGGACAGCGCGATCACGAAGGTGGCGCTGCCGCCCACCACGATCCACCCGAGATTCGTGGGCACCCGGTTGCCCTCTCCGGGGTTGGCGAAAGCCAGGAACCCCGAGAGACCGAAGACAATGCCCGATGCGCCAACCCATTCCCGCAGGGTGATCCGATAGCCGAAGTAGGTCCCCAGAATGAAGACCAGGAAGAGCAACTCCATGGTCAGGATCGGCTGGGCCACCGAGAGGCGTCCGAAATGAAGGGCAAAGGCCTGGAGTAGGAATGAGCAGACCATGAAGAAGAAACCCAGGAGCCAGATGCCCCGACGCAGCGCATGGGCGATCAGGCTGAGGCGCATAGAGGATTCCGGGGGGGCGTCTTCGACGCCCATCCGCTGAAACACGCTGGTCAGCGCATTCGAAAGTGCTGCCGCTACAGCAAGAACGTAGACCATTGACCTGCCCTTATCGTACCGGTGTCCCGTGTCCGGCCACGCATCCGACGCACAGCTGGGGATGAGATTGCGCAATTAGGCGTGCACAGAAGCGAGGACGTAGAAATCGTGTGCCACCTGGGCGCCTGCACCGTTGCGGATCGTCATCCGTTGCGAAAGTGGCGAAAAATTGAGAATCCGCCCTACACGGAATGTGGCAGTTGCGTTACGTTTAGGGAAACTTCCAACACTGGGGTGGGGGAAGGCGGGGTACTGGTCGTCAGTGGGGCGATCAATGAGCAAGGGAGAGCCATGGGATTGAAGGGGTTTCTGAAGCGGTCGGCCTGTGCCGGCTTGGCCGCAGGAGCATTGACCGGGGGGCTCGTCATCGCCTCGCCCGCCACGAGCGGGGCCGCCAGTAGTCCGTCGAGTGGGACCCTCACCATGGCCATCGACCAGACGCTCGCCGGCTTCAACGTCAACACCTCCGCGGCATCCGAGTACGTGCTGCAGGAAATCCTCGATGTCGTCTGGCCCCAACCTTTCATCATCACTTCCAAGCTCAAGGCAGCTCTGAATTCGGACCTTCTCACCAGCGCCACATCAACAGGTACCAGCCCTCAGACGGTGACCTACACCCTCAACCCCAAGGCCGTGTGGCAGGACGGTGTGGGAATCACAGCCGACGACTTCATCTACAACTGGCAGGCCCAGAGTGCCAACAAGGCCTTCACTGACGTTGGTGGCGCCACGTATGACGCGGCATCGAGCTCCGGCTACAACCAGATCCTGTCGATCAAGGGCTCGCACCCCTCTGGCGGCGCGGCCTGTGACCCCGGCTCAGCCGCCAATCGCAACCTCGGCCTATGCCCGAACGGTCGCACCGTCACCGTGACGTTCAAGCCCGCCTACGCAGACTGGCAATCACTTTTCGGTAACCTGGTGCCGGCGCACATCTCCCGCACGGCGGGATGGAATACCGGTCTCAACAACTTCACCAAGGTCCTCTCGGGCAGCTGGTACGAGATCAAAAGCTACACGGAAGGCCAGTCTCTGGTCCTTCAGCAGAACCCCTCCTACTGGGGCACCCCGGGACATCTGAAGACAATCGTCTTCCAGTTCATCACCGACGACACCCAAGAGACGCCTGCACTCCAGAACAACGAGGTGCAGATCATCAATCCGGCCACGGTGAACCTCTCAATCGTGCAGAACACCAGCCAATTGTCGAACATCAACAAGGTAATTACGCCAGGACTTGAATTCGAGCACTTCGACTTCAACGAAGCCAACCCGTACCTGGCCAAGCTTCCGATCCGTCAAGCCATTGCCTTGGGCACGGACCGCAAGCAGCTCATCGCCCGAACGGTCGGCGAAGTGTCCAAGGGCATCAAGCCTCTGGGCAACCGCATGTACGTGTCCTCCCAGCCGCAATACGTCGACCACGGCAAGGCGTACGCCAAGGTGAACACATCCGCGGCGACCAAACTGCTAAAGGCGCAGGGATTCAAGAAGGGCTCGGACGGGTACTTCCAGCCGAACTACGGACCGGAGAAGAACCAGGATCTGGCCTTCACCATCTCCACCACGACGGGGAACACGACCAGAGCCTCCACCGAGCAGCTCTTCCAGGCTCAGATGAAGTCCATCGGCATCAAGATCAATATTCAGAACTACGCCGCCGGCACGTTCTTCGGAACGAACCTGCCGCAGGGCTTGTTCGATATCGCCGAGTTTGCCTGGGTGCCGACACCGTTCGTCTCGGCCAACGAGTCCATCTACTGCTCCTACACCAGCTCGGCCTGTGGCCAGAACTGGAACCACTTCGCCAGCAAGGCCGTGGACAAGCTCGTGATCGCCGGGGCATCAGCCTCCAGCCCGGCAGCAGAGACGTCCGATTACAACAAGGCCGACGCGTTGCTGTGGTCCAACATGGTGACGTTGCCGCTCTACCAGAAGCCGCAGTTCTTCGCCTGGGCCAAGACGGCCAAGAACATCGTCCCGAACATCGCCAGCGTCGGTCTGCCGTGGAACGGCAATCTCTGGACGGCGAGCTAGTCCCGGACGGTTTGTGACGGAAGCGGGGACAGACCAGCCGGTCTGTCCCCGCTTTTCGTACGACCGATCCGTACTCTGTTGACATGCTTGCCTACGTATCGAGGCGCCTTCTCGTCAGCGTTGTCGTGCTGCTCCTGGCCACGATCTTGGTCTTCCTTCTGGTGGCGAATTCGGGTGATCCACTTGCCCTCCTCAAGACGAACCCCCATATTTCGCCCCTGGTGGTGGCCGCTCGGGAACATCTCTTGCATCTCAATGATCCGCTCTACCAGCGCTATTGGATTTGGTTCTCCCACGCCATCCGCGGGGATCTCGGCACCTCCATCACAGGACAGAACGTGGCCAGCGAGGCAACGTCACACTTGTTCGTCACCATGCGGATGGTGATCTTGGCGACGGTCATCGCCATCTTCCTGGCCGTCTTCGTGGGGATGTACGCCGCCGTGCACCAAGATCGCTTCTCCGATCACGCCGCTACCTTGGCCAATTTCTTATTCCTGGCCGCTCCCACCTTCGTCATCGGTCTCTTGTTGAAGGAGTTCGTCGCCATACCGGTCAATCAGCACCTCGGTCATACCCTCTTCTACACAAACGGCGAGCAGAGCCCGACCCTCAGTGGGCCATTCCTCAGCCGCCTGCCGGACTACGCCGCGCACACTGTCCTGCCGACGCTGACGTTGGTCCTGGTGAGTTACTCCTCCTGGGCCATCTACCAACGATCATCCATGCTGGAGACGCTCGACAACGACTACGTGCGCATGGCCCGCGCCAAGGGACTGTCCCCGCGGCGTGTCCTGATCCGTCATGTCTTGCGCAATGCCCTCATCCCGGTGGTGACCGTTGTTGCGCTCGACTTTGCCGCCGTGCTGGGCGGCGCCCTCGTGACCGAAATCGTGTTCGGCTGGCAAGGGCTGGGCCAGTGGTTCTTCACCGGGGTGACCGACCTCGACGTCAATATCGTCCTGGCTTTTCTCCTCATCACCGCCACCTTTGTGATTCTCTTCAACCTGCTGGCCGACATCCTCTATGCCTTCCTCGATCCGCGGATCCGCTATGCCTGACGACACCTCCTTGTCGGAAGCCGAAACGACCGGTAGCCAAGAGGTGGGACAACACTCCCTTCCCATGCCGCCGCCGGGCGGCCATCTCTCTCCGCTGGACGAGCACGGAATGACGGGCGACGCCAAGAGCCAGGCGCGCATTGTCCTGGGTCGCTTCTTCCATCAGCGGTTGGCCGTCATCGGCGTGTGCACATTCGCCACCCTGGGAGTCAGCGCCCTCTTGGTCGGAATCTTCTGGACCTACAGCTATACGGACATCACCAACAATCTGAACACGCCCCCCTCGTGGTCCGACCCGTTTGGGACCAACTCCATTGGGAGCGACATGTTCTCGCTCGTCATGCACGGGACGATCAAGGACATTCAGATCGCCTTGCTCGTGGCGGCCATGGCCACCTTGGTGGGGTCCACGATCGGCGCCGTGGCCGGCTTCTATCGTGGTTGGGTCGACAGCCTGTTGATGAGACTGGTGGACCTGATTCTGGTGGTCCCGATTCTCGCCGTCCTCATCGTGCTGGCCCACATTGTCGCCAAGCAGGCCAACAACTGGTTCTTCCTGGCCATCATCATCGGCGCCCTCTCGTGGACATATGTGGCACGCCTGGTGCGGGCCGACTTCTTGTCGCTCCGCGAGCGGGACTTCGTCGAGGCGTCACGGGCCTTGGGCGCCAGCAACACCCGGCTCATCGTGCGGCATATGCTGCCCAACGCGATCGGGCCAATTCTGGTCAATGCGACGATCACCGTCGCCCAGAGCATCGTGCTCGAATCCACCCTTTCCTTTCTCGGTCTCGGCATACAGGCACCGGACGTATCGTTGGGGCTCCTGGTCAGCCAGGGCCAGGACTCGGCGACGACGGAATGGTGGCTCTTTGTGTTTCCCGTGGTGTTCCTCGTAATCCTGATCTTGTCGATCTTCCTCATGGGCGATGGCCTGCGGGAAGCCTTCGACCCCAAGAAGGTCAAGACGAGGGCCTGAGTGACCTCCCCGTCGCTTGAGTTCGAAGATCTGGAAGTGGACTTCCCCACCAAAGACGGGATCGTGCGCGCCGTGCGGGGCGTGAGCTGCTCACTCGAATCGGGACAGGTCCTCGGCATTGTGGGCGAGTCGGGATCCGGCAAGTCCGTCACCGCTCTGGCCGCCATGGGTCTCCTGCCCCGCAACGCGATCGTGCGGGGATCCGTCCGCTTCAAGGGTCGCGAGCTGCTTGGCCTAAAGGAAAAGGAGTATTCGGATGTGCGGGGCACCGGGATCGGGATGATCTTCCAGGATCCGATGACCTCACTCAATCCCGTGTACTCCATTGGATGGCAGATTGCCGAAGCGGTGCGGGCGCATCAGTCCGTGTCCAAGGAGGAAGCTCTGCTCGAAGCCGTCCGCCTCCTCAAGACCGTGGGCATCCCGAATCCGGAGGATCGGGTGACCGACTATCCCCACGAGTTCTCCGGCGGTATGCGGCAACGGGTCGTCATCGCCATCGCCATGGCGAACAATCCGGACGTCATCCTCGCTGACGAGCCCACCACCGCACTTGATGTGACGGTCCAGGCACAGGTGCTGGCCTCGCTCAAATTGGCGCTGACCGAGACGCACGCTGCACTGCTCCTCATTACACACGACCTCGGAGTGATTGCCGGATTGGCCGACCGCGTCCTTGTCATGTACGCCGGCCGCTCCGTCGAGATGGGTTCCGTCGATGACATCTTCTATCGCCCGGCGATGCCCTACACGCACGGCCTCCTGGGATCCCTGCCGAGACTCGACAGTGATGGGAGCGAGCGGTTGCGGCCCATCCCGGGCTCGCCGCCGGCAAACGCAGGTGAGCACCAGGGATGTCCTTTTGCCCCGCGTTGTCCGAGGCGAGCTGCCATCTGCGAGGAGCAAGAGCCGGAGCTCACCCTGGTCCCTGGACCCGAAGGCGCCGAACCTCACCGCGCGGCATGTCACTTCGCCGAAGAAGTCAGCCAGGCGGAGCCGGGCAAACTCTTTGCCATTTCCTCCGGTGATCCTGAAGCGGGGCCGGTCAGGTGACGATCCCCGGATCCGGACTCCCAGAGCGACGCCATGAGGTGTCGCGGCCTTCGGGCACTCCCCTGCTCGAGGTACGGGACCTGGTGAAGCACTTTCCCCTCCGGGGCGGGAAGTTCGTGCGACGACGTGTCGGGGATGTCCATGCCGTCTGTGGGGTCTCTCTCGATATCCACCCGGGCGAGACGCTCGGCCTGGTCGGTGAGTCTGGATGTGGGAAGTCCACCATGGGACGGACCATCCTGCAGTTGCTCCGTCCCACCTCAGGATCGGTCACTTTTGAGGGAAGGGACCTCACGAAGGTGGACGGCAAGGAGCTGAGGAGCATCCGACGAGAGATCCAAGTGGTCTTTCAGGATCCCTATGCGTCGCTCGATCCGCGCATTCCGGTGGGGCAGTCGATCGCCGAACCACTGCACATTCATGGCCTGTGGGACGCCTCGGGAAGTCGGAAGGTAGCCGACGTGCTGCACCTGGTCGGCTTGGAACCGTCGCACTTCAACCGCTATCCAAACGAATTCTCCGGAGGGCAGCGCCAACGAATAGGCATCGCGCGGGCGCTCATATTGGAACCGAAGCTCCTCGTCCTCGATGAGCCTGTCTCCGCCCTCGATGTGTCCATTCAGGCCGGAGTGGTGAACCTCCTCGAAGAGATCCAGATACTCAAGAAGGTGTCGTACCTGTTCATCGCCCACGATCTCTCCGTCGTCCGGCACATTTCAGACCGGGTGGCCGTCATGTACCTGGGCAAGATCGTCGAGATCGGAACTCGTGACGACATCTACAGTCGGCCTTCACATCCCTACACCCAGGCGCTCCTCTCGGCAGTTCCCATCCCCGATCCGCGCCGCGAGCGGGCCCGTCAGCACATTGTGCTCGAAGGTGACGTTCCCAGCCCGCACGACCCCCCCAGTGGATGCCGGTTCCGGACCCGCTGCTGGAAGGCCCAGAACATCTGCGCGCAGGAGGAGCCGCAGCTCATGGACCGCGGCCAGGAACATCCTGTGGCCTGCCATTTTGCCGAGCCGGCCCAGGTGGTGTGAAAGGCCGTCAGTTCCAGGGAAGACCTTCGGTGAAGGACCAGCTCCGGCGATGGATGGCCGAGAGCCCATAACCTCGGAGCGCCCGCTGGTGGGCCGGTGAGGGGTAGCCCTTGTTGCGCTCGAACTCGTAGGCGGGGAAGTGAGGCGACTCGCCGCGCATGAGGCGGTCCCGTGTCACTTTGGCCAGCACCGAGGCGGCGGCGATAGAGGCGCACATGGCGTCACCACCCTTGACCGGGCGGACGGCGCCGATGGCCCACTCGGACCGGCGCAGCAGGTCGACCGGCCCGTCGACCAAGAGGGCGTCCGGCGGTCGCTGCAGGCCCGCCAGGGCGCGCTCCGCAGCCAGCCGGAGTGCAGCGGTCATGCCCCACTCGTCACACTCCTGGTGGGAGGCGTGCCCCACGGCCCAGTCGTCGCACCAGGCACCGACCGACTCGAAGATCTGCTCGCGCCGCTGCTCGCTCAGCTGCTTGGAATCGCGCAGCCAGAGTGGCATCGACCGCTCATCGGCCTCGGGGCGCACGACGGCCACACCGACCGATACCGGACCGGCCCAGGCGCCGCGGCCCACCTCGTCCAACCCGGCCACCCTGGAGTGGCCTTGGGCGTGGAAGGTGTGCTCGTGGGAGAGATCGGGCCCGGGCACCGGTGTCCTCGTCAGAGGGTCACCGACCCGCACCGGGCATCAATACGATGGTGGGGTGAGTACTGGCGGGGGGACGGCACCTGATCCGAACGCACGGTCCCCGCTCGCCCCGGGAATCCAGGTCGATGTGCGGAACCGGTATCAAGGGACGTGGGTCCGCGGCTTTGAGATCGTTGAGGCCACCAGCGAGGGATACCGCATACGCCGTCTTTCCGACGGCAGCATCCTGGGCGAGCTGTTCTCCCGGGACGATGTCCGCCGCGAGCGGAAGCGCCAGGGGTTTTGGTGGCACTAAGGGAGGTCAGACTCCTGGGGCCTGTCGCACCGAATTGATGTACTCGTCGATTGGAATGGCCGAGAGCGTGAGGGTCTTGAGCGTTCCCCTCGCCCCGAGGACGAGAGCCACCCGAGCCATGATCTTCTCGTCTGGCGCATCAAGCACGGTGCAAAAGTCGAATTGGCCCAGGAGCGCCCACTGCGCCAGAACGCGGACGCCCATGGTTTCGACTTCGGCGTTGACGGCGAGGAGACGGTCCGGGTTCTCGGCCAGGGTGGCCGCTCCGTCGGGTCCCACGGTCGAGAGCATGAGGAAGGTGGGCATGGGTCTCACGCTACCGCAGGCGCTTCGTCAGTGAGCGCTCTTTCCTTACTCCTGCAGGGCTCTGCGCACGACCTTGCCCATGGCATTGCGAGGTAATGCACCACGCACGTTGAATTCCCGGGGCCGCTTGAATGGCGCGAGTTCCTCTGCCGCCAGCGCCCTCAATGCAGCGACGTCGGGATCCCCGCCCGCACCGACCACGAAGGCCACCACAGATTCGCCCCACTCTGCCGACGGTACGCCGACAACCGCCACCTCGGCCACCGACGGATGACGGGCCAGTATCGCTTCCACCTCGGCCGGGTAGACGTTATGTCCCCCGCTGATGATCAACTCTGTCGTTCGTCCCCGTATGGATACATAGCCGTCTGCGTCCACTGACACCAGGTCCCCGGTGGCGAACCACCCGTCGGCGAACATGTCCCTGGTGGCATCGGGACGGTCCCAATAGCCTCGGCACACCGACGGTCCCCGCACCACCAACTCACCCACACCCTCCTGGTCCGTACCCTCAATGGCCGCCTCGACCCCGGGGAGGGGCACCCCGACCGATCCCGGTCGTCGCTCCCCGATCAGTGGATTGGACAATGTCAGCAGGGTTTCCGTCATCCCGTAACGCTCCAAGACGGGAACTCCGTCGTCGTTGAGCCGCTTCCACAGATCGGCGGCCAGGGGAGCCGATCCCGAGACGCAGAGGCGGAGGGCCGAGAGCTCGCCGGCTCTCCCCGTCTCGGCCAATCGGTGGTACATGGTCGGGACCCCGAAGAACATTGTGCTTCCGGGAACGGCGTCGAGCACCTGGTCTTCCAAGAACCGCGTGAACACCACGGCAGACGCTCCCGCAGTCAAGGTCCCGAAAAGGCCGGCGCAGAGGCCGTGTACGTGGAAGAGAGGGAGGGCGAGAATGAGGCGGTCCTCGGGCCCCCACTCCCAGGCCAGGCGCAGGGCATGGACACCGGCGAGAAGGGATCGGTGGGTGTGCACTGCCCCCTTGGCTTTTCCGGTGGTGCCAGACGTGTAGACGATGAGTGCGTCGTCACCGGGTAGCGCCCGATCGAGCGTGGGACCGGCGTCCATGTGGTCGGCTTCTCCACGTCCATCGGCGCGCACCACGGTGACCTCACCGTCGACCGAGCTAATCCACTCCTCCTGCTCGTCCCGTTCCACCATGGCGGCCGACGGCCGCGCATCACCGATGATGTAGGTCAACTCGCTCCTGGTGGATGACGGACTGACCGGTACCACCACGGCGCCCAGGCGCATGGCACCCAGGAGTCCCCCAATTGTCCTTAGTGAGGCCCCACAGCTCCACAGCACCCGATCTCCTGGTGCCACGCCGTGCGCAGCCAAAGAGGCGGCTGCCTCAGCCGTCGCCCGAAGCATGAGCCCACCGTTGAGATGGGTCGTGGCGTCGGCGCCGTCAATAAGTACGGGCCGATCGCGTTGCGACTCCCAATGGTCGCACCACGCGCTGAGGAGGGTCCGCCCCAATTCCTGGCCGGAGCCCGGGTGGGTGCTTTTGGGGTGCCCCGACCCCGCGGGAACCTCCACCCTCACCATCGGCCGCCCCACGTCATAGTCTGACGATCATGCCCGCTCGCCGTATTGCCATTGTGCCTCATACCCATTGGGACCGTGAATGGTACAAGTCCTACCAGGACTTCCGCCTGGGCCTAGTTGACCTGCTCGACAGCTTGGTCCCCATGCTGGAGTCAGACGCCAGTTACCCCCACTTCATGTTGGACGGGCAGATGGCGGCGGTGGACGACTACCTGGAAGTCCGACCCGAAGCCGAAACGCGCTTGCGTGCGCTGGCGGCGGCGGGCCGCATCAGCTTGGGTCCCTGGTACGTCCTGATGGACGAGTTCCTGTCCTCTGGCGAGACCATCATCCGAAATCTCCAGATGGGATTGGTGCGGGGGGCCGCCTTCGGGGGCACCATGGAGGTCGGTTATCTGCCTGACATGTTCGGCCACATCGCCCAGATGCCTCAGATCCTTCGTGAGGCCGGGTTCGCCCATGCCGTGGTCTGGCGCGGTGTGCCATCGGGCGTGACCAGGAACGCCTTCTTCTGGGAGAGCCCTGACGGTTCGGCCGTGCGGGCCGAGTACCTCCCTGTCGGGTACGGGAACGGGGCTGCCCTGCCTGACGACGCCAAGGCACTGGTGCGACGGACGGCCGACCACGTGAAGGAGGTGGAGGAATTCCTCCTTGACGGTCTGCTCTGCATGAATGGGTCGGACCACATGATGCCGCAGCCTGGGCTGGGACGGGTGGTGGCCGAGGCGAACGACCTTCAGGACGAATTCACCTTCGAAATTACCTCGCTCGCCAGCTATCTGGCCACGGCACCCATAGAAGGGCTCGAGGTGGTACAGGGCGAGCTGCGCTCGGGGTGCCGCTCCAACATGTTGATGGGCGTCACCTCGAACCGGGTCGACGTGAAGCGCATGGGGGCCCTGGCCGAACGAGAGCTGGAGCGGCGAGCCGAACCATTGGCCGCGCTCTTCGGGTACCCGGGAGGATATCCGACGCAACTCCTCCACCTGGCCTGGAAGGAGATGGTCCGCAATTCCGCCCACGACTCCATCTGCGCCTGCTCGGTGGACGATGTGGTCGACGCCGTCCTCCATCGCTATGCCGAAGCCAGGACGATTGCCAGCGGGGTGGCGGGCCGGGCGATCAAGTCGTTTGCCCGCTCGCTGGCCGAACCGGGCACCTTCGTCCTGAACCCGGTACGCCGTCCGCGCTCCGGTGTCGTTGAGTTGGTGGTCCCGGCCACCGGTCCGGCCTCGGCCAACGAGCAGGTCCTTTCCGAACGCCTCGGCCTGCCCGGGTCCATGGTCCTCAACGCCGACACGGTGCGTACCGTCCTCGGCATGCTGCAGGGCCCGAAGATCAGCGACGACGCCTGGGTGCACCAGATCACCATCGAAGAGAACGACGAGGGCATCGACATCACGTTGACCGTCGGTACCCAGGAGCGCCCCAATGTCCCCATAGCGGAGGCCAAGCAGGACATCTTCACCAAGCTCGGTGCTCGACCGGACGCCGTCGTGCGGGTGGCCATGGACCAACCTTCGACCAGGCGCATCGCCGCCCGTGTGTGCCAGGTGCCCGGCTATGGGTGGCAGCGCTTTGAGGCGGCAGACCTGGAGCATCCCACCGAGACCACGAGCGGAGGACCCTCGGCGTCATTGTCCAACGGCCTGGTGAACGTGGAGATCGACCGCACGTTGGGGACCTTCGCCCTCAACGGGTTGGCCGGCTACGGCAGGCTGGTCGACGGTGGTGACTACGGGGACTCCTACAACTACTCCCCTCCGGTCCAAGACACCATCGTCGATACGCCGACGGCGGTCGAGGTGCTCGTCCTCGAATCGGGGCCCGTCCGTGCCCGGGCCAAGATCGCAGCCGACTACCTGTGGCCGGACCATGTGGACAGCACATCGCAGGCCCGTGTCGGGGAGCAGCGGGTTCAGGTGGTCACTGAAATAGAACTGCGGGCGGATGACCCGGTGGTGCGGGTAACGACCACCTTCGTGAATCCGAGCCGCGATCACCGATTGCGGGTCCATGTGCCGTTGCCCGAACCGGCACGGTACTCATTGGCCGAGAGCGCATTCGCCACCGTCCAGCGAGGGCTGACCGCCGAAGGCCGATTCGATGAATTCGGCTTGCCCACGGCGCCGTCCTGCCGCTTCATCAGTGCTGGGCCGTTGACCATCGTGCACGAGGGCGTGTGCGAGTACGAGCTGGTGGATATTCAGCCCGGACCCGAGGGAGATGCCGCTTCGGCCGTGGCGCTGACGGTCCTGCGGTCCACCGGCATGCTCTCGAGACTGGGAATGGCCTATCGGCCCTTCCCGGCCGGCCCACTCACACCAGTCGACGGACTGCAGATGACGGGACGGCCTATCACGTTGCGCTATGCCCTGTGTGTCGGGTGCGACGACCCGTATGCGATGGCCGACGACGTGCTCCTCCCGCTTGAGGTAGTGGCCACTCTGGGCGGCGGCACCCGACCGGATGCGGGCTCCGAATTGAGCGTCGATGGCGCTGAAGTGAGCGCCCTACACCGCCAGGACGGCGTGCTTGAGCTTCGGGTCTTCAACCCCGCGGGCCAGAGTTCGACCGTTTCGATCGCCGGACACTCAGGATGGCTCGTCGACCTCCGGGGCTATCCGGTACGGGCATTTGAAGGCTCGTTCGAACTACGTCCCTTCGGCATCGCCACGGCCCGACTCCGCTCCAACTGACCCGGGGGCACGACTCCCGGACAGGAGTCGCTCACCCACTCCGCGCAATTCTTCCAGATCACGGAGCACTTCCGATAAGCGCTCCCAGCGCACATTGCGCCGGCGGTCGGCGGCCACGCCCGTGCCGTCAGCTTCGTGCCCCACCCGTCCGCACCACCACAGCTGCACCCGGCCCAAGTCCTTGAGGAGTCGTGGTCGCAAGGCCTGGCCGCTGAATTCGTCGGCGGCCACCTCCATGAGCGCGGTGTGGAACTCATCAGAAACGAGCACCGTTCCAGGGTTGCCGATGTTGACGATGCGGTGGGCCAGGTTGACCGTCGCCCCGAAGTAGTCACCGTCGTGCAGCAAGACGGGACCGGAAGCCAGCCCCACCCGGACATCTGAGAGAAGGTCGTCGTCCGCATACGCATCAGCCAGGTCCAGTCCGATCCGAGCAGCATCGGTCACGCTTTCGACGACGAACATGACCTCGTCGCCGATCATCTTGACCACCCGCCCACCGAGGCCGGTCACTATGTCGTGGGAGATCTCCTCGAAGCGTCGGACGACGGCGGCCAGCTCCTGGTCGCTGAGGTGCTGGCTCAGCATGGTGAAACCGACCATGTCGGCAAAACCAACGGCCAGGACGGGGCTTTCGCCCGGCCCCGCACCACGGCTCCGCAGCATCATGCTGCGTTGGATCCCCGCCGCCACCTGCCGCCGCCAGACGAATTCCAGCAGGCGGGCCATGGCCGGAACGGTGACGTCCGCCACGCTGGCGAAGGCGGCCGCGGCCAAGACCGTGTCCATGTCCGTGCTGAACATGCCCCCGGGGACAAGCTCCGCTTCAGCAATACGCGACATGGAAGACCCGATGACCCGAGCCAACTGCAGCGCCGTGTCCCTGCTCGTGGTCCCGAGCGCTTGCATGCCCTGGAAGAGGCGGACCGCCTCAAGGTCGAGGTCAGTGAACGTTCGATCCCCATCGTCCACATTGGGGAAGCCGAGTGCCCGCCAGAATTGCGCCAGCATCTCGGAATCGACGCCGGTGAGCTCAGCGACCTCGTGGCGGGTATACCGGCGGCGCGAAGGGACGAGCATCCGATCAACTACAAAGAGATCCAGTACGTCATCGGCAATGGCCTGGTCGATTTCTTCATTGGTGGCCCCGTTCATCACAAGGACGTCGCGCACGCTGGCCAGTGCCGCCTCACGCTGAGACTGATCGATGGAGCCCGCAAGATTTCCGTTGTCCGCGCCAGGATCGCTCACGTCGCCATTCCCCGGAGGAGCGCCTCGTCCCACTCAGGGCGTGAGGGTCGGTCCATGAGGGACATCAGGGCCTGACGAGGTGAGCAACGACCATCGACGATCGCCTCCACCTGCTCGGCGATGGGCATCTCCACTCCCTGGGCCCGGGCCAATCCGACCAGGGGTCCGGCGCTCTTGACCCCTTCGGCCACCATATGCATGCCATTCACGATCTCGTCGAGGGTCCGACCTTGTCCGAGCTCGAATCCGACGGTCCGATTCCGGCTCTTCGGGCTGGCACAGGTGGCCACCAGGTCGCCCACCCCGGCCAGACCTCCAAAGGTGAGGACCTGACCACCCAGAGAGATGCCGAGGCGGCCCAGTTCGGCCAGGCCACGGGTGATCAGCACGGCACGGGTGTTCTCACCGAATCCCAGCCCGTCACAGATGCCGGCCGCGATGGCCATCACATTCTTCGACGCTCCGGCGATTTCGCAGCCGATGACATCGGTGCCCATGTAGACCCGGAACGTACGTGTGTGGATCAGATTCTGCACTCTTCTCGCCAAGGCCTCGTCCGGCAGCGCCACCACACTGGCGGCCGGTTGCCCCTGGGCCACTTCCCGAGCCAGGTTCGGTCCGGACAGGACACCGGCCGGCACGTCGGGCAGGATCTCAGCAATCACTTGCGACATTCTGAGATTGGTCCCGATCTCAATCCCCTTGGCCAGACTGATGATCGCTTCAAATTCGGCCGCATAAGGCACCAGGGCACCCAATACAGATCGGAACCCGTGCGAGGGAACGGCCATGAAGACCACTCCGACACCATCGACGGCCTCTTCCAATGACGAGGTGGCCAGAAGGCCGTCGGGAAGCTCTATGCCCGGCAGGTAGGTCTCGTTCTCTCGCTTGTCCCTGATGCTGGCCGCGAGCTCAGGCGACCTCACCCAGAGCGAGGAGGGGTTGGTCGCACCGACCAGGGCCGCCATCGCCGTACCCCATGAACCCCCACCGATAACTGCCACCCGATCGCTCATCCCGAAAGCCTACGGCGACCGGGAAGGCCGGCGGCCGGCGCCCGTACACTGTCCCCGATGGCAGCCGCAGTCTCTAGCGTGACGCAAGCCATGCCAGTGCATGGAGAGGCCGGACTGGGACGTGAGGTGGTACTCGTTCCGGTCAAGGGCTTCCAGCAGGCCAAACGACGGCTGGGGACCATTCTGACCGATGCCAGGCGAGTAGCGCTGGTTCGGTCAATGGCTGAATGCGTGGTGGCCGCCAGCGCGCCCTTGCCGGTGGCGGTGGTGTGTGACGATGTCGAAGTGGCTGAGTGGGCCGCCGAGCTGGGCGCCACGGTGATGTGGGAGCCCGGGCAAGGGCTCAACGGAGCTGTGCGGTCCGGAGTCGATCAGCTCGCGGCAGCCGGGGTCGAGTGGGTGATCGTGGCCCATGGCGATCTTCCGCGCGCGCGCGGGTTGGGCTCGTTGGCTCCTTTCGAAGGGGTCATCTTGGTGCCCGACCGGCGCGACGATGGCACCAACGTCCTTCGCATACCGGTGGCCTGCGACTTTCAGTTCGCCTACGGACCGGGGTCATTCCGCGCCCATCGGGCCGAAGCAACGCGCCTCGGCCTCCCGGTCCGCGTGCAACGGATTCCGGCCTTGGCCTATGACGTGGACTGGCCGGCCGATGTAGCAGAGCTGCACGCCGCACCGCAGAGGTAAGAAGGCTCTCAATTGCAAAGCCGGGGGCCCTCAAGCCCCCGGCTTCACAAGTTCCAGAAGGAACGAACTGCTTAGCGCCGACGCGCTGCCTTGCGGGCTGGTGCACGACGCACAGCCTTCTTGGCCGGAGCCCGCTTGACCGCCTTCTTGGCTGCCGGGCGCTTCTTGGCCGGAGCCTTCTTGACGGCCTTCTTGGCTGCCGGGCGCTTCTTCGCCGGAGCCTTCTTGACGGCCTTCTTGGCTGGGGTCCGCTTGACTGCTTTCTTTGCTGGGGCCCGCTTGACGGCCTTTTTGGCCGGAGCCCTTCTTTTCGCGGCTACTGCCACAGGTGCACCTCCCTAGGAGCATTGTCACTGCATAGAGGTGAAGCCTGCGCCACGCCAATGTTGGACACCCATCGCCGTGCGCACTGCCGCACCGATTTCATTTGCACTTGCAACGGCTGACGTCCACGCGGTGAGGTCATCGACTTCCCCTCATTGAGCCAACTCGTTGTATTCACCCGAATTGCTTCGTTTGATTGATGTGACTGGACGCCTGATGCCGCGCACATTTGACGATCCGACATCTTCGCCGTGCGCGCTGCACATCTTTGTGTCGCAGCACATATCAACCCTCCCAAACACTTCAGGTATGCACATTCTTGGTGGTGAACATGCTCAGGTCAAGCATCCTCTTCGAATGCCGCCATTTTCCCCTCAATCGCGCGCATCAATGCAAGGAGTTCTCAACATGCAATTGATGCTCAAATTGTTCGCCTGCAAGGACAGCTTTGTCTACTTGTCGCACGAATAGCGACAATGTCCTATGGAAATCTTGACTCATCACAGTCAACATCGCGCGTATGGAAGAAGCTCTTCATTCTGAAGTGACACCTGTTGATGCACGCGTGAGTTCAACCAGTTCTTTGCGCCGGGTCCATCGATATGCGGCACATAGCATTTACTTGGGAACGGGAGCCCAAGGTTGGGCCTGGGCCGGCGCGCAACGCTCAGCCCTCGTGCTCGGACCATCACGCTCAGGAAAGACATCGTCCCTGGTCATACCCAATATTTTGCTGTCCGATGGCCCCGTTGTTTCTACGTCAACCAAGCCGGACGTCATGCACGCCACCGCATCATCACGCCGTCGAGAAGGTTGGGCCTTTCTCTACGATCCGAGCGGAGAGATCGATTGCCCCCGAGATGTGGAACGGATCGGGTGGTCCCCCCTGACCACGGCGACTGACTGGGATGCCGCGGTGCAGACAGCTGACGCAATGGTGGGGGCGAGCCGTCTGAGTGGAGGATCGCTCTCCATCTCCGCCGGAGAACACCACTGGACCGAACGGTCCGCCGCGTTGCTCTCACCCCTCCTCCATGCGGCCGCAATTGAGGGTCTGCCCTTGCGGACCCTTTTGCGGTGGATTGATCGCCATAATGGCTCCACTCCGTTGCAGATCCTCAATTCGACGATTGGGGAGGATGCCACGGCAACCGACCTTTTGGCCGGCATCGTGAGCACGGACGCCCGGGAACAGTCTGGTATCTGGTCCACCGCATCGGGCGTGATGGCCGCCTATCGATCAGAGGGCGCCATGGCATCGACCGTGGCGCCTCCGCTCAATCTCAGCGAATTCTGTCGCGGTCCGAATACCATGTACATCTGCTCGCCGGGACGGCGGCAACAGCAATTCGCACCGCTGGTGGTGGCCTCGATCGGCGATGTGAGAGACGCTACGTATGTGCGTGAGCGCGAAGGCGAGCCAATGGCGCCCACCCTCTTCGCTCTCGACGAGGTCGCCAATATTGCACCCATTCCGGATCTCCCGGCCATGGTGAGTGAGGGAGCCGGACAGGGGCTGTTGGTGCTGGCGTGCCTCCAGGATCTCTCCCAGGCCCGCGGCCGGTGGGGATCCGCGGCGAACGGCTTCCTGTCGCTCTTCGGCACCACAGTGGTGCTGCCCGGGATTGCCGACACCGCCACGCTGCGGGACCTCAGCGCGCTGGGAGGCGATCATGAAGTGGCGACGACGACGGTGGGACGTTCGGTGGGCGAGCGGGGCCGCATCCGCCCCTCAAGTTCGGTCGGCACCGTGCGTCTACCCCGCTTCCCCGTCGAGACAATCGCCCACGGCGCGCCCGGTCAGGCTCTCGTCCTGGGTCCGGACAAAGCCATGGGATCGGTCACCCTCACCCCATCGTTTTCCCACCGCCCGTGGCGCGACTTGCTGCCTCCGGCGCGTGCGCTTCCGACACGTGAAACGATGGGGCGCGGGCGATGAGTCAACGACCGCGGTCGAGTTCCATGGTCTGTGGTCCCCCTCGACCCAACAGCGCACGCGCGGCTTCCACCTGGTGGGCCGTGCGCACGTGGTCGACCAAACGACTGGTAGGGAGTGCGGCAAGACCGCTCGGCCCGTTCCCCACGCCGAGTGTGTCCGGTGCCCTCGTGACACCCCATCGTTGTCGGTAGTCATCGATCTCCCGGGCGGCGGCACGCCAGACCGCGTGAGCTCGGGGGTCCACCGGCCGCGGTCCGAGTGCGCGCAAGAGGTAACTTCCAGGCACGATAAGACGCCGTTGGAGGACATCTTCGGACACGCCAACCTGAATGGCGTTGGTCGGCGGCACCCACATATCGGACAATTTCTCCAGGTCATCAGCCGACACGCCATCGCGCGCCGCGGTACCGAAGGCGGTGATCACGTCTCGCCGCCGCGCCCCTCCGTCCGGCGCCACCGAGAGCGCTGCCGCGAAGTGATGTTCGTTGAAGGACTGCGCTTCCACCTTCCGGCCGAGCACTTCTGTCAGTTCGGACCGCTCCACCCCGATGGCGCGGGCACGGTACTCCCACCGCGCGGTGAGGTCCTCGTAGCGGGCGCCAACCTCTTTCGGGGTCCGGGTCACGGCCCAGGCAATGTGGTTGCCCCGGGCCGAATGCGCCCCCATTTCGGCCATGTGCCGGCGGATATCAGCCGAGCGGGAGGAGAATTCGCCCCGCAGGAGGGGGGACACACCACAGACTTCGGCGCGTTCTTGGGGGGCCTGGGTCCAGTGGACCCCCAGGCGCGCCGTCATGCCCACACGCAAGTGCGCGTCGTACACCGCCGACGCCGCTTCCCGATGGGCCGAGATCCCTCGTTGATCACAGGCGCTCCAGCGGCCATCGCCACCGTGCACCAAGCTCGCCATCACGACGTGGCTGTGCAGGTGGGGATCAAGGTTGCGACTCACTCCATGGGTGAACCAACCTGCCACCGCACCACTCGTCGGCACCACCTCGCGCTGGCCCCCCGCACGCCGGGCCGCCGAGATCCCATGGGCCTCCATGTACGCCACCGCGCCCCTGACAGCATCAGCGTGCGCCGCCATGATGTGGTGCGCCACGTCCTCACCGCCCAGGGCGAACAGCACGCTGGCCGACTTCGGCGCGCTGAAGGTCAGGTCGTAGCCGAGCACCGTGGCCCGGTTCGATCGCATCTGCCGCCCGGAGTCCGGGTGGCACCCCTCGAGCACGTTGCGGAACTGCAGTGGATCCACCGTGCCACCAAGGCCGAGGCCTTGGGCCGCCTGGCCGATCCACACGCCTTGGCCCGGGAGGGGCGCGAGGGGCACCGGAAGCTCCTGGGCCAGATCGGTGAGGTAATAGTCCGCCCGGTTCGAGGTGAGGCGGTGGATCCCCAGCATCGAACTCCTCGCTCTAAACTGACTTTTATATCATTCTATGTCTTTCTGATAAATCTTCAATACCCTTGAGGCGGCCTGCCCAGCCAGGGCGATCAGTTCGAGCGGGCTCACCACATAGGCCTCTGTCCCCAATTGGAGGAGCAGGCGCTCGAACCACGCCATGCCGGCCACGTCCAGGACCACGTCGGTGACCATGCCATCGGAGGACCGGCGCACGGCACGCACCGGGACCGATTCGGCCACCCACTGGGCCCCTAGGCCCGCGTGGAGATGGACTTCTTGGGCACCTGGTCCCGGGATGAAGGCGCCCGCGGCGGGGCGGGTCGTCCGGGGAGCGCCGGCGCTCGGTCCGTCGTGGGGGCGTACCTCATTGATCCGGTCCACCCGGAAACGCCGCATGTCTCCCGCCCGGTGGCAGTAGGCGTCGAGATACCAGTGCCCATCCATGGTGATGACCTGGGCCGGCTCGACGACCCGGCTGGTCAACTCGTCCCGCGAGGCGGAGAGGTAGGCGATCTCCAGAAGCCGCCCGGCGTCGGTGGCCTGGCGGACGGCGGCGAGGTGCTGTGGCGTGTCGACATCGACCCCGACCGCCTCGCGGGAGCCCAGGGCGGCGTCGAGCTTGGCCAGGGCACGGCGCAGGGAATCATCGTCCGAGCCCGGCACGGCCAGGATGAGACGAGCCGATGCGGCAACGGCAAAACCCTCGGCCGCAGTGAGGCGACGAGGGCGGGCGTAGTCGGCCGGGAGGAAGGCCCGCACCGAAGTTTCAGACACCTCAATCTCCATCAACGTGTCCGGGGTGTAGGGAGGGACGCCGCAGCACGCCGCCAACTCGAGCTCCGCCACCAGCTCCTGATCACTCATGCCGAATCGCTGCGCCACCTCGGCAATCGGTGCCTCACCGACCTGAGCCAACCAGCCGACCACCGCCAGCAGTCGACGCAGGCGGTTGCTCGTGGCGCGGCCGGGAACCGCCCTGACGTCCCCGCCGGGCGATTCAGCATCCAGGGGTGAGGGGAAGGGGGTGGCCTCGTGGCGCGGCACCGTCATGGTGGCCAGCGCCGTGAGCCACGCCTCCAGGTCGGCCCGGAAATCAGGGGGGGCGAGGATCTCGGCGTGATCGAGCAGCCCGAGGACCCATGACCGGATGGCCGGGAACGAGGCCACGGCGAGGGTGAGGTCGACGGATCCGTCGTCGTAGCGGCGATCGACCTTGTCGTGGCCCACCTCTTCGGCCACGCGAGGACCTTCGAGGGCGTCGACGTGGATCCGCATGACGATGTAGTCCTCACCCCCTGGGCGCCATGGTTCGTCGGGCAACGCCGCGCGCACGTCAATCCCCTCCGGGACCGCCGCGCGCCCAGTGGCACCCAGCGTCACGTCACCATCGATGCGGTCGACCCGGAACGTGCGTACGGCGGCGCGGTCCAGATCCCACGCCACCAGGTACCAGTGGCCGAAACGGAACCAAAGTCCGACGGGCACCACCCGGCGATCGTCGCCCCGGTAGGCAAAGGTGGCCTCGGTGCGCGTGCGGACCGCCTCGAAGAGGTCGATGAGAGCGCGTGGCGGTACCAGCGTGGCAATCGGTCGCACGTCGTGCAGGCCGGTGGCGCCCAACTTCAGAAGTGCATCGCGGCCACTAGGATCGCCCAGGTGAACCCCGGCCACGGCCAGGTGAAGCGCAACCTGCTCATCGGATTCGAGGGCCAGATCCGGCAGGTAAAACGCCTCGCGATCGATCAAGTACCCGTACTGCTCACGCCCGCTCAGCCTCTGCGTCGTGACGGGGATGCCCTCGTCGCGCAGGAGGCGCTTGTCCCGCTCGAAGGCTTGGCGCCTCGCTCCAAGGTCGACTGGATAGCCCGGCACCTGAAGGGCGATCGCATCGAGGGTCATGGGAACTGTGGTGTCCAGCAGAACCAAGACGAGGTCCGTCACCCGCTCGAGCCGGTCAAGTCTGGAGGGTCCGATCATCGGGCAGAGCCTACGGCGGTACGTCTTTCGTGACCGCACTGGCTCTCGCCTTCGGCTGGCATCTCCACCTGGCGTGGCTTCTGGTCGTGATCGCCGTCGGTACCGCATACATCCGGGCGACGCAGCGCGTGGGGTGGGAGGCCACCCCACGCCAACGCGTCCTCTTCCTCGTCGCCGTGGCGCTCCTGTGCATTGCCGTCACGTGGCCATTGGGCGATCTGGCGGCCCACTGGTCGCTCGTGGCCCTGGTGCTCCAGCGTCTGCTGTTACTCCTGGCCGTGCCTCCGCTGGTCGTGGCCGGGACGCCTCGCCCCATCCTTGCCCGGCTCACCCGCCCGGCCGCGGTCGACGTCTTCCTGCGCATTGCCGTCAAACCGATACCGGCGATCGCTGTGGTCACCGTGGTGGCGGTTGGCACGTTGACGACCGGGGCCGTCAATCTGGCCTCTCATTCCGACCTGGCCCGGGTGATCTTTCAGCTTCTCGTCCTGGCCTCGGGTGTGGTCCTCTGGGCCCCCGTCCTCACCGAATTGCCGGGTGTCCGAAGGTTGTCCTCCTTGGGGCGCGGTGGTTACTTGATCGTCCAGTCGATCGTCCCGAGCTTCCTCTCGGTGGTCTGGATCTTCGCCCGGCGATCGCTCTATCCGTCGTACAGCAAGGCGGGAACCGTGGCCGGGATGTCGCCCGTGCTCGACCAACAGCTGGCCGGATTCCTGGCCAAGTTCAGCACCATTGCCGTGTTGTGGACCGTGGCCTTCATCATCATCCGCCGGTCCCCGGAATTTTCCGGCGGCGAGGACGAGGCCGGGCCGCTCCTGTGGTCCGATGTCGAGCGCGAAATCGAGCGCGCTGATCGCCGCGAGCGCCGCGGTGGGTCGCCCGGACCTCCCAGCGCAGCATGAGCGTGGCGCCCTGCTCCAGCCCGCGCCTCTCCGGCGCTCTCGGGCAATGGAAGTAGCGTTCCATCCTCTTATGCCGTCGGTGAAGGATTCGGAGGAAGCGTGGAGCATCCCCGACGTCTATCTCCTGACGAAACGAAATGCGGGAAGCGTGGCCATACCCCATCTGGCCCTCACCTTCGGCACCCGGGGTATTGAGCTGGCCAAGCTTGACGGCGAGGTGGTGTGGCGCTGCACCTGGTCCAAACTGGACGAGCTGTCAACGGCGGAGCGGACCATCCTTCCCGGCGGGAGACAGGGTGTCGTCGTGGTGATTGCCGAAAACGGCGGTCGCCGGCACCGCCTCGTGCTTCCCACCTACGAACCCGATGCTATGGAGGCCAGTGTCCGGGCTCGGGCCGACGCCCACCACGTGAGAACCCACGTCCCTCCGCCTGCCGTGTCGCGCCGGCTCACTTTGGCCGTGGTGGTGGCTACGATCGCCACCTTGGCGGTGTTGTTCCTCTCCGCCGCCCACGTGCTTCATTTCTGAAACGGATCACACCGACTGATCCGGTGGAAGCCTCAGGCGAGTGCGGCGCTCCTGAGTTCGTCAATTGAGAGCTCGGCGGTCTGGTTGCCTCCGCACTGAGGGCATTGCTCGACGTGGCGCCATGAACGGAGCAGTCGGGATCCTTCGGGGTTCAACAGCACGACGAACGACTCGGATACCGGATCGGTCTCGAGCTCGAAATAGGGCCGCCACGCCGTCGTGGCGGCATGGACATCGATGGCCAGGCCTTTCAGGACGCGACGGAACCTGCGCCGATCTGTGTCGAAGATCCAGGTGCTGTGACAGGACTCAAGGATGAAGAGCCCGTCATCTGTGGGGGGGGCCACAGCAGTGATCATGCCCGATCCGTCGCCCGCTTCGGCGTCGAATTCGGCTCAGGTTCGTTGCGAATTGATGACATTTGGAACATGCCCTGTTTACACGGCTATTGCGGTCCGGCATCGTGCTTTCGACCGGCCAGGAGTTCACGCTTCGTGCACAGCTGGCGCAGCACGGAGCACAGGACGATCCGGGTGTCTGACGGGTCGATGACCATGTCGACCAACCCCCTCTCCGAAGCTGGCCAGGGGTTCAAGAATGACGTCTCGTACTCGGACTCCCGATCGGCGCGCGCCGCCGGCCCCAGGCCACGGTGCAGGATCTGCACCGCGCCCGACGCTCCCATGACGGCGATTTCGGCCGCGGGCCAGGCCAGGCAGACGTCATTGCCGATGCCGCGTGAATCCATGACGATGTAGGCACCGCCGAAGGCCTTGCGAAGAATGAGGCAGATCCGGGGCACCGTCGCCTGCGCGTAGGCGAACGCCAGCTCCGCTCCATGCCGGATCATGCCCCGCCACTCGAGGTCCTTGCCGGGAAGGAAGCCCGGCGTGTCCACCAAGGTCACAATCGGAAGGTTCACGGAATCACAGAACCGCACGAACCGAGCCGCCTTCTGGGATGCCGCGATGTCGAGGGTTCCCGCCAGTATCCGGGGCTGGTTGGCCACGACGCCGACCGGCATGCCTCCAATCCGGGAGAGCCCGGTGACGATCTGGCCCGCCCAGCGAGGCCAGAGCTCACTCATGCCGCCTTCGTCGGCCACCGACCGGATGACATCGCGTACGTCATAGGAGGCGGACTTGCGATCCGGAATGATCTCCCTGAGCTCGGGTGTCGCCCGCAACACCGGATCGTTCATGCTCGAGAGCGGGGGCATCTCATCGGTATGCGAGGGCAGGTACTCCAGCAACTCGGCGACGGCGCCCTCGACGTCATCGGCCTCCATGGCGCATAGACCGCTGGACCGGGCGTGGGCGGTCACGCCTCCCAGTTCCCGCAGTCCGATCTCAACGCCGGTGAATTCGGCCACCATCTGCGGCCCTGAGACGAAGGCCACTGCCTCCGAATTCATGACCACCAGGTCCGCCAGCCCGAGGAGCAGCGCCGGCCCCGATACCACGGGGCCCGTGGCGGCGGCGATCACGGGGACAACCCCGCTGCACCGCGAGATGGCCTCGGCCGCCCGCCCCCACCCATGGAGCGCGGCGATGCCGTCGAGCACGTCGGCGCCACTCGATGCCACGAAGAAGACAAAGGGGATGCGCAGGTTGCGGGCCTGATCAGCGGCCTCAGCGAGGCGCACTCCGTCCGCATGGGTCATGGCGCCGCGCCGCATGGTCCCCAACGATCGGGCGATGACGGCATTGCGTCCACCGATCCGTCCGACGACTGAGGTGACGGCCCCGACGATGCCCTTGCCGACATCGGGTGGATCCACCACGCGCGTCATCGACCCTGAATCTAGACACCGCCGGTCAAGGCCGCAGCGGGAACTTACAGCTGGACCTCTGATCGCCGCCACGGACCGGAGCGCCCGCCCGACTTCTCCCACAGCGACAGGTGCTCAATGGTCATTGTCCGGTCCGATGACTTGCACATGTCGTACACAGTGAGCGCGGCGATGGTGCAGGCCGTCATGGCCTCCATCTCGACGCCAGTCCGGTCGACGGTCTCGACCTGGGCTTCCACCTCGACGTAGTCATCGCCGATGGAGAAGTTCACCGCAATAGAGCCCACCAGCACCGGATGGCACATGGGGATGAGCTCGGCGGTCCGCTTGGCCGCCTGAATTCCGGCAATGCGGGCTGCAGCGAGAACGTCCCCCTTCCTGATGGCGTTATTGGCGACCTGGGTGGTGGTCTCGGGCAGCATGGAGACCCGGCAACGGGCCAGGGCCCGGCGGTGGGTGGGTTCCCGCGGGGTCACATCGACCATGCGGGCGCCGCCTAGCGGATCGAGATGGGCCAGGCTGCGGTCGGACACGAAGCAACAGTGTATGACCCCCGGAGACCGGGGATGGTCGGTGAGCCCAAGTGGGCGTCGGATAGACTTGGCAGTCGCAAGGAGCGAGTGCTAATCCGAGGAGGGCCATTGCCGACCTATGAATACGCCTGCACGGCGTGTGGGCACCGGCTCGAGGCTGTGCAGAAGTTCACTGACGACGCGCTGACCGTCTGCCCTGAGTGCGCCGGTGCGCTGCGCAAGGTCTACGGGGCGGTGGGCATCGTCCTGAAGGGAAGCGGCTTCTACAAGAACGATTCTCGCGCCGGTGCCGGCAAGGCGAACGGCGACCGGTCGTCTACCTCGGACTCCACCCCCAGTGAGTCCAAGAGCTCCGACTCCGCCACGACCACCACCGACACGGCCAAAGCCAGCCCAGGCGCTGACAAGGCGACCAAGGAGTCCACGGGGTCCAAAGAGACCAAAGTGCCGAAGGAGTCCAAGACGCCGGCCGCCGCCGCCAGCTGAGGGAGTCAGTCCCCGCTGAGTTGCATGTCGGCGATGGCCAGGGTCTGCCCGGCGGCCAGCCCGGGGAGCCATTGCAGGTCGCTGCCGATTTCCACCACAGCCTGGAGCATCCGCTGCAGGGTGGAGGCCACCGTGACCTCGCGCACCGGTTCGGCCAGGTGTCCCCCCCGGATCATGAGTCCTTCGGCCCCGACCGAGAAGTCCCCACTCACCGGGTTCACGCCGGAATGGATACCCGTCACCGATTGCACGTAAAGCCCATCGCCGACCGTGGCCAGGATCTCCTCTGGACCTTTTGACCCTGGGGCGAGGACGATCGCCCGGCATCCCGCCGTTGGTGTCCCGGCGTAACCGCCCCGCACCGCTGAGCCGGTTGACGTCGTCTTGGCCCTCCGGGCCGAGACCGTGTCGAAGACGAACATGCGGAGCATGCCGTCGGAAATGAGCACGTTGCGCCGGCAGGCCAGGCCCTCGCCATCGTGCGACGACGCGCTGTAGGCCCGGACGTCGGTGGGGTCGTCCACCAGAGTGACGGCGCCGTGGGCCACCGACTCACCGATCCGTCCGGCGAAGAACGAGCGCCCCTTGACCACGGCCTCACCCGAGAGGGCCGCCGCCACGACCGAGAGCACGGTGGAGACGACGCGAGGGTCGAAGACCACGGTGCAGCGCCCCGATCGTGCCTTCTGGGCTCCCAGGAGGCGGGTGGACCGCAGCACGGCATCGACCATCGCCTCCTCGGGGTTGAGGTCGCCCGGTGCCCGGCCCACACTGAAACCGGTGCCGGTCTGCGTGTCCGCTCCCTCCCCGGCGATGGCGTCGACCGACACAAAGGCACTGGTGCGGCGCGCCGTTGACCTGATGCCGGCCGTTGAGGCCAACGCCACTTCCACCCTCCCGTCGGAGTAGTCCGCCGAGGAAACCTGGCGTACCCGGGGGTCGGCGGCGCGGGTGGCCCGTTCGAGGTCGATGGCGAGTGCGATCTTTTCGTCCATGGGCGTCGACGCCACCCGCTCGTCCCACAGGTCAAGGTCGACACCGGCGATCCCGTCTGGTGCGGCCAGGACGACATCGGCGTCAGGGGTGGCGTAGCGCGCGTTGTCCCGGGCGTCCGCCAGGGTGGCATCGATCACCGCGGGGTCGAGCGACCCGGCGTATGCGAAGCCCACCTGGTTGCCCAGCACTACGCGGATCCCGACACCCGATGAGTCGGCTGAGGTCAGCGACTCGATCGCCCCCTCGTAGGCGCGCACCTCGGTTTCGGTACCCCTGGTGACGTAGACCTCCATCCCCTCGCCCTCCCGGGCCCGGTCGACCACCGACGTGGCCAGTTCCATGAGATCAGGCACCTAGGCCGTCCCCCCGAGCGTGACACCCGTGATGCGCAGGGTGGCCTGGCCGCAGCCGACCGGGACGCTCTGGCCGTCTTTCCCGCACGTTCCAGGGGTCATGTCGAAGTCGTCCGCCACGGCGTCAATGCGGCGCAGGACCTCGGGTCCGTTCCCGATCAGATTGGCATCACGCAGCGGCTCGGTGATGTGGCCGTCCTCAATGAGATAGGCCTCGGTGGTCCCGAAGACGAAGTCACCGGTGGCAGTGTTGACCTGTCCCCCGCCCAATTTCTTGACGTACACCCCGGAGGGGGTCTGGGCCACGATCTCGTCAGCGTTCTCGGAGCCGGCAAGCAGGTAGGTATTGGTCATGCGGACCATCGGGAGGTGCTGGTAGCTCTGGCGGCGCCCGTTCCCCGATGACGTCCTCCCTTCCTGGCGCGCCCGCAGCCAGTCCCACATGTAGTCCGTCAGGACGCCGTTCTCTATCAGCACGTTGCGGCCGGGGGCACAGCCCTCGTCATCGAACGCGAAGTTGCCCCACTCACCCAGCACGGTCCCGTCATCGACCAGCGTGACCAGGGGACTGGCCACCAGCTGGCCCACCTGGCCCGTGTACACCGAGGCGTCCTTGACGATGTGGTCAGCCTCGAGCCCGTGGCCGCAGGCCTCATGGAACAAGATGCCCCCACTGCCGCCCGCCAGGACGATCGGCACTTCACCCGAGGGCGCGGGACGGGCGGAGAGCTTGACCAGGGCGCGGGCGGCCGCCGTCCGCGCGATGTCCTCCACGCCGTAGCGCTCGAAGATCTCGTAGCCTTCGGTGCGGGCCAGCGACTCGTGCCCGGTCTGCATCCCGGTGTCACCATTGGCCACGCAGATCACGTTGAAGCGGGTGCGGACCTGGTCGTCCTCGGCCAGCAGGCCGTCCGAGTTGGCGATGAGCACGCGCCGCCGAGAGTCACCGCAACCCACCTGGACCTGGCTGACGGCGTCGCCCATGGCCCGGGCCGCCTCGTCGGCGCGCCTGAGCAGGTCGAGCTTTCTCGCTTTGTCGACCGAGTCGGGCAGCATGCGATCACCCCGGTCGTGTATCGAGCCCGGACCGAGTGCGACCGTGCGCACCTTCCCACCGCCCTGTTGGGCCACGGCCGCCGCCGCAGCGGCGGCCGCCAGCAAGCCCGCCTCGCTCAGGTCGGACGTGTGGGCGAATCCGGTCGTCTTGCCGTCCACCACGCGGATCCCCGCTCCCCGGGAACGACCGGAAGAGAGCTCTTCCACCCGGCGGTCGTCGAGCATGGCGCCAGCCGAGGTGCTGTCCTCGGCGAAGACTTCTGCCATGTCCCCCCCACGGACAAGAGCAGCCGAGAGCACGCGCTCAAGGACGGCCGGTTCGATCAGGGAAGTGTCAGTCACGAGCGGTATCGTAATCGTCGTGCCAAAATCTCCTCCCGGCTCCGCCAAGACTGCCGGGCACGGCCCCCACGCGGGATTGACCGCTCGCCTCGAGCTGACCATCCGCCCCGAGGACACGGCGGAGCATTTCCACTCGGGCGACGTACCGGTGCTCGCCACGCCACGTCTGATCGCACTGTGCGAGGAGGCGACGTGCCGTGCCACCGACGGGCACCTGGCCGACGCGCAGTCCAGCGTCGCCACCCGGGTGCAATTCGACCACCTGGCACCCGTGGGTGTCGGAACGATGGTCGTGGCCGAAGCCACGCTGGTCAAAGTGGAAGGCCGGCGCCTGACGTTCACCGTGTCGGCGGCTCGTACCGAGGGCGATAGTGGTGGCCTCGTCGGGGCTGGACGGGTGACCCGGGTGATGGTCGATCGGTCCGTGTTCTTGGCCAAGGCGGGCCCCGGCGGCGGGCCCTGAGCACCACGCCAGCATCGGCGACCGGCCGGCAGGCGCTCGAGGGCGCCGGTCCGGTCGTGGCGGCGTTCGTCACCTTTGGCCTCTTCTGGGGGAGCTGGGCTGTCATGTTGTTCAACATCCAGCACGCCTTCTCTCTCTCTGACTCGGCCGTGGGGGTCTTGCTGGCCATCGCGGTCGCCGTCGCCGGCGCCTCGAGTGCCGTCATGGCACACCTGGCCGACCGGGTCGGAGCCCGCCGCTTGTTGTGGATCGCCCTCTTCGCGTGGTCGGGCCTCCTGATGATCATGGCCACCATCCATCAGCGGTGGCCCTTCACCGTTGCCCTGGTCCTGGTCGAGATCGCCGGCGGGAGCATCGACACCGCCATGAACGCCGATGCGTCCCATCGGCTCGTCGACAACCCGGCCGGCCTGGTCCGCTTCCATGCCCTGTTC
>PNAT01000037.1:0-1849 GCA_003169675.1 Acidimicrobiaceae bacterium
GCGGGGGCGGGGGGGGGGACGTGGGCGGGGACGTGGGTCGCCGGAGGGGCGTGGGAACTCACACCGACGCTGACTCTGCATGGCGTAGAGGAGAGTGCGATCGCACCGGAACGGGTCCGTCCGATGGTGGAAGATCACCTACGGCATACACCGCCGGGGTGGGATCCCTACGACCTCACTGCTTGACTCCACCCGGTTGGTCGGGAAAGGCCTGGGCGATGCGCACGGCAAGGAGCTTCTTGACCAGCGCTTCGGGAAGCGGCCTGTCGGCGTCGAACTGGAGGGCCCCTTTGGTCGTCACGTAGCCAGCCAGTTCCCTTGACAGTTCCGGAAGTACCGACCCGCTGTGCGGGAGGTAGCTCACATGGTTCTTGAAGGCGGCAAATCCGGCGATCACCTTGCCCTGCAGCCTGAATGCCGGCATGGCGTACGAGATGCACTCTTCGGCTTCGGGAACGGTGGCGACAATGGTCTGCCGGAGCGCGCCCAGCGTCGACCGCTTGGGCTCGTCCAGCGCCGCCAGGTAGTCGTCGATTTGGCGGCTCGACACGCGGCCAGTCTTGGAGTGGCGCCAGCCGCCGGTCAAGTGGGACGGCGCCACCGGCCCGGCGTCGCCCAGTCGTTCTGGTCCTAGAGTCAGCACGTGCACGCCGCTGCCGCGCTCCGCGCCCATCGGGCCGGCCTGTGGACGGCTGCTCTCGAAGCACTGCCGGCCCCCCGGATGCTGGACGCGGCAGCCGAGATCGAGTCGATTGGCTTCGGCTCGCTCTGGATCCCAGAGGCCTACGGCCGGGAGAGCCTCACCGCGGCCCTGGCCCTCACCAGTGCAACCCGGACGATGGTGGTCGGGACGGGTATTGCCAGCATCTACGCCCGGGGCGCCATGGCGACCGCGGCAGGTGCCCGACTCATCAACGCCCTGGCACCGGGCCGCTTCGTCCTCGGCCTCGGTGTGAGTCACCAGCCACTCGTCGAGCGGGACCGGGGCACGGCGTACCTCCCACCGGTGCGCGCCATGGAGGACTACCTGAAGGCCATGCAGCACGCTCCCTATGTCGGAGCAGACGTCACATTTCCTCCGCTCGTGCTCGCCGCCCTAGGGCCGAAGATGCTGGCGCTGTCGCGTGACCGGGCAGACGGTGCGCACCCATATCTCGTCGGGCCGGAGCACACGCGGGATGCCCGCACAACGCTCGGTCGCGGTCCGCTGCTGGTGGTCGAGCAAGCAGCAGTCCTCAACCAGGACAGGGCCGAGAGCCTGCGCCGTGCCCATGGGCACCTGGACATCTACACCGGCCTGGCCAACTACCGGAACAGTTGGCTCCGTCAGGGTTTCGGCGAGGAAGACTTCGTGCGCGGCGGATCCCAACGCCTGGCGGACGCGCTGGTCGTCATGGGTGACGAGAGCGCCATCCGGGAGCGCGTCCAACAGCATCTTGCTGCCGGCGCCGACCACGTCTGCGTGCAGGTCCTCGGCCACGAACTCAATGAGGTCCCCTTCGCTGACTGGCGGGTATTAGGCCCGGCCCTGGGTGACCTCTGACCGTGACCCGCCCGCTGACCGTGACTGGCCCGCCTGCAGGGCGAACCAGATCAGCGGGAGTTGGAGCGGGAAGCGGACCCAGGNNCCTGCAGGTTGGCCGGCCAGATGGCCAGGAGCAGCAGGGCGGAGGCGATCCCGGCCCAGCGTTGACGGCGCCACAGGCCGTAGGCGCAGATCAATTCGGCAACGCCGCTGGCGTAGACCAGGCCCACGTGCCACGGGAGCGCATGGGGCACGACGCCGGTGAAGACCTGCGGGCGAATGAAGTGCACGGCACCGCTCACGGTGAACGGCGCCGCCACGATC
>PNAT01000037.1:1908-11048 GCA_003169675.1 Acidimicrobiaceae bacterium
TGGCGACGGCGATTGGCGCGACGGGGGCCGACGCGCCCGTGCCCAGCTGTCCCGAGTGGGTCGTGCGCGATCTGGTCAAGCACCTGGGCACGGTGCACCGCTGGGCCACTGCGTTCGTGGCCGGCGTCCAGATGGATCCGGGGAATGTGGACAGTGATCAGCTGGCGGCGAACTTTCCCGATGATGACGGCATCACCGAGTGGTTCGTCGAAGGTCATGCGGCGCTGGTACACGCCCTGGAGTCGGCCAGCCCGGACCTCCAATGTTGGTCGTTCCTCCCCGCACCGACGCCGCTCGCCTTCTGGGCTCGGCGCCAAGCCCATGAGACGGCGATCCACCGGGTCGATGCCGAATTGGCGGCGGGACTGGCGCCGAGCGCCTGCTACCCGGCGTTCGCCGCTGACGGGATCGACGAACTCCTCACCTGTTTCATCACCCGGAAGAAGGATGGATCCGGGGAGGCGACCCCAAAGGGATTCGGCGTCAGGTGCACCGACACCGAGTCGGATTGGTTGGTGCGCATCGGCCCGGACGGAGTGACCACCGAACGCCACAGCGGGCCGGGTGACTGCACGGCCAGCGGTCCGGCGAGTGACCTCTTCTTCACCTTGTGGAATCGGCAAGCGCCCAACGGATTGTCCGTTGAAGGCGACGACTCCGTACTCCAGGAGTTCCTGCAGGCAACCCGGATTCGGTGGGCCTGAGACTTCCGCGAACGGGAATGCTCTGGGTATGTCTTTTCAAATACTAACCATTTCTGTTTAGCGTTCAATAACGATGTATCGGAACTCTCCGCTCTCCGGCTCTCGGCAACCGTGAGTGGTTGCCGGTGCTCAGTCGATCCCGAGGAGGGCCCCTACGAACTCATCGGGATCGAAGGCCACCAGGTCGTCCGGTCCCTCGCCCAGGCCCACCAGCTTCACCGGTAGGCCGAGCTCGCGCTGAATGGCGATGACGATGCCGCCCTTCGCCGTGCCATCGAGCTTGGTCAGCACGATACCGGTCACGGTGACCGCCCCGGTGAATTCCCGGGCCTGGGCGAGAGCGTTCTGACCCGTGGTGGCATCGAGGACCAGGAGCACCTCGGTGACGTGACCCGGATCGCGGTCGGCCACGCGACGGATTTTCTTGAGTTCCTCGACCAGGTTGGCCTTGTTGTGCAACCGCCCGGCCGTGTCGGCCAGCACCAGGTCGTTGCCACGGGCGGCCGCCCGTTGCACGGCATCGAAGACGATGGCGCTGGGGTCGCCTCCCTCGGCGCCCCGCACGATCTCGACCCCCGAGCGTTCGGCCCACAGGCCGAGCTGATCCGCGGCGGCGGCCCGGAACGTGTCGCCGGCGGCCAGCAGCACCGATCGACCGGCCGCCGCCTGCTGGCGGGCCAACTTGCCGATGGTGGTCGTCTTGCCCACGCCGTTGACCCCGACCACCAGCCAGACATCGGGGGTACCGGGGTTCCCGTCGAACCGGAGAGCGCGGGAGTCGGAGGTGTCAAGCAGGTCACGGATGGCCGAGCCGAGGGCCCCGAGCAGATCGTCACCGTTGCTGATCTCCTTGGACTGCACCTTCTGGCGCATGTCGGACAGAAGGGCACCAGTGGTGGCCACCCCCACGTCGGCTCGGATGAGCGCCTCTTCGAGGGAGTCCCAGGTAGCGGCATCAATCCGTCCCGACCGCAGGGCGGATACGGCGCCGCTGAAGACCCCCCGGACGTTGCCCAAGCGGTTGCGGTAGGTGGCCCGCTCGGCTGGCTCGGCCGGCTCGGCCGGCTCGGGCGGCTCGGGCGGCTCGGAGAGTCGGGTGACCGGGGGCGCACCGGGGGCTCGCCGGGAGCGGCCGATGAGGAAAGCGGCGGCGGCCAGCACCACAAGAACAGCCACCACAACCAGGGCGACCACCAGCAGCATCACGCCGGTTCGCTCTCCTTATCGACCTTCTGGCTCACCACCTGCGAGGAGCCGCCCGGCGCCATCGTGACGCCGTAGAGGGCGTCGCCGGTCTCCATAGTGCGCTTCTGGTGGCTGACGATGAGCAGCTGTGCCTCGTGGCGGAACTCGCGGACCAGGCCAAGGAAGCGGTGGAGGTTGACGTCATCGAGTGCGGCCTCCACCTCGTCCATCAGGTAGAAGGGCGACGGGCGGCTGCGGAATACGGCGAAGAGGAAGGCCAGGGCCGCCATGGAGCGCTCGCCACCCGAGAGGAGTGAGACCCGGCGGACGTTGCGCCCCGCCGGGCGCACCTCGATCTCCACGCCCGTGTTGAGCAGGTCGTCCGGATCGGTGAGGACCAGGCGTCCGGTGCCGCCGGGAAACAGGGTGGCCACCAGGGTCGAGAAGTGCTCGTTCACATCGGCCGCCGCGGCGGCGAAGGAGGTCAGGATCTCGTGGTCGAGTGTGCGCACCACCTCGTGCAGCTCGCGACGGGCGCCGCGCACATCGTCCACCTGCACCTCGAGCTCCTTGTGCCGCGCTTCGAGGGTGGAGAGCTCCTCGAGGGCCAGCGGGTTGACCGGGCCCAGTGCGGTGAGCTTGCGCTCCAATTCGCCAGCGTGGTCACCCAGGGTGGTGCCCTCGGGGATCTCGGGCACCGGCAGGCCGTGCAGGTCCTCGGGCAGGGCACCGAGATCCCGGCTGATGTGCTCACCCAGCGTCTCGGCCCGCAGCGCCACCTCGGTGGACTCCAGGTCGAGGGCCCGGGTGCGCGAGCGCACCGCATCGAGGCGCTGCTCGGTGGTATGGCGGTCCTGGCGCAATTGCTCCAGCCGCTCCCCTCCGGTCCGCACGGCGTCCACCTGGTCCTGGTATTCCTGGCGCAGGGTGCCGAAGATGGCGTCCAGGCGGGCCTGCTCGCCCTCGACCACCGCCTCCAACCGGGACAGAGCCAATCCTTCAGCCTCCAACCGCCGACGGCGCGAGGCCGCGGTGGCCCGCTCCTCGGCGTGGCCCTGCAGGCGGCGCTCCACCTCGGTCTGGCGCTCGGCCAGCACCCGGCGGCGCTCGGCCAGCCCGGACATGCGCACCTCGAATTCCTGCCGGCGGGCGGCGGCTTGCGAACGACGAGCGGCGAGTTCCTGCCAGGCCCGACCGGCCTCCTCGAGCAGCGGGAGGCTCCGGTCCAGGCGCGCCGTTTCGCCCTGCTCGTCGGCCAGGCGCTGCGCCGCCTCAGCCCGGGCGGCCCGGGTTTCGGCGAGCTCGGCGTCCAGGCGCCGCTGCTCATCGTCCAGGCGCTCGGAGTCGGCGGCGGCAGAGGTGCGGGCTGCACTGTGGCGGTCCATGGCCCGCTCGGCCAGGGCCCGGGCGTCGCGGGCGCGGGCCAGGGCGATCCGGGCGTCCGAGAGCTGAGCCCGGGCCACATCGGCCGCCGCGGCGGCTTCGGCCGCGCGTAGCTGGGCCTCTTCGACGGCGACGGCGGTGACCACGCTGGTGGCGGAGCGCACCCGCCAGCCGGTGGCGGCGAAACGGTCGCCCTCGGGGGTGACGACCACCAGGTCGTCGCGGGCCAGGGAAAGGTCGATGGCCTCCTCCCAGCCGTCGACCCGGACGGCCCGACCGACGAGTGCATCCAGTACCGATTCGGCGATGGCCTCGCCGTGACGGGCCCGCACGTGGTCGCGCACGGGCCGGGCGCTGCTCCCCGGCGGCAGGTCGGATGAAGCCAGCGGCGTGTTCGAGCGGGTCCGCGGGGCCAGGACGGCACCGGTCACGCCCCGCTCGCGCAAGGTGGCCAGCGCCGCCTGGGCCGAGTGCCGCCCGTCCACCACGACCGCGGCCACGCCGGCTCCGGCCGCCGCCTCGAACGCCGCTTCCCACCCCTCGTCAATCTGCACCAGGTCCACCAGTGACCCGACGACGCCGTCCACGTCACGCAGCAGCTCCCGCCCGCCCGCGCCCTGCAGGTCACGCAAGGCCCGCTCCAGGGCTTCGGCCCGGGCGGCACTGCGGTGGCGAGCCTGCTCGGCCTCGTCGGTCACCCCCTGGGTCACCTCGGTCCGGGTCGCGGCCTCCTGGACTTCGGCCGTGCGGGCTGCCAGGTCGGCCTCGAGGTCGGCGGTGGCCTGCTCCAGCCCGGCGGATTCCCGCCCGAGGAGATCGGCCTTGACGGCGCCGGCGGTGGCGCGCTGCTCCAGCGCCGCCATCCGGCCGTCCAGCCGGGCCACGTCCTGCTGTTGCCGATCGGTGGCCCGGGCCAGCATCTCGGTGCGGGCGGCCACGTGGGAGAGCGCCTCGTCCGGAGTCTCGGAACCCAGGACCGACGCCCACTGCTCACGCAGAGCCGACTCCTCGGCGTCGAGCCCATCTATATCGGGCGCGCCCCCGACATCTTCGGCCGCCACGGCGGCGATCTCGGTCATCAGCCGGGCCGCCTCGGCCTCCAGGGTGGACACCACGTCGACGTCGGCCGCGGCATCGAGTGCCACCACCACGGCCCGTCCCCGCTCCCGCAGGACGGCCGAGCTACCCCGGGCCCGCTCCACCAGACCCTGGACCCGACCCAGCGCACTGGCCAGGTCCTCCTCCCGGCGCGACGACAGCTCGGCCGAGGTGGACGACGCCTCGTCGTCGAGCGCTTCGAGCGCCTCGTGGAGTTCGCGCTCCTCCTCCCGGCAGACGGTGAGATTCTCCGTGGCCACCTGCCGCCGGGACGTCAGCTCGGCCAACTCGGTTCCGGCCAGGTAGCGGCGCACGGCCAGCAGTTCGCCGGCCACGTTGTCGTGCGAGCGGGCGGCGGCGGCCTGGCGCTCGAGTGGGCGGATCTGGCGGCGCACCTCGCGTACCAGGTCGCCCAGACGCTCCAGGTTCTCGGCCGTGGCGGCCAGGCGTCGCTCGGCGCGCTCCCGCCGGCGCCGATGCTTCAGCACGCCGGCAGCCTCTTCAATGATGGCCCGCCGGTCCTCGGGGCGGGCGTTGAGCACGGTATCGAGCTGACCCTGACCGATGATCATGTGCTGCTGGCGCCCGACGCCGGAGTCGGACAGGAGCTCGGAGATGTCCAGCAGCCGGCAGGGTGCGCCGTTGATGGCGTACTCGCTGTCACCGGAACGGAAGAGGGTCCGGGTGATCGTCACTTCGGCCAGATCGATGGGGAGCTTGCCCGATCCGTTGTCGATGGTCAACGACACTTCCGCCCGCCCCAGCGCCGGCCGCGACGACGTCCCGGCGAAGATGACGTCCTCCATTTTCGCCGAGCGCAACGAGCGGGGGCCCTGGGCGCCCAACACCCACGTCACGGCGTCGACCACGTTGGACTTGCCACTTCCGTTGGGCCCGACGACCACCGTGATGCCCGGCTCGAACTCCAGCACGGTGGGGTCGGCGAACGACTTGAACCCCTTCATGCTGAGTGACTTCAGGAACACTCGGGCGACCCTAGTGGGAGAGAGCGGTCAGGCCGGGCGATTCAGACCTGGCAATGTTCGCAGAAGAACGTCGACCGCCCGCCCGTCTTGACCCGGACAATCACGTTGCGGCAGCGCCGGCAGGCCTGGCCCTCGCGGTCATAGACCTGGTGCGAGGCCTGGTAGCCGCCGATCTCCCCGAAGAGATCGCGGTACTGCTCGTCGGCCAGCGACGAGCCCCGGTGCTTGATGGCGTCGGCCAGGGTCTCGACGATGGCCCGGTAGAGGCGCCGCACCTCGGTGGCCGTCAGCGTGTCCGACCCCCGGTCATAACGCAGACCGGCCTGGTAGAGCATCTCGTCGGAGTAGAGGTTGCCGATGCCGGCCGTGAAGCTCTGGTCCATGAGCATGGTCTTGATGCCGGCCTTGTGCTGGTGCAGCAGCAGGCCGAAGCGGTCCCAACTCATCATGTCCTCGATGGGGTCGAAGCCGAGGTGGGCCAGTTCGGGGATGGCCTTGCGGATGGCCACCCCGTCACCGCCCGACGTGCCCGATATCGGGCTCAGTGGCGTGCCGTCGGCCTTCAGCGGCGGCGTGGACACGAACATCTCGCCGAAGGTGCGCGGGTCCACGTAGCGCAACTCGCCGCCCTGGGTGAAGGTGATCACCACGTGGGTGTGCTTGGGTTTGGGGTCCTTGACCGACTTGACCCGCAGCAACTGCCCGCTCATCCCCAGGTGCACCACCAGCGTGTCGCCGCTGTCGAGGGTGAGGAGGAGGTACTTGCCCAGCCGGCCCACCAACTTGATGGTGCGGCCCTCCAGCGGGGTCCGGAAGTGCTTGGCCGAGGCATGGCGGCGCACCGAGCGACCGTTGGCCACCGACACCAACTTGATCTTCCGGCCGACCACCTCACGGGCCAGGTCCTGGCGCAGCGTCTCGACTTCGGGCAGTTCAGGCACCGTGGAGTCCCTCCCAGGCGTTGCGGGCCGCTTCCTGCTCGGCCTCCTTCTTGGAATGCCCTTCACCCGTCCCACAGACGTTCCCGGCCAGCAGGACCTCGGCCACGTAGAGCCGGTGGTGGTCGGGCCCCGAGCCGACGATGACGTAGCGGGGCGTGCCGTCGCCGTCCCGGACGGCCTTTTCCTGCAGGCGGCTCTTGTGGTCGAAGTCGTCGGGCTCCCGGGCGGCGCCGGCGATGGCGTCGCGCAGCTCGCGCAGCACCAGGATCTCGGCGGCCTCCCAGCCGGCATCGAGATAGACGGCACCCAGGATGGCCTCGAAGGCGTCGGCCAGGATGGACGCCTTGGATCGGCCTCCCGTCGCCTCCTCGCCCCGGCCGAGGAGGAGCACGTCCCCCACGCCGAGCCGCTCGGCCACCTGGGCCAGGACGCGGGCGTTCACCACGGCCGAGCGCACCTTGGCCAGCTTGCCCTCGGGGAAGTTCGGATACCTCTCGAAGGTGTAGCGGGCCACGATGAGGCCGAGCACGGCGTCGCCCAGGAATTCGAGACGTTCGTTGGAAGGCGCGCCACCCTCCCGTTCGCCGCACCAGCTCCGGTGCGCCAGGGCGTGGTCCAGGAGGCTGGGGTCGCTGAAGGTGTAGCCCAGTCGTTCGGCCAGCGCGGCCGCCCCAACAGCTGCCGGGTCACCCCGCCTCGAGCTTGGCGTAGACGTAGTCAACGGCGTCACGGACGGTACGGAGGTCTTCAAGGTCTTCATCGTCGATGCGGAACCCGACGGTCCGCTCCCCCAATTCTTCTTCGAGCCCCTCGACCAGCTCAATGAGAGCCAGGGAGTCGGCGTCCAGGTCCTCGACGAACGAGGCGCCCTCGGTGATCGTCGCCGGGTCGGTCTCCAAAATGTCGGCCAGTTGGTCCCGGATCAATTCGAACACCCCGTTGCGGTCGAGGGGGCCCTGATTGGTGTGGGTTTCGGCTGGCATGGTGGGCAGCTTAGGCGTTTTTGACGCCGAAGCGCCCGTTTATCCCTCCTGAACTGGGAGAACAGCCGATGCCACGTGATCCACCAACCCCCGTGTGGCGCACTCGTAGGCCACCCGGACGGCGTTCGCCATGGCCGTCGCATTCGACGACCCGTGGCTGATCACGCAGACCCCGTCCGTGCCCAACAGCATGGCCCCGCCGGTGTTCTCCGGCTCGAATTGGGAGGCCATAGGCAGCAGGTAGGGCAGCAGCACATCGGCGGCCCCCTTGGTCTCCTCGTTGGTGCCGAAGACTCCCAGCATGGCGTCGAAGAGGAAACGCAGCGAGCCCTCAAGGGCCTTGAGGGCCACGTTGCCGGTGAAGCCGTCGGTCACGATCACGTCGGCCGGAGACGGCAGCAGGTCACGTCCCTCCAGGTTGCCCACGAACTCGAAGCCGCCGGCTTCTTGCAACAGGTAATGGGTCTCCTTGACCAGGGGCGTCCCTTTGGTCGGCTCCTCGCCGATGGACAGGAGCCCGACGGTCGGCGACTCGGTGCCGAAGCGGGCCGACACGTAGGCGGCGCCCATCTGGGCAAACTGCACCAGCATGGCCGGCGTGCACTCCGAGTTGGCCCCCGAATCCACCAGGACGGCGGGCGAACGGCCCAGCCGGGGCAGCGGGGTGGCGATGCAGGGCCGCACCACACCGGGCAGGCGCCCCATGCGCAGCAACGCCGACGCCATGGTCGCTCCCGTGTTGCCGGCCGAGACCATGGCCGAGGCCTTCCCATCGCGCACCAGTTCGGCCGCCCGCACCAGCGAGGAGTCCTTCTTGCGGCGCACGCCGCCGGCCGGGTCCTCGTCCATGGCGATGACCTCGGTGCACTCGACCAGCTCCAACCCGCCGGTGTCGCCCACCAGATCGGGCGGCCCGACCAGCACGATCGGGATGCTGTCCTCGGTGGCGGCGCGCCGGGCGCCCTCGACGATCTCCCCCGGGGCCTTGTCGCCCCCCATGGCGTCGATGGCGACGGGCAATGTGGCCAGCGTCTCGGGCGACGGACGCTCACCACGCCGGCTCAAGTCAGTCGACCTCGACCGCTTGCCGACCTTTGTACCAGCCACAGCTGGGGCACACCACGTGCGGCGTCTTGGCCACCTGGCAGTGGGGGCACACGCTGCGCGGCGGGCGGCGCAGCACCCAGGCGGCGGCCTGGTGGCTACGGCCCTTGGCCTTGGACCTCTTCTTCTTCGGTACAGCCATCGTGAGTCTCCAACGATCGATGCGGGGGCGCTGGCCGCGTAGGGTCAGCTACCGGAGCACATCGAGGTTAGCCCACCGGGGATCGGCCGGGGCGACGCAGCCACATTCGCCGTCGTTGCGGTCGGCCCCGCACTGCGGGCACAGCCCGGCACAGTCCTCCCGGCAGAGCGGTGCCATGGGCAGCTCCAGCACGATGGCGTCGCGCACCAGGAGACCCAGGTCGATGGCGTCGTCCTGGGCGGGGTACATCTCGTCGGAGGCTGCCGGGCCGTCCCCGAACCGCTCGTGCACGGCGACGCGCAGCTGGCCCGACACGCCCGCCGTGCAGCGCCGGCAGATCCCCACCCAGGGGGCGGTCACGGTCCCCGCGACGTCGATGCCCCCGCGAAAGGCCTGCAGCGTGACGTCGCATACGGCCTCGGCACCTTCGGGGACGACGCTGCGCCCCGGGTCGATGCCGGCCAGGTCGAGCGGGCCCGCCAGCGCCACGGTGCCCTGGCGCACCTCATGCGACGTCAACCCCGGCGATCTCCGCAAGCGGGCGATGACCACGACGAACGGGTCGCGGCCCACTACGACAGGTCCTGGTCGAAGAAGCCGTCCTCCTCCGTCCC